>LFTO01000163.1:0-18863 GCA_001513335.1 Clostridiales bacterium DTU086 | reverse complement strand
ATATCTATAAATGGTCGGAGGTGCACAAAACGTTGTAACTCCGTATTTCTCAATGACTTTAAGAAGATCTTGGGGCACAAATTTATTATAGTCATATACAAAAATTGCACTCCCTGCAATCCATTGCCCGTATAGTTTCCCCCAGACTGCTTTTGCCCACCCCGTTTCAGCAACAGTGAGGTGCAGACCGCCATCTTGAACGTTTTGCCAGAATTTTGCTGTCAAGATATGGCCTAAGGGGTAGGTATAGTCATGTTTAACCATTTTGGGAGGTCCTGTCGTTCCGGAGGTAAAATACAAAAGCAGAATGTCTTCATTTTTGGTAGCCTGAGTACCTGTTGGACGGGTAAATTCTGCAGCTGCATTTTCTAATTCCGAGTCAAAATCAATCCACCCGTCTCTATCGATTCCCCCAATTACGGCTTTATGAGTCAGTGTGGGGGACTCACGTTCCGCCTCTTCAATACTTTGGAGTACAGTAGTATCAGGTACGCTAACAATCATTTTTACATCAGCTGCGTTGTTGCGGTAAACTATATCTTTTGCTGTCAACAGGTGAGTAGCAGGAATACATATGGCGCCAATTTTGTGCAACGCTAAAATACAGAACCAGAATTCGTACCGCCTTTTGAGGATTAACATTACCGAGTCACCTTTTTTTATTCCAACTGAAAGAAAGAAGTTTGCAGCTTTATTGCTGTATTCTCTTATTTCGGAAAAAGTAAAAGCGCGGTGTTCCCCTACTTCATTGCACCATACCAGCGCAGTACGGTCTGGCTCTGTTTCTGCCCACTTATCTACTATATCAAAGGCAAAATTAAAACTATCTGGCACCTTTACTGAAAAATTTTTAAAAAAGCTCTCATATGAATCAAAATCCCTTTGCACAAACTTCTCCAGCATATCATCACCCTCTAACTAGAAGATTATTGCCAGAAACCTGGCTGCTGCTCCTTGAAGGGCCTGCATACCATGCTCTATGGAAGAATCGAAGTACAGGGAATCACCTTCATTAAGAATGACTTCGTGTTTCCCTAAAACTATTTTAAGACTGCCTTCCAAAACGTAGTTGAATTCCTGCCCAGGGTGGGTGTTTAGGCTGATGGGGGTATTATCAGGTACAGGTTCTACAGTGACCAAAAACGGTTCTGCCTTCTTGTTTACAAAATTATAGGCAAGACTTAAATATTTGTAGTCCTTTCGCCTTTCTACAGAAACACCCTTGTCCTTACGAGTGAGGCAGTAAGTATGCAGGCGTGGTTCCCTACCTGTTAGGAGAGTACTAAGCTCCACACCAAAACGCTGGGCGATTTGGGACAGGATCCCTACCGGTATGTCTTTATCACCGCTTTCATACTTTCGGTACTGTTCCAGGTTGATGTCCAGCTGTGCAGCTAATTCTTCTTCAGGAACCTCGAATATTTCCCGAAGTTCCTTGATACGAGCGGCAATCTGTTTGATTTCCTCCTGAATCATAAAAAGCACTCCTTCTGATAAATAATTACAATAGCCAATGGAAAAAACTTTATTAATGACTGAAAATTTAGTTCTGTAAGTATATTATTCCTATTGTACAATTACAATTATAAAAAAACAAACAAAGAAATCTTAATAACCGGTCATTGGGAAAAAGTCAAACCTAATTGGTAGAAACGGGCCCTTAATTGGAAAGAAGCAAAAAAATTGTGGGAATATGGTATAATTATTTCCAATCTAAAGAAAAAAAGGAGTTATCAATGGGACTACTAGATGCAGATCTGAGAATAAAATCAATAATTGATGTTCCCCTGGAAAAACTATCGGAGTTGGGAATAGACAGTCTGATTATTGATGTGGATAACACGGTGACAGAGTGGAAGGGTAGAAATGTAGAAGCCAGGGCAAAGGAATGGTTTCTGTCCATCAAGGAAAAGGGCTTCAAGGCTTGCCTTGTTTCTAATAATAATTCCGGGGAGCGCATCGCATCCATTGCCAGGCAATTAGGTATACCTTCCATTCACAGGGCAGGAAAGCCACGGCGCAATGCATTTATTCGAGCTCTCAAAATCCTTAAATCTAAACCTGAGAATACTGCAGTAATAGGGGACCAGGTATTTACGGATGTCTTTGGAGGCAACCGTATGGGAATGTTTACAGTATTAGTTGACCCTATTTCTTCAAGAGAATTCATTGGTACAAAATTAATGCGTCTTCTGGAAAAGCTGGTCTTAAGAGATAAAAAAAGGTCAAGGAGTTCAAATGAGCGGAATTAATGCGGAAACGAAGTTATTAGGCGTTATCGGCAATCCGGTTAACCACTCTCTTTCGCCAATTATTTTTAATAAAGCTTTTCAAGCATGTGGTCTTAACTTATGCTATTCGGCGTTCAATATTCAGTCCAACGACCTGGAAGCGGGACTTCAGGGAATGGTTGCTCTGGGTTTTTTGGGGTTCAATGTTACCCTGCCTTTTAAAGAAGCTGTTCTTCCCTTGCTTGATTCAATACACAGAGATGCTAAAATGGCTGGTGCAGTTAATACTGTTGTTATTAAGGAAGGCCGGCTCTGCGGCTATAACACTGACGGGTCTGGTTTTGTTGATTCCCTTGATGAACGGGGGATAAAGACGACAGGAAAAAACATTCTTTTAATTGGAGCCGGTGGTGCCGCAAAAGCGGTTGCTGTTTCTCTTGCCTTACAGGGGGTCCAAAGTATTGTAATAGCAAACCGTACCTTAAGCCGCGCTGAGGAATTATCTTATAAAGTTGCTTCCATAGGTGTTAATTCCTGGGCAGCACCTACCGAAGATATTAAAAGAGAGGATTTTCTGAAAACTTTTGATATTGTCGTAAATGCCACTCCAATAGGCATGAAGTCTCTAGATGAACCATTACTTCTTCCCGTCCAAAATTTGTCCCCAGGAACCGTTGTGTGTGACTTGATTTACCGAACCAATGGTACAAGACTTTTAAGAGAAGCTTCGAAAAGGGGATTTACTGCTGTTGATGGTTCAGGAATGCTTTTGCATCAAGGAGCTCTTGCTTTTCAACTGTTTACCGGACAAAAACCTCCTCTTCAAGTAATGCGGAAGGCATTGAGTGTCGCATTGTGCCAGAGTATGTAGGAAAAATGTGGAAAAATTCTGAAGGAATTTCCTCTGAGATGATTGAAACTATTGAATTAACCAGGGGATTTATCAAGAGGGGGTGAAGTATGTTGGAAAAGCTCACGATTAATCAAGTTAGCGAAATCTTACAAGTAGAACCAAGCACTATTCGCTTTTGGGAAAAAGAATTTGGGGAATACCTTAAAATTGAATGTTCTAAGGGTAGGAGAAAGAGATATACCGAAGAAAACCTGGAAATGTTTGCTTCCATTAAAGAACTTCTTTATACAGAGCAGTATACAATAAAGGGTGCCAAACGCAGACTGGAACTGGATAAAGCCCTGACCAGTGCCTTGGGAATTGAGCAGAACTTTAAAGATACTGTAGTTTTCATGCTGTCTTCGATTATGGAAGAAATGCAAAAGGCAAGGGAGGAAAGCCGCAGGCTTGCAGAGCAGGTAGAGCTACTGCGGTATGAAAAGCAGGACATTCAGGAAAAATTGGTTGAAGCACAAAACAAGGGATTAATAGATTTTTTAATTGATAAAGTTTCAGTTAAAAGAATTAACGGGGTTAGCTGATTTGGCAGTGAAAGGAGCTCCTTGAGGATGCTGCGTTACCTGACGGCAGGGGAATCTCACGGGCAGTGCCTGACAACAATAATTGAAGGAATACCTGCGGGGTTAAAACTTTCTGCGGAGGCTGTTAACGCCCAGCTTGAACGCCGGCAGCGTGGATATGGGCGGGGAAAAAGAATGCTCATTGAGCGGGACCGGGTTAGGATTACAAGTGGAGTGCGCGGAGGCTTTACACTTGGAAGTCCCGTCTGCCTGGAGATACAAAACAAAGATTGGGATAACTGGCGTGATTACATGGCTCCCGGCATTGAGGCCAATTTAAAAGAAAAAAGGATTACTCAACCTAGACCTGGACATGCTGACTTGGCCGGCGGAATAAAATATCGTCACCGGGATTTGCGAAATGTCCTGGAACGTGCCAGTGCTAGGGAGACTGCCGCAAGGGTAGCAGCAGGGAGTGTTGCCCGGGTTTTCTTGGAAGCCCTGGGAGTTATTATAAACAGTCATGTGGTTCGCATAGGTGAAGTAGAGGTTGATTATAAAGATTTGAATTTAGGCAATATAGCTGATGCTGCAAAGTCTCCGGTAATGTGCATGGATACAGGAAAAAGCGAGGAAATGGTAGAGGCTATTTCAAAAGCGGCTCAAGCAGGAGAGTCGTTAGGCGGGGTATTCGAAGTGTTAATTGATAATGTTCCTGCAGGACTGGGCAGTTATGTGCATTGGGATAGGCGCTTGGACGGACTCCTGGCTCAGGCGTTTCTCAGTATTCCCGGCATTAAAGGAATTGAATTTGGATTAGGTTTCAAAGGGGCTTCAATGTATGGCTCGGAAGTCCATGATGAAATACACTATTCTGAAGAGTGCGGCTATTATCGCACTACTAATAATGCAGGGGGAATTGAGGGAGGCATGAGCAATGGAGAACGCATCATTATTCGTGCCGCCATGAAACCAATTCCTACAATGGTTAATTCTCTTACAAGTGTAGACATTTTGACAAAAACCCCCGTTAAAGCTGCAGTTGAACGGGCAGATGTATGTGCTGTCCCTGCAGCGGCCGTAGTGGCCGAGGCAGCAGCTGCTTTTACACTTGCTCAGGTTTTTTTGGAGAAATTTGGCGGGGATTATATGGAGGAAGTTTTCGCCAACGTTGCAAGATATCGAGGTTATGAAAGGCAGGTATAGATATGGCTGACAGGGCTAATATTATCCTCATTGGCTTCATGGGTACCGGCAAGACGGCGATAGGTAAAAGGCTTGCTCAGGCTTTAGGAAGGCCTTTTATTGATACTGACAAAGAAATTGAAAAAGTAACAGGTATGTCTATTGCTCAAATTTTTAATAAACATGGCGAAATTAGATTTCGCTCAGAGGAAAGGATTGCCATTAAAAAGGCTTGTGCCAGCCGTAATGCTGTAATAGCCACTGGTGGCGGGGCTGTAATGGATGTTGATAATATAAAGATTATGAAAAACAGCGGCCGCATTATTTGCCTTACCGCCAGGCCGGAAGTGATCCAAAGTAGAATTAAGCGTAAAGATAACCGACCTCTCCTACATAGAGACAAATCCATAAAAAAAATTTCGGAATTACTATGCCAGCGGGAAGTGTTTTATAAGCAAGCTGCGGAAGCATTTTTCGATACTTCAGATGAGGAACATGAGCAAGTGGTGGATCGTATCCTCCATTATTTGAGGGGCAATACAAATGAGAGTTGTGGAGGTTAACCTGGGAAAGAGAAGTTATCAAATATTTGTAGAGAGGGGCTCTATTGAACATGTAGGTAGATGCGTTGCTGATTACGGCTTTCGGGGACGGTGTTTTTTAATAACAAATGAAACGGTTGGGCAAATCTACGCTCGATTAGTGGAGCAATCCCTGGCAGAAGAGGGATTCACAGTGAAAACCATTGAGGTTGAGGATTCAGAAAGGGTTAAATCTCTCTCTGCAGTGGAGCATCTATATAGAGAAGCTTATAATTTTGGGTTGGATCGTTCTTCCCCTGTCATAGCTTTGGGTGGGGGAGTTGTGGGAGACCTGTCGGGGTTTATGGCAGCTACATATATGCGAGGCCTCCCATTTTTTCAAGTTCCTACCTCTTTACTTGCCCAGGTTGACAGCAGTGTGGGGGGAAAGGTTGCAGTAAACTATTTTGTAAAAAACCTTATTGGGTGTTTTTATCAACCCCGTGCGGTTATTATTGACCCGGCAACCCTTGATTCCCTTCCTGCCAGAGAATTCCGGGCTGGAATGGGGGAAGTTATTAAATATGGCGTTATTTGGGATGCTGAGTTTTTTGGTTTCCTTGATACCAATTCCGATAAAATCAAGAACTTAGATCCTGTTTCTGTTGAGAAAATCATTTGCCGTGCCTGCGAAATAAAATCAGAGATCGTCTCAAGAGATGAAATGGACTACGGTATACGGGGCATATTGAACCTTGGACATACTTTTGGACATGCTCTGGAGGCTGCAGGAGGTTTTGAAGGCATAAAGCACGGTGAGGCTGTTGCTGCAGGTATTTGTATTGCCGCAAGAATAAGTGTTATGCTAGGGTTGCTTTCAGAAAAGGATGAAGCCTCTATTAAAGGACTTGTAAAAAAATACGGACTACCTTTCAGTATTCCCGGTAAAATAAACTGTGACTACCTTGTTGAGGTCATGACCAAAGACAAAAAAAACAAGGGTGGCTTGATCTCTGTTATACTTCCTACTACCATAGGCAGGGTGGAGTACATTGAACTTAAACCGGAAGAAATAGGACACTTGTTAAGGAAAACAATGTTTTTGAATGAGGGATAATCATGAAACTGAGACGTTTAGGGCTCTTGGAACCCAATGACGTTTCAGACACAGGTGCTGTTGAGGCAATAGAAAATTCAAATTCCAAACCTGAACTGGAGTATGTTCCAGTGGTAGGGTTTGTTAATTCTATTATTGAACAAGCCGTAAAAGATCGTGCCAGTGATATTCACTTAGAACCGGAAGAAAAGGGCGTTTGTATTAGGTTTAGGATTGACGGGATTTTAAGAAAAATAACAAAGCTTCCTATTGAAGCGTTAAACCCAGTAGTATCCAGGATAAAAATAATGTCAGGGTTGGATATTGCCAAAAAACGCCTTCCTCAGGATGGACATTTCAATTACACTATCGACGAATCAATTATTGATATCCGTGTATCCACCTTTCCAACGGTATACGGAGAAAAAGTTGTACTGCGTTTACTGGATAAGAAACTGAATCTTTTACGCATAGAGGAATTAGGGTTTACAGACAGGATTTTTCATGATATTCAGAGGCTTTTAAAAAAGGCCTATGGGATGATATTGGTGACCGGTCCCACCGGTAGCGGGAAAACCACTACAATGTACAGCATGATTAGAAGCTTTAATTCAACTCAAAATAACATTGTTACCCTTGAGGATCCGGTGGAATACCTTATTGAGGGTATTAACCAAACTTCGATAAATCCCCGTGCGGGGCTTACATTTCCGGTAGGTATTCGTTCCATTCTCCGTCAGGATCCGGATATTGTGATGGTAGGTGAAATCCGTGATTTGGAAACTGCCCAAATAGCTATTCGGGCAGCAAACACCGGTCATTTACTCCTCAGTACATTACATACTGGTGATGCTCCAAGTGCATTAACTCGCCTAATTGAAATGGGTATTGAACCTTATCTTGTAGCATCCTCGGTGATCGGAATCATCAGCCAGCGGCTGGTGAGAAAGGTGTGCCGCAGTTGTATCCAAGGAATCGAATTGCCTCCAAAAGCACCGGAACGGGAGTTTTTGGGGCTAAGTGCCGATGATAAGGTGATTCTTCATAAAGGGAGGGGGTGTTATGCCTGCGGGTACACGGGATATTACGGCAGGGTTGCTATTGGAGAGGTATTGACTGTTACCGATCCTATCAGAAGGATGGTGTTGAACAAAGAGTCTGCCAATGGAATGTTAGAATACTTGAAAACAAACGAGGACTATTCCACCTTACTGGAGAACGGAATCAGCAAAGTAAAACAGGGCATTACTACCATTGAAGAAATTGCGCGGTGTTTGTAATTTTTCCCACCTTAAAGGAACCAGTTTCTTAAACAAACCTTCCAATATCTGAAAAGTATTTCGCTATCAAACACTTAGAAGTACTTTCAGTCGTTAAACAGTTAATTCCCAATTAACGAAAAAAGGTCAGGCTATTGATTGTTCCAAAAAAACTTTTAATCAAAGATCAACTTCTTTTTGTTTAATGTGGTTTAAATGTTGAATTCTGAGCAAAAGGGGGTGTATTCTATTTGCCCAGTTTCTGTTTTAGAGGAGAATATTAAATCGGTCCCGAATCGTAGGCGGCGCTACCGTAAGGTTTCCCGAAAAGAACTAAGTCTTTTTTGTCGCCAGTTGTCTGTAATGATTAATTCCGGTGTTCCCCTTTTATCATCCCTCGCCGTTTTACGGGACCAAGCGGAGAATAGTACTCTAAAGGATGCTTTTTGTGGGATACATAGAATGCTTGAGAATGGAAATAGTTTTTCTCAGGCCTTGTCCTATTATCCCAATGTATTTCCCGGAATATTAATCTCTATGGTTAGTGCCGGTGAGACAGGGGGTGTTCTGGAAGAGCTTCTTGAACGAATTGCCGCCTTTTTTGAATGGGAACACAGAGTAAGGGAAAAGATTAAAGCTTCCATTACATATCCAGCTATAGTTTTATGCGTTGCCGTTTTGGCGGTGATTTTTATTGTTGCTTTTTTTGTTCCGGTTTTTAGCAGGATTTTGGTACAGATGAATGTTGAGGTCCCTTTGATTACGAGGATTTTGTTTTTTATCTCGGAGGTACTACGGAACCTTTGGTTTGTGATAATTGCAGGTGCCGGGGCAGGGATTTGGGGAGTGTATAGAGCTGCAAAAAGGAGCTTAAGAGTCCGGCAAATTGTTGACACTTTATTTCTTAAAATGCCAATAATCGGAAGCATGGTACGTAAGATAGTAATTGCCCGTTTTTGCCGGACCGTGTCAACCCTTCTGCGGGTTGGGGTACCTCTAGAGAAAGCCCTTAAACTGGCAGAAAAGACTTCAGGAAACACTGTTGTGGAAGAGAGCATTGCCCAAGCACGAAAAAGTATTCTCGATGGTGAAGGGATGGCAGAACCTTTGAAAAAAAGCGGTGTATTTACCCCCCTTGTTTTAGAAATGATCGTTGTTGGTGAGGAAACAGGTTCTTTGACTGCCATGTTGGACAAAGCAGCAGATATTTATGATGAGGAAGTGGACAACCTATCTTCCCGACTTACAACTTTAATAGAACCGGCACTAGTGATTATTGTGGGTGCAATTGTGTGTGCTATTTTGTTATCGGTTTTTTTGCCTTTGTTCAAGGTGTTAGGAAGTGTGGGTTAGCTTTTAGGTATTTAGGGGAGGGATAAGTATTGAAAAAGACTGCAAGGACTAAAGAGAGTGAAAAAGGTTTTACCTTGATTGAGCTGGTTGTGGTAGTGATTATTTTGGGAATTCTGGCGGTAGCATTGGTTCCAGCAGTTACAGGCAGGGTTGAGCAGGCGAAAGAAAGCCGCTATAAGTCCGATTTAGAAGCAATAGCCACCGCTGCCCGTCTGTACTATATAGATGAGGGCGAATGGCCGTCAGGGTTAGGAGTATTAGGAGCTTATGGAATTAAGGCAGAAATCGAAGACCCCTGGAATAAAAAATATACCCTGAATAAAGAGAACGACAAATTAACAATTAGCAGTGAAAGTAATAAAGGTTCACTGACAATTAGTACCCCTGCTGATACTTGAAATTTAAGGAAGAACACCAGCAAAAAGTCAAATTTACTTTCCGCTTTTCCCATTACTCCCGGAATACGCGGGAGGCCTGGGCTCTGCCCAAAACGGGCTGTCCAATCTGCTTATTTGGGCGGGCCCCAGGAGGGTAACATATACCTCCCGGTTGTATGCCTAATTCTTATCAAAAGCCCTATGTGCCGCACACAGTCGTTGGGGAGAGGCAGGAAACACATCAAGCCAGTATTTAACTTATTCTTTTAATGGGGAGATGAGAAGCCCCATCTTCTATAAGTGGGGGAGCACTGGGAAAATGACAGCTATTTGGTTATTAATTTTTTTGTTTGGGGCGGCAGTGGGCAGTTTCCTGAATGTATGTGCCTGGAGAATTCCCCAAAAAGAGCCTTTTATACTGGGCAGGTCCCTCTGCCCTCAGTGCAAGCACCCGTTAGGAGCAAGAGATTTAATTCCCTTATTTAGCTTTATTTGTCTCCAGGGAAGGTGCAGGTACTGCCACGAAAAAATTAGCCTGCGCTATCCATTGGTGGAATTAATATCCGGTTTCCTTTTTGTAGCCGTGGTTTTGGTTCATGGTTTTTCGTTCTTAGCTGTTGTAAACCTGGTGCTGGTAGGAATCCTTCTCACAGCAGCGTTAATTGATTTGGAATGGTTGTATGTCCCCAACAGATTGGTTTTTTTTGGGCTTATTTGTGGGACAATTCTCAGTTTTCGATTTGGTGTTCCTATAGGAGCTTTAGTGTTTGGGGCTTTTATGGGGACTGTTCCAATGCTTGCCATATACCTGGTAAGCCGGGGTGGTATGGGAGCAGGAGATGTAAAACTGAGCGGAATGATTGGCGTTTTTTTGGGGTGGAGGCTTACTGCTTTAGCACTTTTTCTGAGCTTTTTGAGTGGGGCAGTTGTCGGAATGGGACTCGTTATTATTGGGAAAAAAGGAAGAAAAGATGCCATCCCCTTTGTTCCTTTTCTTGCTTTTGGGGCTGTGGTAGCCTCACTCTGGGGAATAGATATTATTAACTGGTATTTGACCTTTAGTGGATTGAAGTAGTCGTAGGGGAGGTAAAGAGGTGAAGGGGAAACGTTGCTGTAAAGGTTTTACGCTCATTGAACTTGTTGTAACCCTATCAATAATAGCTGTCCTTTCCTGTATTGTTGTTCCTTTTTCCTTTGGAGCTGTAATGAAAAATGAATTGAAAACTGCCGCAAGGATGATTGCTAGCGATATTCGTTACGGTGAGAACAAAGCACTAACGGAGCAGTACAGTTCCTATAAAATCACATTTGTTCCTACAAGCAATGAGTACAGGAAGTATTTTGATAAAAAGAACATCAACAATTATGAGAGGGTTGAGATGCCTCCCAGGATCAAAATGAGTTCTGCAGTTTTTGGCACCGAACAAAAGCTTTATTTTAATTCGAAAGGCTCTGTATTGGTTGGGGGCAGTGTCACCCTGACAGATGGTCGGGGAAACTGGGCTTTTGTCAGGGTGACGCCTGTTACAGGAAGAGTAAGAATTGAGTATACGGAAGAATAACTTTTCCCGGAGGTGTCCGCCGGATGTTCAGGGATGAGCAGGGATTTACGTTAATTGAAATTATTGCAGCCTTTGTTATTTTTACTGTTGTTGCCGTACCCTTATCCCACATTTTGTTGCAGGGTAATCAACTAGCGGAAAACGCTGAGAAAAAGACAGCGGCTTTAAATGTAGCTCAGCAAAAGATGGAAGAAATAATTGCCCAGGGGTATGTGAGAGATGAGGATGCCGGGACTTTTTTTTCTGAGGAGGGCTTTTCATGTACCGTGACTCTTTCACCGGATGTTTATTTGGTCTTAGTAACGGTTGCTGTAACATATTCAGTCTCAGGGAGCGAAAAGACTGTTTCTCTGTCTGCGCTCATGCCTGCAGGTGAATAAAATGTTAAAAGACAAAGAAAGGGCTTTTACTCTAATTGAGGTTGTTGTTTCATCCGTTATTTTGGCCTTGTTCATGGCGGGCCTTTACCAGGTTATTGCCTTAGGTTCTTCCCTTTGGGAACGGGGCCAAGTGAAAATAGATGAACAGCAGAACGTCAGGATAGCCTTAAATCATGTTGTTCGCGAACTGAGGACAGCTCATTCTTACGATATAGGTGTCAAAGGTCCTTCCGATGAACCTCATAATACCATAGAAATGAAGATTCCGAATAGTAAGGATGATTTTCGTACTCACCGCAGCATTCGTTATTATTTGAACGGGGAGAACCTTTTGCGTGACGTGGGTGGTGCAGGGCACAATATTGTCGCTTATGGAATACAAAGTATTTGTTTTTCTAGGGGCAATAAGCCAAATTTGGTAGTTATAAGTATTGTAGGAGAATCAGGTTTTTCTGTTACTACAACAACTTCCATAAGAGTGGACAAGTCTTTTCTCTTTCAAAAGTGAAAATAAAAAGGGAGGGTTTATTGGGGTTGTACCGGGATGAGCAGGGAATGGCCTTAATTGGTGTCATTATGGCAGTCTTGATTTTTTCTTCTTTATGTGGGGCACTTCTTTTTATGGCAGAGAAGGATAACCTTATGGCCAACGATGAGGAAGCTGCCCTTAAAGCTCTTTATGCGGCTGACAGCGGTATTAGGGCAGTTCTTATGGAGATGCAGGATAACCCCGCTATTACTTATCAAAATGTCATGGCAATTTGCAAAAACTTAACCGAGCGTAAAATCCCTGTTGGTGGTGCTGTAATCGACACCATTAAACCAGAATACGCAGGGGACATGGTCAAGATTTCTGCAACCGGCATTTGCGGCAGGGCAAAAAAGGAGCTAATTGCCTATATTTCAATGCCTTCAGAATCAAAACTAAGGCCGTTACTCAATGGTTTCACAGTGGGGAGTCTCCCTGGTTTGACAGTTTCCTCTAATGGGATAATGAGGGGCAACATTTTTTCTTGCGGCGATGTTTGTTTGGGAGAAAGTGCTGCAGTTTTTGGGGATATTTACGCACTGGGCGATGTTGAAATTGGTTCTGAGGCCCAGGTGGAGGGTAATGTTACGGCTCGAGGCACCATAACCTGTGGGGAAAATGCTTCGGTAAAAGGGGAGATCCAACCTTTTTGCGGCTTTATTCCTGAAGTACCTGTTTTTCCGGAATTGGATAGGCGGTACTTTTTTGAACAAGCGGTGGGACAAGAGGGGCATTATTATGGTAAAGACAAAACCTCAAAACACTTTTTCGGGAATGACCTGGTAAATATGTTTGGTGTTTATTATGTGGAAGGGGATGTAGTAATTGCTTCCGGCGGTACGGAGTACTCCGGAAATGCAGCAATATTTGCCGAAGGACGAATTGTAGTTCATGACGACATGCTTCCCATAGATGCCGGCAGTTCCCTGGCGTTAATCAGTGCAGGGGACCTGGAATTAAATGGGACATTTCATGGAGTCATAATTGCAGGGGGTGAGTTAAAGGGGGAGTTGAGAATAATGGGTATTGCTGCTGCAAACAGTATAGGAGATTGTTCGTTAAATGAATTTACATATTGTGAGGACGTGGTTAACGGTTTGGAAAAGTACCTCGCCCTTGATGGTACTCCTGCAAAACTAGAGATTTGGAGGGAATTGTACGATATCTATTGATATATCCTATTCGAAGTTAAGGTTTACCTCAATCTTACACTTTCTACCAGGCATCGGCAGTATTTCCTTGAAGGCGACCTTTTTCTCCGCAGGTTAAAAGCTTGTGGCTAATGAATTGAATATTCAGAACTGTGTTTGGAGAGCGGTGAAGCTGTTGAGCAGCAGGAGGCTGACTTTGCTGGTCCTTATGTCATTGCTGTTTGTTTTTCTTATGAATTCCCCTGTAGGGGGGCTGGCAGGCAGTTCTGTTCCTTTAGAAGTGGAACAGTTGATTAGGAAAGCCTTTGAAGATCATTCCTGGCTTTCCCTGAAGACAGAAAAAGATGTACGTTCATACTGTGAGGCAATTTATTGTGAGGAAATATTAGGTGAAGTAACGGGAGATATTATTGACTTTATCAGCTGTAGCAGTGACTGGCATTCCGTTGTCCTAGTGCAGGATATGGTACTTGTAGAAGAAAAGGCGGAAGAGTTGCAGGTGCTGGTATGGATTTCTTATTTCGATCTGAATTATAAGGATGGTATGCCTGTTTATTCTATCTCCGGAGAGGAGACTATTCTTATACATTTGAAAGAAAAGGAGGAGGGGAATTATAAAATTGCCCGTATCGAAAGGGTAACGGAAACGCCGCAAAGTATTGCCCGGGTGGGGAATTAAATACCGGAGAATTTTATTTTTGTTTTGCAGGCTCAATATAGAGCGGTTTACCAAGGTCTGAGAGTTTTACGTTTAACTAATAAGTCTTGGAGAAAGATACGAAAGCTTATTGCTTCTTTTTTTATTTTAGAGGGTCCAAAGACTCTCTTTTTTTGTCTTCAGGTAGTGGTATACAAAATACAATTAGAAATTCTTGCATTTGGTATACCGTTCGCGGTTCCAGAACTACCATTCACCGTCATCTTTAACCGTTAACCTGCGAATTAATACCTCTCAAGGAGCCGTAGGATTTTATTGGCTCTGCCTGTGATAAAATATAACTGTAACAGTATAACTAAAATTCTACCTAACTCTACTTAACTTTGGAAAAATCCTTGCTGTATCGAAGAAAGAAAAATGAGAAAAATAGGATGGAAAGAGAAAGTTGTGTGGGTTTTGGAGGAGGAATTTCTGTGTTAGATGTTCGGCCTTCCCATCCAGTTATGGAGCGGGTGTGGGATAGGGCAATAGCAGCCCAAAAAAGAATTATACTGCCGGAAACAGAAGACGAACGTACCCTGATCGCTGCAGACCTTATTACCAAAAACAAACTTGCTGTAGTGACTCTTTTAGGAAACCCAGATAAAGTCAGGGAAAAAGCCAAAGCTTGTGGAGCAGATATAGACGGGCTAAACATAATTGACCCAAAGAATTTTTCTCGAATTGATGAGTATGCACAGAAATTTTTGGAGATCAGGAAGGGCAAAGTAAAGTCTATTGAGGAAGTAATGGCATTGCTTGATAATTATCTCTATTTCGGAGCAATGGTGGTAAAACTCGGAGACGCAGATGGAATGGTTGCGGGGGCCAGCAATACTACCGCAGACGTTTTAAGGCCGGCTTTCCAGTTGATTAAAACTGCTCCCGGGATTGGTTTGGCATCAGCTTATTTTGCAATGTTTATTCCCAACTGCTCTTATGGTGAAAAGGGTTTCTTCATTTATGCCGATGCAGGAGGCGTACCGGATCCCAGCGCGGAAGAACTAGCGGAGATTGCTATTACCTCTTGTTTAACAATGAAGAATATATTTGGAATTGAAGAGCCGCGCTGTGCAATGCTGTCCTATTCTACCAAGGGAAGCGCTAGTCATCCTTTGATCGATAAAGTTGAAAAAGCAGCGAAAATAGCAAAGGAAAAGCGCCCTGATCTTTTGATTGATGGGGAACTTCAAGGAGATGCGGCTATTGTGCCGGAGATAGGAAAGAAAAAGGCACCTGACAGTCCTGTTGCTGGAAGAGCAAATATCCTTGTATTCCCTGATTTGAACAGTGGAAATATAGCTTATAAACTTACTGAAAGGTTAGCCGGGGCAGAAGCGTATGGGCCTTTAATGCAGGGCCTTGATAAACCTGTCAACGATTTATCAAGAGGTTGTAAACCGACAGATATAGTAAATGTTGCGGCTATTGTAGCCGTTAAGGCGGAAATCCCGTATGGTACAGCCTGATAATCGAGCAGGTTTGTCTTAGGAGGGGGGAGCAGAATGAAAATTTTGACTTTGAACTGCGGAAGTTCTTCAGTAAAGTATATGGTTTATGATTGGGAGAAAAGAGCAATTCTTTGTCAGGGGAATGTTGAGAAAGTAACCCGGGAGGATTCATTTTGCATCCATAAAGTATATGGTAAAGATGCTTTAAAGATAAAACACTACTGTCCAACACACAAGCAGGCAATTGAGCTGGTTTTGCGGTTAATTGCCAGTCATAAACATGGTGTGATAAGCAGCATTAAAGAGATTAGTGCAGTGGGACACAGAATAGTCCACGGTGGGGAGAACTTTACCAGTTCAGTTATCATTGACGACAATGTTCTTCAGGGGTTTAGAGATATTCAGGACCTTGCACCCTTACACAACCCTCACCATATAACTGGTATTGAAGCAGCCCAGGCCTTACTTCCAGGCGTGCCCCAGGTTGCCGTTATTGATACATCTTTTCACCAAACAATGGCGCCGGAACAATATATGTATGCCACTCCTTATGAGTGGTATGAAAAACATTCAGTTCGCCGTTATGGTGCTCACGGTTCTTCTCATCTCTATGTGTCCCGGAGAGCTGCCGTTTTGCTGGGGAAAGATCCCAGCGAAACTAATGTGATCAGCCTGCATATTGGCAATGGTGCAAGCATTACAGCGATCAAAAACGGAAAGTGCTTTGATACAAGCATGGGTCTAACTCCTTCCGAGGGGTTGATTATGGGGACGAGAGCAGGGGATATTGACTCTGCAATTGTAAAATACATTATTGAAAAAGAAGGTTATACTCCTAAGGAAGTTGACGAAATACTGAACAAGAAAAGCGGAGTTTTAGGGATTACAGGCAAGTACATTGACCGTCGTGAAGTTATTGAAGCTATTGAACAAGGTGACGAACGGGCACAGTTAGCTTTGGATATGGAATGCTACAGGATAAAAAAATATATTGGTTCCTATGTTGCTGCCCTTGGAAGAGTTGATGCAATTGTCTGGACCGCCGGCGTGGGCGAAATGGCTTCAATAATACGGCAAAAATCCATGGAAGGCTTGGAATATATGGGCATTGAAATCGACCCAGAGAAAAACGAGCTTGCCAGGAGCAGAAATGCTGAGTTTGATATCTCTTCTCCGTATTCTAAGGTTAAAATTTTTGCCATACCTACCGATGAGGAACTGGTAATGGTTGAAGATGTTGTGGCTCTTTGTGAAGGGCGTTATGACAACTATACCAATTTTGAGTATTCTTTCCAGCATACTACGTATAGAAACAGGATTAGGGATGAAGAATTCAAAAAAGAACTGAGAAAATTACCCAGAATGGCCAAAGCTTTAGTCAATATACCTGACGAATACGGTGAGAGTGAAGCTTGTGGAACATTAGCCTAATTTGAAAAAAACGTTTTTCTCTTTTTCAAAGCTGTTAAGCCGTTAACAGCTTTTTATTTTCCCTTGTTGATAGCAAAGCACACATTAGCCGTGACAGGAAAAGCCTCATACCGCCCCTTTGGCTTTCGGAGGCAAGGGGGCCGGACAACTTTATGACTCGTCTCATAATCTCCAAAAACGGCACACAACGTTGTTCCGCTGCATATATTATTCTGCTATGGACAAGTTCCCACCTCTGGCGGCGGCAAAGCGGTATTTTCAGAAACGTGTCCCCCTTCATAATACATGGGGGCTTCGAAAACGATTGGAGCTGTCCAATTGTCAAGTGACGAACGGTGGTAAGAAGGGGTTTCTTAGTATCACAGGTAATACTGTACTGAAAGAGAATCTCATACTTGGAGGTCATATTTAATGCATGTAATTGATTTTCATGCTCATGGTTTTCCCGAAAAGATTGCTGATAGAGCTGTAGAAAACCTGGAAAACCACTACAAAGTAAGAATTTCCCACGGGGGGCGTATTTCAGATTTAATGTATCATGCCAAAGAGGGAGGAATAGAACACCTTGTCCTTAGCTCAGCTGCTACAAAACCTGAGGCAGTAAAAGTAAATAATGATTGGGTGGCATCTGTTGCTGCCCAATATCCACGGTTTGTTACCGGCTTTGGTAGTATCCACGCCGGTTTTACTGATTTTGCAGAAGAATTGAGACGAATGCGTTCTCTGGGGTTGAAAGGAATCAAAATACATCCTGATTTTCAGGGCTTTGATATTGATGATGCCCGAATGTGGCCAATATATGAAGAAATAGGGGAGGACTTTATTATTCTTTTTCATGTAGGGGATAAAATTTCAGAGGCTTCAAGCCCTTTAAAACTGGCAAGAGTTTTGGATTCGTTTCCTGGGTTGAATGTTGTTGCCGCTCACCTGGGTGGTTGGTCACGTTGGGATGAAGCAAAAGAATATCTTCTTGGAAGAGAAATTTTTATTGATACTTCCAGTACTTTTTGGTGCTTGTCCAAAGAGGAAAGAGCCGGACTTATGCGTTTACATGGGACAGACAGGGTATTATTTGGTACAGATTATCCAATTACAACGCAAAAACAAGGGATTGAAGATTTTCTGTCCCTTCCTTTGAGTGAAACAGAAAAAGATAATATCCTATACAATAACGCCAGGCAACTGTTGAACCTGTGAACAGTAGGGTGGTGTTTCACCTATCTTTTGAAAATATTCTGCATTACGACTGATGTCTGACGGGGTTGCTTTTTGCCATGTTTCCTTCTCTTGAGGGATTTTTCCTTGCGTTTTTTCGGACATCCCCAAGCTTTGAATTCCACGGCATTTATTTCACGAAGCCGGATTTCAGTGATTTTGCAACCATTTACAAGGATAAGAAAATCCTTGAAAATACCTACGAGAATTCCAGAAAAAGCCCATTTGTCAACAAAGACTGTCACATAGGTGAAAATTATTTGTTTTAATTGATTATTGAATGTTTTTGGTCTGTCTTTTTCCGTTGGAGCAATAACCTTTTTTACTCCCAAATTTACACCTGCAGGGCTTGGAGAAATAGTACCTTGTCCTGATTCAGATATGGATTCAATTTGGGAAGACGCAGAATTGGTTAGCATTTCTGCTCCCGTTTCTAATAAAGATTCCTGTGGCCCTTTATTACTCTCTTCAGAAGTATTGCCTGGGGCAATGACATCCTTTTCTGTTTTTTCTTTAGTTTCTTTGCTTAAATCGACAGTATTTACCGGATTAATAGTATTTTTACTGACTTCACCATCAGTATTTACTTCCCACCAATTGTAATTTATGTTACTAATGTTCTCCATTACATTAATCTCCTTTCCTGATAAGTTTTAAGGAGAGGGTCATAGTATATGCTACTATGACCCATATGACACAGGTATTAGTCGTCGTAATCGTCGTGATGTTTGTCATGGCGACGGTCAGGGCAACCCGGTGCTCTCTTTTGCAGGGAGTCGATTTCTTCCAGGGGAATTTCAAAGATCTTGCAGTCGTCACCAACCAGGATTATGAAATCCTTTCCAACGAAAACAAGAACGCCCTCAAATCTTCCATTGATCTTTACCCACCAAAACAGCTGCTTTTCTAATTGTTTGCGAAATCTGTCTTCAATTTGGTCGTCTCTATCGTTGTCGTTTTTCTTGGTGCGAATTTCTTCATCTACCATCTTGTTATTCCTCCTTTCAATTTT
>LFTO01000157.1 GCA_001513335.1 Clostridiales bacterium DTU086 | reverse complement strand
GTTCTCATGAGAAATACCGGTCAGGCAGGCGTTCTGGCTATGGGCGTTGGTAACGCAACGGGGCAGTTCTATGCTTTCATGTCACCTTTCGTTGGAGTGCTGGGGGCCTTTATGACCGGTAGCAATACCGCATCTAACATTCTTTTCTCCAACTTCCAGCAGACTACCGCACAGGTTATCGGATTAAACCAGGCTGCAATCCTTGGCGCACAAACTGCCGGTGCTGCTGCAGGAAACGTTATCTGCCCCGGCAACGTGCTCCTTGGTACCACTACCGTTGGTATCCTGGGTGCGGAGGGTGACGTGCTGCGTGTTACTTTGATTGTAGCCATCGGCCTGGCTACAGTTATTGGTGCAGCAGTTATACTGCTGATTTGATGAAATGGTCCGGAGGTCTTGAATATTGAAAGGAGTTGAAAGTTCATGAAAGCCAAAACCAAGAACCTTATCTGGGCCAGTTTACTTGCTCTTGGCGGCATGCCCTTCTTGTACATCGGGGGGCAAAACGGAAGTTCTGGTCTGATGGCTATTGGCTTTGCCTGTTTCTGTATCGGCATGATTGTAGCCCCGGCACAGTTCCTGATGAGTAAACGCGAGAGTAAATGACAGTAATACCATTGCCATAAAAATCTTTTATCAAGGGGTAAGATGTTGCACAAGGGGTTGTCCCAACGAGGGAAGCCCCTTTTCTATTCAACAACTTTTATTGGTAATGCTTTCAATTTTGCCTAAATATAGGTTATTTATAAAGGTTTTCTATGCCCCTTTTTAGTTTTATCTGATATAATGAATACAATATGCAATTTAACTCTTTAATACACTAAACCAGGAGGGGGGAACATGAAGTTTGAATTTGAGCAGGTAAAAAAGGTACGGGTATACGAGGAGATAGTGGAACAGCTGAAGAAATATTTTGAGCAGGGAAATCTTAAGCCCGGGGAAAGGCTTCCTTCAGAGAGGGACCTTGCCGAGATGTTCAACTGCAGCCGGGTATCCGTACGCCAGGCACTGACTATTTTAGAGGCCCAGGGTCTGGTAGTCAGGAAAGTGGGAGGGGGGACATACAAGGCTGACGATGACGATTATGAGTTATCCCA
>LFTO01000156.1 GCA_001513335.1 Clostridiales bacterium DTU086 | reverse complement strand
CCCGTTGCGTTACCAACGCCCATAGCCAGAACGCCTGCCTGACCGGTATTTCTCATGAGAACGGACAATGCGGTCAGAGAAACCATGGCAATGGTAGCGGGGATACACTTTTCAATTGTTCTGGACATTAGGCGGCCAAATCCCCCGGGCTTGATATAGCCTTTGGAGTTGAAGATAAAGTAACCAATCATCGCTGACACAAACAGGAACGTAGCACCGTGGATCAACGGGCTGAAGGGAGAATACATTTCCGTAGCCGCGTTGACAAAACCGTATCCCGTTTCAGTTGCCGGGAAGGGGATACCAATCTTCCACTGTCCCAGGAAGGACTTAATAGGCTGAATCAACAGGATACCAACTGTCAGGGCAAGGAGGATATAGTAGGGTGAGAAAGCCAGGTGGAAACCCATTTCCTTCCCTTGTGCTTCGCCCGTTGCAGCTACCTCAGCCTCCGGCATTAAAACAGGAGTGTCTTCCGGAGCAATGCTGGAAGGCTTGCTGTACCAGGGAGTACGTGCCAGGATGAAAATGACGATAAAGCCCAGCAGACCGGCGATAAAACCGTTAACGCCGTCGTTCCACTGGGACAGTACCAGGGTACCGCCGCCCTGCATCAGGGAAATAATGATAACTGCAGGAAGGCCTTCCTTGATGCCTTTACCTTTGCCGTACAGCCAGCAGATAGTTAAACCGGCAACAATGTTAAACAGCCAGATAAAAGCTCCTGCCCATAAGGCAGTAACCATGGCGTCTGCCTGGGGAAGGGCAGTAACTTCTCTCAGAGCCAGCCAGGCCACGGACAGGGTACCAAAGGTGTTGTTCCAGGCGTGACCAATCAAGCAGATAATAACTGCGTAGAGGGGCCTAACTCCAATCCCCACCAAAAGCGGCGCAGTAATAGCTACCGGAACGCCAAAGCCGGTAATCCCCTGCAGGAAGCCGGCAAAGCCCCAGCCGAAAGCCATAATCTGCAGCAACCGGTTAGGAGTAACCTTTTCTATCCCCTTTCGGAAGGGTTCAAAAGCATCCGCTTCGTTGGTAACCTCATAGATGAGGATAGCCGGCCACACAACAATCAAAATCGAGAAAATGGCGCTCCAAACGCCTTTAACTGTCTCCAAAGCAAGTGTGTCCATAGGTACCTTGTAAAGGGCAACAGCAACAATTGCTACAAGAAACCATGTCACTGAACCTGCTTCTGCTGCACCCCAGCGGCCCCACACCAGGAGAACCAACAAAATAACGATGGGGGTAATCGCTGTCACCCAGTGAAGCGCATCAACAGGAACTGTAAAGTCAGCCAAAATGCTCACCTCCAA
>LFTO01000133.1 GCA_001513335.1 Clostridiales bacterium DTU086 | reverse complement strand
AATTGGTATTCGACCAAATGTTTTTCTTTTTCCTCCTTCACCCCAACATTTATTGTAGAACCGAAAAAATTAAAGCAAAACCTTGAAATTTATGGATTAAACAAAGTCTTTTCTTATCTGGATTCCGATTATGAAAACAACCTCCCCTTGCTGCTTGATTGGCTGGAGCGCTTTGACAGAGAGGGTCAATACTTAGATATATATCGGTTTACCAGGGAGGTTGTAACAGACCCGGAAAACTGCTGGAACTTCTTCCTGAAAAGCATTTATTCAGACATCGCCCCGGAAATAAGGAAAATGCTTCTTCAAAACTTTATTATCAATGCTTCAATTTTGGGGAGAAAAAAACAAAACCAGATCAGCGAAAGAGAAAAATGTAATGTCCCGTGGGCAATATTGATGGACCCCACTTCAGCCTGCAACCTCAATTGTATCGGCTGCTGGGGCGCAGAATACGGAAATAAACTTTCTATGAGTCTGGACACCCTGGATAAAACCATTAAAGAGGGCAAAGAACTGGGAATATATATGTTCATCTATTCAGGCGGTGAACCCCTAGTTCGCAAGGATGATCTGATAACCCTGTGTGAAAAGCACTCTGACTGTGTTTTTCTTGCCTTTACAAACGGCACCCTGATTAATGAGGATTTTGCAGACGAAATGAAACGGGTCCATAACTTTGTCCCTGCTATAAGCATTGAAGGTTTTGAAGAAGCTACTGACAGGCGCCGCGGAAAGGGCACTTACCGGCAAATAATAAGGGCAATGGAAATACTAAAAGAACGAAAGCTTCTCTTTGGCATTTCAACCTGCTACACTTCACAAAATGTTGATGAAGTAGGCAGCAGTGAATATATAGATGCCATGATAGAATTGGGCGCCAAATTCTGTTGGTACTTTACCTATATGCCCGTCGGCAGTAATGCACCTACAGACCTTATAGCAACCGACAAACAGCGGGAATTTATGTACCATCAAGTGCGTCATTTTCGGAAGGAAAAACCCATTTTCATACTTGATTTTTGGAATGACGGTGAATACGTTAATGGCTGTATTGGCGGAGGCCGAACATATTTGCATATCAGTGCCAACGGAGATGTTGAACCCTGTGCCTTTATTCATTATCCAAATGTTAACATCAAAAACACCTCCCTGCTGGAAGCCCTTAAGTCCCCTTTATTCATGGAATACCGCAGGAGACAGCCATTTAATAAAAATCACCTTCGCCCCTGCCCCCTTCTGGACAACATTGGGGTACTGGCTGAAATGGTAAAGGGTTCGGGAGCTTATTCAACAGAAATTTCCAACCCGGAAGACGTGGACTCTTTAACAGAAAAATGTAAAAAGGCTGCAGAAAAATGGGCCTCCACCTCAGAATCTTTATGGATTAATTCCCCTTCCGGACAAAAAAGTATGGGGAAAACATACCAAAAACTGGTTCAGTAATCTTCCCTATTTTTTTTATTTTATATGTGGACAAATTGTTGACATTAACGTTACGTTAGGGTTTAGAATGAATTCATCAGGAGGTGAGATAATGGAGTACACCGTTAATAAGCTCGGGAAAATAGCAGGTATAAGTGCGAGAACTCTACGTTATTATGACGAAATCGGACTTCTAAAACCCTGTAGAATAAATTCCTCGGGCTACCGCATTTACGGGCAAGCAGAGGTAGATACACTTCAGCAGATTCTCTTTTACCGGGAGCTGGGAATGGGACTCAACGAAATCGCAAAAATCATTCACGATCCTTCTTTTGACCGGTTGACAGCATTGGAAGAACACCTTAGAGCCCTGCGGGAACGGGAGGCGCAACTTAAGATATTAATTAACAATGTAAAAAAGACAATCTTAAAAGAGAAAGGGCAGATTACTATGACCGATAAAGAAAAATTTGATGGTTTGAAAAAACGTCTTATAGAAGAAAATGAGGAGAAATATGGAGAAGAAATTCGGGAAAAATATGGTGAGGAATGTGTGTTGCAGAGCAATAAAAAATTTTTGGACCTTACACAGGAACAGTATGAAAAAATGCAGGCTCTTGCTGAAGAAATTAACGCGGGGTTGGAGAATGCTGTACAGAATGAAGAAGACCCTGCAGGAGAAACAGGCCAAAAATTGGCGGCAATGCATAAAGAATGGCTTACTTTTACATGGCCAAATTACTCAAAAGAAGCACATGCCGGAGTTGTTCAAATGTATGTGGATGATGAACGATTTACTGCTTTTTATGACAAAAACGTGACCGGCTGTGCCCGGTTTTTACGTGACGCTGTATTGGCCTACTTAAATAATGAACCGGCCACAAAGAAATAAGGACTTTGGTATTTACCATTAACCTGGATAGGGGTGGCAGCTGTTGTGTGAATTTTGCACCAAGCACGGGGAAGGAAAAAAGTGGTATGAAGTCATGGATAATTACTCCGCTGAACTCCTTTCCGATAAGTCGCGCCAGAAATACATCAACAAATTCCTAAAAAGCATCCGCACGAATACTCAACCAAATATTAAGCGGCTCAAATGGACAAAAGAAAGGCTTCCTTTTGCCTATAAATTCATCAGGAAAGTTGCCACCGCCAGTATGAAAAACAATCATTACGGGCAGGTTGTTCCTCTTGAAGATGCCGAAAAAATTGTTGATATGGTCCAATCTATAACGCGCATATCCTGCGTCTGCAGGAACGTTACCACCGGCAAGGATAATGCCAGGTACTGCTTGCTCTTGGGGATTGACCCCACCGGCTGCATTACCGACTGGCCGGAATTGGAGGCCTCGTTGGAAACATTAACCAGGGACAAAGCAAAAAAATTACTGCGGGAATTTGATCAACAGGGACTGGTGCATTCCATATGGACCTTAAAAACACCTTTTATCGCCTCAATTTGCAACTGCGACCAAAATTGTTTAGCTTATAAAATTCAAATAGATTCAGATCTCTTAAATCTCATGTTTAAAGGTGAGTATTTTGCGGAAATAGACCCCTTCCTCTGTGTTGGGTGCCGCAGCTGCCAAAAAGAGTGTCAGTTTGACGCCATAGAATTTTCGGCAGCCAACAAAAAGTGTTATATCAACCCCTTGAAATGTTACGGTTGCGGACTATGCCGTAATCCATGCAAAAAAGATGCAATAACTCTTCTGGAAAAAAAAGCAGACCCTGCCATTTAAGGCAGGGTTTAGTTTTAGTTATTAGAGTTTTCTGCTTATCCTTTGCTGATTACATTGCCAGCTTGGGGACCCTTTTCCCCGTCCACGATATCAAATTGTACCCTCTGCCCTTCTTCTAAGGTTTTGAAACCACTGCCTTGAATGGCTGAGAAATGAACAAAGACATCTTCTCCGTCTTCACGTTCAATAAATCCAAAACCTTTTTCAGGGTTAAACCATTTTACTGTTCCTTCCAATATATTGCGTCCTCCTTTAGTGATGCAGTCCAAATTCCAGCTGGATTTGTACTGCCGTTGAAATGATTTGCCCCGGAAAAGCATCTATTCCTCGGGCAAACCTAGAAGTAAAGGAGGGACAACGGAAAAACCGGATACAGCCAGGAATACCTGACCAAAAACAACCCTGCCGGAAATTTTCACGTTCTCCCTCGCTGATAATATTGTCCCCAAGAAATAAAAGAATATGTGTAAAATTATTTTGCTTGTTTTTCCATAAATTTTAAAACTTCACTATCGATAAAACCGTCCGGAGCTATACGTTCATCAAAATTTTCAATTAAATAATATTTTTTGAGAGCTTCTTGGAGCTCAGGAGTCCAATAGTTTGGCAAACCGGAAGCGTAACCCAGTTTATCCAGGCATGCTACAATTTTAACCGCCACATCGTCTTCTATTTTTATTACATCTTCAGGATTTGTTTTGTAAAAGTAAAGTTTATACAATTCATGAAGCCTTATCAGCTCTTCAATAGGTTCAGGGTGATCGTCTACACGCAAATCAATGTATTTATCGTTAAAACCGCCGTAACCACCCTTTGGCTTTACTACCAGCAGAGCTGCAGATTCTTTCCCTCTGCTGTCTCCTCCTGCCTTCTGAGCTGCAGCCAATGCTTCCAAGAGCCTGGAGGCCAGGTCTCCCTTGGCTTTTTGAAAAGCTGCAGCCATATCTGTAACTGTAGCCTCATTTACTAAAATATTCCCCTGACATGCAAAGTTAGGACCAGTTACTCCACCTGCCCATGCAAAACAGGCCTCCCCTGTAAAATTGGCTGACCGCCCTTGTGCGTCAACAATTCCTACCTGCCGGTATTCTTTTTCACTGTCCTCAGCTAAGAGCTTATCAATAGCTTCCTGGGGCGACAAACCTGATTTCAATAGTTTTATTCCTTCAGGACCAAAACTGGTATTTGCCCAGGACTGGGTAGCCACTGCACCAACACCTGCTTCCGCCCAGGGAACCAGTGCTCCAACGGCCAAAAATTTTGACTGGACAGCTACCCCAAGCTCATCAGCTTCAGGGTCATACGCCACAATTGAAAATGTCATAATACTGTTCCTCCCTTGAACTATTCTCTTAACCTTGGATCCAAAGCATCCCGAAGACCATCACCTAAAAGATTGAGAGACAGAACCACAATAAAAATTGCAAAACCCGGCAGCAGAGAAATATAAGGTGCAACCCGCAGGAAGTCTTTCCCGTCGCTAAGCATTACCCCCCATTCTGCCATTGGCGGTTGAGCTCCCAGCCCAAGAAAACTCATCCCTGAAGCGGCAATTATCATCCACCCAACGTCCAGTGTTGCGGCAACGATTATTGGTGACAAAGCGTTTGGCAAAATATGTTTGAATACAATTCTAAAAGTGCTTGCACCTAAAACTCTCTGAGCATCAATAAATTCCTGTTCACGGAGGGATAATACGGTACCCCTTACAATACGGGCATAAAATGGTATTCCTACTATTGATATGGCTATCATAGCGTTAACCAATCCTGGGCCAAGAGCTGCAATGATAGCTATGGCCAACAATACGTACGGAAATGCTTGGAGGATATCGATAAAACGCATAGCAACAATGTCAAATATTCCCCGGAAATATCCGGCAAATAAACCAATCAGTACTCCGAAAAACATGGCTATCGCTACAGCCATAAAACCTATAGCTACTGAAATTCTACCTCCGTACAGCAGACGGGTCAGCATGTCACGTCCAAGATGATCTGTCCCCAGCAGGTGTCCGGCGGACCCCGGAGGAAGCAGTCTTTCACTCATAACAACTTTATTGGGATCAAATGAGGTAATAAACGGAGCAGACAGAGAAAGAATGATTACCGTGCAAAGGATGGCACCTCCTGCCAGAGCAGCCTTATCTTTTTTTAATCTGCGCCAAGCTTCCTGCCAAGGACCTATCCGTTCGATGCTGCCCTCTTCTTTTATTGTCTGCTCTTTTAACGTTTCTAATTTTTGCGACCCAGCCATAAAATACTCCCCCTAATACGTAATTCTTGGGTCTAGGAAAGCATAAACGATGTCAACAATTAGATTGACGAATACATAGGTTGTAGCAACAAAGAGGATAATCCCCTGAACTAACGGAAAGTCTCTGGCTAAAATGCCGTTAACCATAAGGCTGCCTATACCTGGCCAGGAAAAAACGATTTCTACCAGTACGGCACCAGCCAAAAGGTAACCGATTTGCAGCCCTACAATAGTAACAACGGGAATCATGGCATTTCTAAGTGCATGCTTGTATACAACAACCCGTTCGCCTAAGCCCTTAGCCCGAGCTGTCTTTATATAATCCTGCCTGATCACTTCCAGCATGCTGGAACGAGTCATTCTAGCAATTTCCGCCATGGACGAAGCCGCAAGAGTAACACCGGGAAGTAAAAGATATTTGAGCATATCCAAAAACCCCGTTTCTCCTGGCGTATGCATTCCTGAAACCGGCAGCCAGCCTAAATTTAATCCAAATATTATTTGTAACATTAAGCCCAGCCAGAATACCGGAAGGCAAAAGCCTATAAGTGCAAGAAGCATTAAAAACCGGTCCCAAAAGGAATACTGCTTGGTACTGGATATAATTCCGGCAAAGGTACCGCAAAAAATAGCTATTGAAGCAGCAAAAAAAGTCAAAATGGCCGTTGCTTTAAACCTGTCCAGAACCAGGGGAAGAACTGCTCTCTTTAACTGGATTGAACGACCCCAATCGCCCTGAAAGACATTTCCAATCCAACGGAAGTACTGTTCATAAAGAGGAAGATCTAATCCCAATTGATGCCTGAGAGCATTCAAGGATTCTTCCGTTGCTTTAGGTCCTAAAATTATCTGTGCCGGGTCACCCGGGGACAGGTGCATAATTAAAAACACCAGTATAGTGACTCCAAAAAGTACCGGTATGAGCGCTAGGAGTCTTTTTATAACATACTTTAACACTCTTCCCCACTCCTGTTTTCAGAATAATAATTTGGGGTGGATGCACTCCACCTCTTTGTGCACCCACCCGCATTGAAAGAAGTTAACCTATTCTATAGTAACCTTGTCAAAACGGAATGGGCCGGTGGGATGCAGGGTAAATCCCTTAATATTCTTCTTCATGGCCACAATTTGAGTTTCATGGTCGATTACACAATAAGGTGTATCTTCCGCAATAAGCTTTTGTGCTTGTTCGTATAGTTTTGTTCTTTCTTCCTGGTCGGATATCTTTCTGGCTTCGTCGAGAAGTGCGTCAACTTCTTCATTCTTATAGAAAGCTTCGTTGAATCCTGACGGAGGCCACTGCTTACCGCTGCAAAGGATATACAGGAAATTGTCCGGGTCTCCGTTGTCACCCATCCAGGACATTTCATGGAGAATTATTTCATTTTGATCTACAGGCTGGAACACTTTGTCTAAATAGGTACCCCATTCCAGCTGCTGAATTTTAGTTTTTATTCCTACAGCCTCAAGGTCTGACTGAATTGCAGTTGCCATAGCAACGGGCTGCTGCATACCGGACCCGGATTCAGGTACAAAGAATTCAATCTCTACAACACCGTCAGTTAAACCGGCTTCAGCCAAAAGTTCCTTAGCCTTTTCCGGGTTATAGCTGTAGTCATGTAAATCTTCGGTATAACTCCAGATAACCGGAGGCAACATATTCTTTGCAAGAACACCAGTTCCCTGAAGGATATTGTCTACTATGCCCTGCTTATCGATAGCATAGTTAATAGCCTGTCTTACACGGACATCGTTAAAGGGAGGTTTCTGGTTGTTCATGACCAGGTACCATGTATGCATTCCCGGCTGCTCAATTACTTGGAGTTGATCATTGTCCTTGACTCTTTGAAGGTCATCAGGAAGAATACCAACCATGAAGTCAATATTGCCTGCTTCAAGTTCGGTTAACCTTGTCTGATCCTCAACAATTGGACGGAATACCAGTTTCTTAACTGCCGGTGCACCATTCCAGTACTCTTCGTTAGCCTCAAGAATGATTTCTACACCTGGATCCCAGCTGACAAATTTAAATGGACCGGTGCCTACCGGATTTAGAGTAAAGTCTTTCCCGTACTCTTTAACTGCTTCCGGGCTGACAATACATGCTGAATGCATAGCCATATTTGCCAGGAAGGGAGCAAAAGGCTCTTCCAGAATGATCTTAACAGTGTACTCATCAACGACCTGTACTTCTTTTACCATCCCAAAAGTGAAATCCGCATAAGCAAACTCACCGGTATCATGATAAGGATGATTGGGATCTATCTGCCTGTCAATACTAAACTTGACAGCATCGGCATTAAAGGGCGTTCCGTCATGGAACTTGACACCCTGCCGAAGATGGAAAGTATACTCCAATCCGTTTTCAGATACTTCCCAACTTTCTGCCAGTCCAGGTTCTAATTCAGTAGAACCATCTTTAAACTCAATTAAAGAATCATAAATCTCACGACCACCCCTGGTTGAGTTAAAGTCTGTCATTTGGGCAGGATCAAGGGTGACAGGCTCAGCTTGAAGGCCGACTACTATTGTGTCCTTTTCCGCAGTTCCTTCTCCGCCGCCTCCGCACCCGGCAACAACGCCAATCAGCATTATAAGAAGTAATACAGCAAATAGTCTCTTTTTCAATCTTCTACCTCCTTGCATGCTTTTTTCCCAAACTTAACTATCTGTTTTTCGGCATCCCTCCCTGGAATCAACTAAATGACAAGCAACAAAATGGCCGTTGCTACATTCCTTTAATTTTGGTTCTTCTTTGAAACACAAATCTATGGCAAGTGGACAACGTGATTGGAAACGACACCCTGGCGGAGGGTCAATAGGGCTGGTAATATCACCCTGTAAAATAACTCTCTCTCGTTTCACCTCAGGATTTGGTATTGGGATTGCTGACAGCAACGCCTGGGTATAGGGATGCAGCGGATTGCTGTATATTTCATCCCTCGTTGAAAGTTCAACCAATTTACCGAGGTACATTACGCCAACCCTGTCGCTTACATGTTTTACAACATTCAATGCATGGGAGATAAACAAGTATGTAAGATTGAATTCATCCTGTAAATCTGCAAGCAAATTAAGAACTTGTGATTGTATGGAAACATCAAGTGCAGATACTGGCTCATCACAGACTATCAGATCAGGCTCGACGGCAAGAGCACGGGCAATACCAACTCGCTGCCTTTGTCCCCCGCTAAACTCATGTGGATAGCGGTTCGCGTGGTAAGGACTCAATCCTACATATTCAAATAACTCCTTAACACGTTTTTGAACCTGGGGGCCTTGAGCAAGTTTATGAATGTACAGAGGTTCAGCAACTATGTCCCCTACCTGCATTCGAGGATTAAGGGAACCATATGGATCTTGAAAGATGATCTGCATTTTTCGCCGCAACTGAAACTTTTCAGCACCCTGGACATCGTAAACATTTCGCCCATAAAAAAGAACTTGCCCTTCAGTAGGTTGAAGGAGATTAAGAATCAGCCTTCCCGTTGTAGATTTACCACAACCGCTCTCTCCCACTAACCCTAACGTCTGCCCGGCTTCTATGGAAAACGTAATGTCATCTACAGCTTTTAGCCACTTGACGTCCCTTCCCAAAATACCTTTTTTAATCGGGAAATATTTCTTAAGTCCTCTTACTTCTAATAGTTTTTCAGACTGCATATCTAGTCACTCCCTGCTTTAAAACAGCGGACTTGATGGTTGTTTCCAATCTCCTGCAAAACAGGCATTTTCTCCGTACAATCTTTGGAAGCTTTTGGACATCGCGGAGCAAACCTGCAGCCTTCCGGAAAACAAGTTGGATTAGGAACAACACCTTCAATAACGTAAAGTTTTTCCTGTTCAACGTCAATACGTGGTATTGACTGCATTAATCCATGAGTATATGGATGTAAAGGGCTGCTAAAAATAGCATGAACATCGGAGTGTTCAACTACCTGTCCAGCGTACATAACTACTACATCATCCGCCATTTCAGCAACTACCCCCAGGTCATGGGTAATTAGCAAAATAGCCATATTCAACTCTTCCTGCAGCCGCCGCATTAACGATAGAATTTGGGCTTGAATGGTAACGTCCAAAGCTGTCGTTGGTTCATCCGCAATAAGCAGTTCAGGATTGCAGGCCAGGGCCATGGCAATCATCACCCTCTGCCTCATTCCACCGCTTAACTGGTGAGGATAGTCACTCATTCTCTCCAAGGGGGCAGGTATCCCTACCAGGCGCAAGAGTTCAACAGCACGATCAACTGCCTCTTTATTAGTCACATTCTGATGAAGTTCAATAGCCTCGGTAATCTGTTCACCAATCCTAAAAACCGGATTAAGAGAAGTCATAGGTTCCTGGAAAATCATCGAAATCCTGTTTCCACGTATGGAACGCATTTCTGCTTCAGTCTTTTTCAATAAATCCTCAGATTTATAAAGGATTTCTCCTGACACAATTTTACCTGGTGGTTGAGGTATTAAACGCATTATAGAGGAGGCCATTACACTTTTTCCCGAACCAGATTCCCCAACTAAGGCCAAGGTTTTGCCTTGTGGAATAGAAATCGAAACATCGTCCACCGCTTTTACTGTACCTGCTTCGGTAAAAAAATAAGTTTTTAGGTTTTTTATGCTTATAAGAGCCTCGTCCACTAAAATACCTCCATTATTCCTTAACCTTGTTAAATTTTCAGCAGTCCTCGAAAGAAGTTAACATAAGTATTTCAACATTATTAGGGAATTTCCCTCCTAAAAAAAATCGATTCCGTATAATTGTGTATTTTATTGCCTCAAAAACTCCAAATAATTATCCTCATTTTAGCTCATTGTCCATTTTTAACCTTTTTTGTGTTCTAGACCCAATAAAGTAACACTTATACGGCGGAGGAATATAATGGCATAGAAAAGAGCAGCAATAATAATTCCAGTATACAGCTGGAACATCTCAGGCTGCACATTAAAAATTGA
>LFTO01000050.1 GCA_001513335.1 Clostridiales bacterium DTU086 | reverse complement strand
GCCTTGCAACTCACGGCATTCTTTTTATGGACGAGTTCCCGGAGTTTCACCGGGATGTCATTGAAGCTCTGCGCCAGCCCCTTGAAGAACATGAAATAACTGTAGCACGTGCTTCCCAGACAGTCACATTTCCCGCACGGTTCATGCTTGTTGCAGCCAGCAATCCCTGCCCCTGCGGGTATTTTGGAGACGAAGATCTGGAATGCAAATGCTCCCCCACTCAGATAGAAAAATACAGGGCTAAAATTTCAGGACCGGTCCTGGATCGGGTAGACATCCACGTAGAAGTTCCCCGACAGAAATATCTCCATGTAAACAAAAGCCCCCCGGGAGAATCCTCTGAAGAAATAAAAAAACGGGTAACCAAAGCAAGAGATATCCAAAGAAACCGCTACCTTTATGAAAGCTTCACCTGCAACAGTGAACTCCAGGGAAAAATGATAGAAAAGTACTGCCAGACTACACCGGCCGCCGAGAATTTTATCCAACAGGTTTTTGACAGCCTTAACTTGAGCATGCGCGGCTTTAACAAGATTCTCAAGGTTGCACGGACTATTGCTGACATGGAAGAAAGGGATCTGATTTCGGAAAATCATATTGCCGAAGCCCTGCAGATGCGTTTTTTATGGTAACAAACCTCCCATTAGGTTACAATAAATAAGCAAGTTATCAGCAGTAATTTAGTAATTTTGAAGGAAACAGACAACCGATGTTGAAAGCTAAGGACTGAGGAGGGATTAGAATGCAAATACACTGCGACATAAAGAAGGATGAAAAAAAAGAAAGAACATACAAGATCGAAGTTACAATTCCAAAATCAAGTACTCCCATGGTTCCCGGTGAAGCGGCAAACCAGGATGTAGCCGATGTTTTAAACTATTTTGAGAACGTAATTATGAACCATGATTGGGTTGAAGACATGGGATACGAAGAAAAAATAGAAGTGCTCCGCCAGTACTGCCTTTACTGGTTTCTGAAAAATATCGTTCAGTTAGATACTTATCCGCTGCCTGAGGAAGGGGCAAAACCCCAATCCTGTGCCGATAATTGAGAACCTTCAAGAAACAGCCGACTTGCTTGCCGGCTGTTTTTTTTACAGAAAAATACATCCATTATCTTGAAAGCTGTATAATTGTGAGATAAAATCAATAAATATAAAATTTAGTTGCAAAAAAAGAACGGGGGAGTCTTAATGGCAAAGGTTTATCCATTCAGGGGAGTAAGATACAACACACAGAAAGCGGGCAAACTGGAGGATTTAATAACACCTCCCTATGATGTTATCAGCAAAGACGCACAAGAAAGCTATTATGAGAGAAATCCAGTAAACATTATCAGGCTGGAACTGGGAAAAACATACCCCTCTGATACAGACAAAGATAACCAGTATACCAGGGCAGCTGAGTACTACAAACAGTGGCTCCAGCAGGGGATTCTTTTCCACGAAAAAAGCCCTTCCCTCTATTTTTATGAGCAGGAGTTTTCAGCTTACGGACAGCGCTTTTCAAGGAAGGGCATCCTCTGTACACTGCAGTTGGAAGATTACCGGAACAACGTTGTTATTCCCCACGAGGAAACCCTTCCCAAAGCAAAGGCTGACAGGCTGAAACTTATGCGGCACTGCATGGCTAATTTTAGCTCTATTTTTGCTATTTACACAGATAAAACGAATACAGCCCAGCAGCTTTTTGATCAAGTCCAGGGGCAAAAACCCTCTATGGACTTAACAGATGAGAACGGCATCAGCCACAGGGTCTGGGTTGTCCAGGATGAGGGAATAATCGAGAAGTGGCAGGAACTTATGAGTGATAAACAGGTTTATATTGCTGACGGTCACCACCGGTATGAAACTGCCTTGGAATTTCAAAGGGAAATGGCAGGTAAGGGGTTTGAAAAATGCAACCGGGTGATGGTTACCCTGGTCAATACATTTGACCCCGGCCTTGTGGTTTTCCCTACATACAGAATGGTTCACAACGTCCCAGGTTTTGATGCCCAGAACTTAAAAGAAAAACTGCGCAGCATTTACAAGACTGTGGACCTGCCCCTTCATGACCTGACCAGTACCGCAGGCATTGAAAAAAGCGCACAGGCCATAGTGGATGCACTTGCTGAAGCAGACAGAGACTACCATAACTTCTGCATGTATACAGGGGGAAACCAGGCCTTAATGTTTTCCATTCGGAGAACCGGGGAGAAATATAAACCGGAAAAGTCTGCAGAATGGAATTCCCTGGATGTCACAATCCTGCAGGAAAAAATACTGAACCAGCAGTTGGGAATAGGTGACAAGGAAAGAGCTGAAGGGAATATGCTGGCTTATACCCGGGATGCCGGGGAAGCCCTGGCCAAAGTAATCAGCGGGGAATTTCAGGCCTCCTTCCTCCTGAACCCAACACAGACAAGTGAGGTTATTGCAGTTGCAGGCCGAGGGGAAAAAATGCCCCAGAAGTCAACTTTCTATTATCCCAAGCTGGTTACAGGGCTGGTTATCAACCCGCTGGATAAGTAAAAGTTGCCCCTTTAATAAACCATGAATAATGCCTTTCACAAAAAAGACCGTGTTTCCCTTCTTTTAGAAGGGAGAAACGGTCTTTCTTATATTTTAGATTTCCGTTTGAAGAAGGGTCTCAACCTTCACAACCACATTAAAAAGCACCTTCATAAAGCCTTATATCTTTAATTTTTCCGGCAGCATCCACTGATATGGCTGCCACATCAAATCTCAAATCGGTATAATATTTGCCGGCACTTTTTGACAGGTACTCCACAGCCAGCTTCCTGATTTTCTGCTGCTTGCGAAAATCTACCGCTTCTTCAGGAGCCCCGCACCGGGCGCTGGCTCTGGTTTTTACCTCCACAAAAACCAGGAGACTGCCTCTGGCTGCAATAATATCTATTTCTCCGTGCCTGGTACGATAGTTTTTCTCCAGAATACGGTACCCTTTAGACTGCAGCAGTTCTGCCGCTGCTTTTTCACCTTCCCTGCCCAGTTCCTTTCTCTTCCCTGTCATATTAACTACCTCACCCAAAATTAAAACCAATCTGCACCTCAGAAGTAGGAGGCAAAATCTTAGTTAAAAAAGTCCTGCGGTGAATTGGCGAGGGGCCCAAGGCTCGAAGGGCATCACAGTGCTCACGGGTACAGTACCCCTTGTTGTGTTGAAGTCCGTATCCAGGATAGAGAGCATTCCACTCCACGCATTTCCTGTCCCGGTACACTTTAGCAACGATGGAAGCGGCAGCAATGCTGTGGCTTAAAGCGTCCCCCTTAATAATTTTCTTCTGGGGCAGATCCAAATCTACAGACTCAGCATCAATGAGCAGGTAATCAGGATAAATTTTAAGGGAGGTAACAGCCTGCTTCATCGCCAGGCGAGCCGCCTGCCTTATATTAATCCTGTCTATAGTCCTCTCATCTACCATTCCAATCCCTACAGATATACACCGTGAAATTATCACGTCATACAGTTCCTCCCGGCGATGGGAAGAAAGCTGTTTGGAATCCTTAACCCCTTCAATCTGCAGACCCACAGGGAATATTACTGCCGCAGCAACAACACTGCCGGCAAGGCACCCCCTGCCTACCTCATCAACCCCGGCAACCAATCTATAACCCTGGTCCCATAATTCTCTTTCATATGTAAGCACAATATCTCTCCCAAATAAAAAATGGATTACCCCTTTTCATTTTATAAATTCTGCACCCCTCCCCGAAAGCCTGCATTCTGGGACCTTTTCCTGGAAATTCATTTGACTCGTCTCTTCGCTTGGGTAATTTCCTTCGGCAGTTGGAATACGAAGCCAGCATGTATTACGGAGCAGGACTTGTTTCCCTTAAACCTTGCGCGGCTTAGCAGGAGAGGTAATACCTTCATATTTCCGTGCCTTTCGCGAAGGACCAATGAACACAGGCATACAGCTCTTGGCAAAACGCAGGGAAAAGCCGGGAGGCGCAGGGCAGGACGCCTGGGCCAGCGCGGGTGTAGACAGGATGTCGCTTTTTGGGCGGCCCGGTTTTGACCGGAGCTTTGTCTTGGAGATGTCCTGTGTGAATTCTGGGAGTGAGCGAAAAGCGACGGAAATATTCCCCGGTGTTTCGTTCAGGATAGCGTGCAAGCTTGTCCTTAGCGGAATAATACATACGGGCTTCAGACAACAGTTGCATACTGGCGTCTTGGATTGTGGGGCAAGCCTTAGGGGTGTCGGACGCTAACCGGTGAGCCGGAATGAGGCACAAAAGGGGTCTGGCCTGCTGTGAATTTATGCTTAGTCATAGTCCTCGCGACATTCGGAAAAAATTGTTTTCTGGCAACAATAAAAAGCCAGGAATTGCTCCTGGCTGTTGTTGCAGCATGTACTTTTGTCCCGGAAACCTACCTGCTCTTGATTCTTGCTGCCTTACCAACCCGGTTGCGCAGGTAATACAATTTCGCCCGGCGCACTTTCCCGCGGCGGATAATTTGGACACTGTCCACCCGTCTGGAGTGCATGGGGAAAGTTCTCTCTACCGCAACTCCGTAAGATACCCTTCTGACGGTAAAAGTTTCCCTTATGCCGCTGCCTTGAATTTTTATAACAATACCTTCAAAGGCCTGAATTCTCTCCCTGTTGCCTTCAACAACCTTAACATTTACTCTTACCGTATCTCCCACACGGAAATCGGGAAGATCTTTCTTGAACTGTTCTTCCTCAATAGTCCTGAGTATATCCATTTTTCACGCCTCCTTCTTAATCACTTTTTCAATCCTGTTCCAATCTATCAAACTCTTCCGCAACTATTTGCCTGATTAAGGACCTGTCCTGCTCGGAAAAGCTGTATGAATTCAGGAGGTCAGGGCGTCTCTTAAACGTCCTCCTCAAGGATTCCTTATGCCTCCACAATTCGATTTCTTTATGATTTCCCGATAAGAGCACGTCCGGAACAGAATTCCCCATAAATTCCCTCGGTCTGGTGTAATGGGGATGCTCCAACAGACCGGTTGAAAAGGAATCCGCACTTGCAGATTCACGATTTCCCAGGACCCCCGGTATCAAACGGGTAACAGCGTCAATTACTACCAGGGCAGCAGGCTCCCCACCTGTTAACACATAATCCCCTATAGAAACCTCATCTGCCCCCAGGAGCATGCTGACCCGTTCATCGATACCTTCATAGTGTCCGCAAATAAGGATCAGGTGCTCCTTTTCTGCCAGTTCCTGGGCAACCTCCTGAGAAAATTTCCTGCCCTGAGGGGATAGGAGAATAATTGAAGCTTCTTCAGTGCGAACATCTGCTACAGCATCAATTAACGGTTGAGGACCGATTACCATTCCTGCCCCCCCTCCAAATGGAGGCTCATCCACTGAATTATGCTTATCTGTAGAATAGCTTCGAAAATCAACAGGATTTATGGTAACGTATCCGGCGTTTTGGGCCCGGCCCAAGATACTCTCTGCTGAAAAGGCCTCAAAGAGCTCGGGAAACAAGGTAAGTACGTCTATTTTCATATTACACCTCTTCATCCAGAAGCCCCGGGGGGATATCCACAACCATTATCCCCTTTTCCAAATCAACCTGCTTAACTACTTTTTTCAGTGCAGGTATTAAAAGTTCTTTGCCTTTATCCCTCTGAACCACATAAACATCATTTGCCCCGGTCTGCAGGATATCCTGTACCGTACCCAGCTTAACCCCATCAACGTCAACAACATCCAGATCAACAATTTCAAAGAAGTAAAAAGAGTCTTCAGGGAGGGGAACAGTATCCTGTACCTTAACCGTAAGGTATTTATTCTTCAGCATTTCCGCCTGTTCGGGGTTTTCTATGCCCTCAAACTTGATCAGAAGCTCATTTTTATGCCACCGAATTGACTCCACCCTGTACTCCGTGTATCCATTACCTTTTTCCAGAAAAACTGTTCTAAGAGAATTAAACCTTTCAGGAAAATCAGAAAGGGGAATAGCCTTTACTTCTCCACGGACACCGTGAGTGTTGATTACCTTTGCTATTTTTATTCTCTCAGGACGTTCTTCCCGGCCTTTCACAGTAACCTCCGAAAGTCCATTATTTACTGGATAATTTCCACAACCACTCTTTTTCCTTCTTTTGCTGCTGAAGCTTTTACCACAGTCCTGATGGCTTTTGCTATCCTGCCCTTTTTGCCAATTACCTTCCCCATGTCCTCGTCGGCAACTTTAAGCTCAATAATAATGGACTTTTCCCCTTCAATCTCATTTATTTCAATTCGTTCCGGGTTATCAACCAGTGCACGGGCTAAAACTTCAACGAGTTCCTTCATGACTTACCTCCTCAGAATCCTTAGCCCTCTTTTTGAGCGCTCCTCTTATCCCAAATACCTACTTGTTTTAACAAGCTCTTAACTGTATCGGTAGGCTGTGCCCCATTTCGCAGCCAACGGAGAGCTTTTTCCTCATCAATCCGTGTCTTGTCAACACCATGAACAGGGTCATAGGTACCGATCTCCTCAATAAAACGTCCGTCCCTGGGGGACCTGGCATCCGCAACAACTACACGGTAATAAGGTTTCTTTTTTGTCCCCATTCTTTTTAATCTGATTTTTGTTGCCATTTTTAATTCACCTCCTGGAATTTATAAAAAACAACCTGCTGCTTCGGAAATTTCCGCAGCACCCCGCATCTTGAATAAGCAAACTATTTTAATGCGGTTTTTCAAACTAAACAGTACAACCATATAAAATTTTAGAAAGGGGGAACACCCAAATGGGGAAAACGCAGCCTTTTTCCCTTCTTTTTTGACCCCAGGCCGCCAAGCTGGTTAATCATTTTTTGTGTCTGGGCAAACTGGCGCAGGAGGCGGTTTACATCCTGAACGGAAGTGCCGCTGCCCCTGGCGATCCTTTTCTTCCGACTGGAATTAAGAATATTTGGATCTGCCCTCTCGGCCCTGGTCATGGACTGGATAATGGCTTCCACCCTCTTGATCTCTTTTTCATCAAGCTGGAGATTCTTGAGTTTGCTGCTGTTCATTCCAGGCAGCATGCCCAAAATATCTTCAACTGAACCCATGGAGCGGAATTCCCTGAGTTGGTCCAGGAAGTCATCCAGACCAAAGCTCTGCTCCCTGAGTTTCTTTTGTAATTCTTTGGCCTTATCCTCATCAATGGACTGCTGGGCTTTTTCAATCAGGCTTAAAACGTCACCCATACCCAGAATTCTGGAAGCCATCCTGTCAGGATGGAAAGGTTCCAGGGCATCAAGTTTTTCACCCATCCCAACATACTTGATGGGACAACCGGTCACAGCCTTTACTGAAAGGGCTGCACCGCCCCGGGCGTCTCCGTCCAGCTTTGTTAAAACGACACCGGTAATCCCCAGCTGCTCATGAAAGGCCGAAGCCACATTTACTACATCCTGTCCTGACATGGCATCCACTACC
>LFTO01000121.1 GCA_001513335.1 Clostridiales bacterium DTU086 | reverse complement strand
TAACTTCCCCGGCCAATGCTTTTTCTAAATTACTTTGATAAGCCTTAATGATTATCTTCTGTACTTCCTGTATAATGTTCATGAGAGCAGTCCTTTCTACTGTATGTTTGGTTGTGTTCGGTAAACTTAATCATAACATACAGGGACTTCTCTCTTTATTTTTTTCCTACAGTAATTTTACGCTAACCCCAATTTAGTTCCACAATATGCAGGTTAATTCTGCATGTTATCATACTCCAAAATGTTGTAATATAAGCGGGTGAAAAAAGCCAAACCTATGCCAAAAATGATATGGGCTACAAGAGTTACTAAAATACCCGAAGAGCTCTGGGGAAGTTTGGCTTGAACTGACTGACCTAATAAGGTTCCGAATAAAACAACCCATACAGCCAGTCCAAAACCTGCACCTTTTATCCACAGGTAGTCTGTTCCGGTATATTCAATCAACAAAAGGAACACTATCCCTAAAGCTGCCGTTACTGTGAGATCTGCCACCCCTCCAACTACAAAAGCAACCGGGGAAAAAAGATCACCTCTGTCTAGAAATCGTGTTGCAGCCAGTTGCCAGAAAACTACCTGGGTATAATTGAGGAGAAAAGCAAGATAATTGACCGCAAGTTTGACAATGTCTGCCAAAATTCCAATTAATGCTCCGGTAACAACCCTGTCTTTGAGCAATGACATGGACACTCCTTTTTTGGCCTTAGTTTATTAATTATTGAGCAGTATTATTCAATTATTCATTGTCTTGGCCAAGGGAGAACTTTCAAATATCAAACCGTCACGACTATAACCAGCAACATCTCCGCTAACATCCAGTTCCTCCCAAAAAAAAACAGCCGCTGTCTTCCAAGACTGGAAAACAGCGGCCAGTTTTTCTAATACTTTTCTGTAGTGAAAGAGGAGTTCCTTAGCAGTGGCCTGCGGCAGGCTGTCTACTGACTCAGTGGGCAAGAGGAGGCTTCTCCTTCTTTCAAGATTCCTTTTTCTTTTATCAAGAACCTCTGGGCAAAAATACAAATTGCCAGTCGGGAAATTCCAAGGAACCTCCCCTATTGCTTATTTTTCAATTCCTGCAGTCCCTGTTCAGAACCAAATCCAGCATAACGGTATCCAGATTAGGCATCCCTTTATGGGTAACCAATCCCAGGTTTGCAATAGTCTGGTGGATATCCCGTTCAATAATGCCTTCGCAGGTATTTATACTGATTCCCTCTACACCCAGAAATGCTGAAATAAGAGCTTCCCCAGCCGAAGTTGCAAGCTTCAGAGCACAGCTGCCCTTAGCCCCGTCACAAATAATACCGGTTATGTTTCCTAAAAGGTTGTCCATGGCCTTTGCATGATCAGCATCACTGTTTATCAGCCAGCTGGCCGCCGCCGCTACCCCCAGCCCTGCTGAAACAGAGCATCCACACAGTACGGAAATTTTTCCTATATGTTCCTTGACATACCCGTTTACCAGGTGTCCTATTGCCAAGGCAGCGCCCAAACGTTCCTCGGATACTTCCAGCTTCTCTCCCAGAAAACCTATAGCCAGGGAACAGAGAATCCCCTGGTTGCCGCTTCCAAAACTCGTATACACCGGGAAATCCACCCCGGCCATTCTGACGTCGCTGGCGGCCGCCACAGCAGCCTTGACTTCGTTGACCACGTCCCTTTCTAAAATCCCTTTATCAAACAAGCCGGATAAACCGAAACCGATTCCCGCCCCGTATTTTGAATTCAGCCCCAGGTCTGCCACCTTTTTGTTCTGCCGGTAAGCATCAAGGAGAAATCCGGTTTCTGATAATTTCAATGTCGCAGCCTGTTGGATCAAGTCGTTCAACCTGCACTCACGCAGACTTAATTTAGCCTCTGCAGTGTCCGTCCGATCTGCTTCGAAAACTATCCGACCGTTCAGTTCAATCAGTTGAAGATTGGTGTGCCCTCCTTTTAACACAACTCTGCACTTGTCCTGGTCCGTTGTTACCGTTACTTGTACAAAAACACCAAATTCATCGCAATCGTAATCTATTGAAATCACATTTGCTTCTGCCATTTTTTTTGCTTCCTGTACCGTATCAGTGGACAAGTTGTGCAGCAGTTCCAGGCCAAAAGCCGGAGATTTTAGCAAAGCTCCTATAGCCCCGGCAAGTTCCAGACCCTTTTCTCCTGTTCCGGGAATTCCAACACTATATGCATTTTTTAAAACTCCGGGGCTCAAGAGCACCTCAATGCTCTTAATTTCACCCCTGCATTTCTCGGAAGCTAAAGAAGCTGCATAGACCACAGACCCCGGTTCCGTACATCCGACAGCAGGCTGGATTTCTTTCTTTAACAAATCAATTAGCTGATTGTTGCTTAAAGGTAAAGCTTTCGTCATAACTGGGCCCCCCGAGAGTAAAGTTTTCCTCAATCGCCAACCAGGTTTTTTTGTATTTTTCTGTAGTAAAAAATTTAGATAAATCCTAAGTTACTTCTATACGAAAAATGCCGAATCCTGCCGGATGCGTGTAAACACTAATTCTTCCTCAGAAATTCGGCTGTCCCCCTAGAGAGCCGGGACGTCTGAAAAGGGAAGCCCGGAGATACGATCTATTTTTTTAATTTCAGTTCATCTCTTTCTCTTATTTCTACCCGCCGGATTTTTCCGCTGATGGTTTTAGGCAGTTCGCTGACAAATTCGATTTTCCGTGGATATTTGTAAGGGGCTGTTTGTTGCTTAACAAAACCCTGTAATTCCTTTTTCAGTTCCTCTGAGGGCTCATAATTTTTTGTCAAAACTATTGTAGCCTTGACAACCTGCCCCCTAATGGGGTCGGGAACGCCGGTCACAGCGCACTCAAGCACCGCCGGATGTGCCATCAGGGCACTTTCAACTTCAAAAGGCCCAATACGGTAACCCGATGACTTGATTACATCGTCAGTCCTGCCAACGTACCAGTAATAGCCGTCCTCATCCCGCCAGGCAGTGTCTCCTGTATGGTAATAACCGTCGTGCCAAACAGCGGCAGTGCGTTCCGGGTCATTATAATACCCCTTGAAAAGCCCTGGGGGTTGTTGCTCCCCCGTTATTACAACTATTTCCCCTACCTCACCCAGGGGTACCGGCATACCTGCATCATCTACAAGGTCAATCTCATACTGGGGCGAAGGCCTGCCCATGGAACCAGGCTTTGGTTCTGTTCCAACAAGGTTTACCAGTGTGACTGTGGTCTCAGTTTGGCCATAGCATTCCATTATCTTAAGACCGGTAAATTCGTAGAATTTATTAAAAACAGCAGCATTCAAGGCCTCCCCGGCAGTGGTGGCATATTTCAGTGAGGAAAAATCATAATCAGCCAGGTTCTCTTTGATAAAGAACCGGTAAATTGTCGGCGGCGCGCAGAAGGAAGTAACTTTATATTTTTCTATTTTGGAAAGCAAGTCTACGGGATCAAATTTGTCAAAGTCATAGACAAATACGGCAGTCTCCATGATCCACTGGCCATATAATTTACCCCAGAGGGCCTTCCCCCACCCGGTTTCAGCAACGGTCAGGTGCAGTCCGTTGGGGTCTACATTCTGCCAGTGCTTGGCGGTAAACAGGTGTGCCAGGGCATAAGCATGGTCATGGCAGGCCAGCTTCGGCATTCCGGAAGTACCTGAGGAAAAAAACATGACCATAGGGTCTGAGGTAAGGTTGGCTTCTTTCCCTGTGGGCCTGGGGAAGTTTTCATCTGCCCTTTCAACCTCTCTTGTGAAGCTGATCCAGCCTTTCTTCTCTCCCCTGGCTATCACTTTAAGTTCAAGTGAAGGACAATTTTTCTGTGCTGCATCCACATAGTCAGATACTTCGCCGTCTGCGGTGCAGATTATTCCCTTGACGCCCGCAAAGTTAAAACGATATTCCAGGTCCTTTGCTGTCAGCTGGGCAGTAGCCGGGAGGGCAACAGCCCCTATTTTATGAAGGGCAATAATGGAAAACCAGAATTCATAATGGCGTTTGAGCACCAGCATAACGATATCGCCTTTTTTTATGCCTGCTTTTTTCAGGAAATTGGCTGTCTTGTTGCTGTATTTTTTTATATCGGCAAAAGAAAAAACACGCTCTTCCCCCTGTTCATTGCACCAGACCATAGCAGTTTTCTCCGGCTCAAGCCTGGCCATCTCATCAACAATATCGAACCCAAAGTTAAAATTATCGGGAATATTGAGACTGTATTCCGTAAGAACTCCGTTTTCATCGTACTTTTCATTTACATACTTTAAGTTTAGGCCTTGCATAACAGTTTCTCCTTTTCAAATATTTTTTCCAAACAACCTTGCTAAAAATTGGCCTATACTTCCCATGGCTATCATTCCATATTTTTGGCCTACATCCCAAATAAATTTGCCAGCGTTAAGCATTTCAAAAAAATAAAACCCGCCCCATTCCTGGGACGAGCTTTTTTGTCATGCCCGCGTTACCACCCAATTTCGTGACAATACGCACCTTACAGAGTTCAAAACTACTAAACCCATTGCCTTAACGCGACCCCACGTGTGCGCCTACTGATAATTTCGGGCACCTGCTCGGGAGTGATTGGATTAGGGGCAAGTCCCGCCGGTTTTCCACCGACCCCGGCTCTCTATAGGGATTTGTAATCCCTTCCAGTCTCCGTCACTGCATTTGGATTTCACTTTTAATATACAATAAACGCCCCTGCCGTTCTTGTCAATAGGAATGTCAAAATTAGTCGGTCATAATCCGAATTACTTCCTTCATTTCTTTTGAGCATTCCTACCGAAAGTAGTCCAATCCGGGCAACAAACGGTTAAAGAAACAGTTGCCACTTTATCACCTGAAGTAAAGTTTTTTCCATTAACGAGCAACACCGAATATCGGAATGTATCTGTAAAATATGCAAGCAATCCAGCATAAGTGTTTACAGGTAAATCTTGGAGGTTGCTTATCAAAATTATACTATTGTACAATAACCTAAACCATAAGGAGCCTTGTAAAAACGATGCTTGGAGGTAGATTTTTTTGGGATAGCAGTTGCTAATTTTACCGGTGGATTACTAACACTGTTTTTCGGCATATTAATTAGGATTTTCAAACTCAGCAACCTCATTGCAGGATACAATACGGCTTCGAAAGAAGAAAAAGCAAAATATAACGAAGAAAAGCTGACAACATTTGTTGGGAATTTACTTATTGTTTCATCAGGTGTTCTTTTACTTGGTGGACTGCTGGCGATACTTGTAAGCAGCAAGGCTGCTGTGATTAACATATCCTGGATATTATTTACCTTAGTAATCCTTGGAGGAGTAATTTATATGAATACAGGAAACCGTTTTAGAAATTAGTATTTAAAAAACTTCACCATAGGCTTTAAACCCAAACAGCGGGGCTGCTTTTTTGACGGCATTGACGACTGCCTGCCCAATAACTCTTGCACCTAAAAGACCTACCACACTAATATCGGCTTCCACCTTCCCTGCGGACAAAACAAAAATAGTGTCCCCATCAAACATAGTGTGAGAAGGTCTTATGGTTCGGGCATAGCCATTGTGAGCCATTGACGCCACTTTATTGGCCTGTGTCTTGGTAAGGGCTGCATTGGTAATAACTGCGCCAATGGTTGTATTTCCTGAAAAAACATTAGTCATCTTGCTGTAATATTCGATCATACCTTCCTCAGTAGACATGAAAGAAAATGGATTCTCCTTGTATGCTCCGGCAATAATCCTTCCGGTGTCGGGGTCAATTACATCTCCCAAACAATTTACTGCCACTACTGCCCCGACCATGAGATTTCCTGTCTGAATACAGTATGAGCCCAGTCCTCCCTTCATGGCATGTTCAAGTCCAAAAAACTTCCCTACTGTCGCTCCTGTGCCGGCACCGACAGATCCCTCGGAAAACTCTTCTTCCTGTGCAGCAACACAGGCTTGATAACCCATGGCCTTATCAGGCCGGACCCGATAATCACCACAAATTAAATCGAAAAGTATGGCCCCTGTTACAATAGGTACCTTGGCTATGCCGGTATCAAAACCTATGCCTTTTTCCTCCAGAAACTGCATAATACCTGCGGCTGCATCCAGACCAAAAGCACTGCCTCCAGCCAAAAAAACCCCGTGAACTTTGTCCACTTGGTTCTCAGACTTCAAAAGATCTGTTTCGCGTGTCCCCGGTGACCCGCCCCTGACATCAACACCGGCAACAGCCCCTTGTTCACATAAAATAACGGTACAGCCGGTCCCTGCTTCCAGGTCCTGGGCATTCCCAATTTTGATTCCTGGAATATCGGTAACTTTCACAACTTCCATTTTTACCTCTCCTCCTAAAATAAACTCGCTATTCAACAAAAAACGGAATCCTCATGCATTAGTCAAGGTTATTGATTTCTTTAAAACACGGCCAAAAGTCAACATGAAAAAGTGCAAGAACTGCAATGTATGTGTTGAAAGCTGTCCCGTAGAAGCAATAAATATTGATACGAAACAGATTGATTATGAAAAATGCATCGAATGTATGTGCTGCCATGAATTGTGCATGCATCAAGCTGTAGATTTGAAAAAAGACAACTTTTTGGCCCATATAGTCACCAGCCTCTACCGGGGATAGTAGAGGCAGTCACTACCTATAATATTCCAATACTTTCAAAGCAAACCTGGCTGATACCGTTGCCGGTCCTCCGCCCATTTCAATTCCAACTTCTATTGCCTCTATGATTTGTTTTTCCGAAGCCCCGGAATCCAAGGCTTGTTTAATATGCCATTCAAGACAAGATTCGCAGTTGATTACTATTGAAATCCCAATAGCTATCAATTCTTTGTACCTTTTTTCCAACTCCCCATCGGAAAATGCCTTTTTTTCCAGGTCAACAAATGACTCATATACCTTTGAATTCTTCAGGAAAAAACTATTTGCCATTTTCCTGTCACTGATAATTTCCTCTATTTTTTTGATATCTCCGCTGTCCATTCTCGCCCTCCCATAAATCAGAAAGAGGAGTATTCTCCTCTTAATATTATGGGAAAATTTTACCAGTAAACTGTCAAGTTGTATAGGTTTTTTAGAAAATTCCTACATAGCCACAAAGTAATGTAAAGAATTCAAAGTATCTGTGGATTCCTGTTAAGCATAAACCGCCTATTAAGCATAACGAAACCTTTCTTGATCAATAGCTTTCAATGCTTGTCGTATAGAGTAATAATCATACATCTGTTCCCCAAATTTTTCCTCCCATCCTGCTTTTTCCACCATTTCCTGTACAGGGCGTTTTATTCTCGCATATTTAAACTTTATACCCCTCTTACCGTAATCTTCCATGATTCTTTCCAAAGATTGAATTGCTACTGCATCAATGGAATTAACAGCTGAAAAATCAAATACTATCCATTTAACATCAGGTTTCTCTTGTACTCTTTCAAATAACCTGTTCTCCAGAAAAGCCATATTGGCAAAGTACAGGCGCGCATCTACACGGAAAATCAATATCTTCGGATCAACTTTAGCTTCGGTATGATAGTCTACATCCCGGAATACATCCTCACTTTCCAGGTAGCCCAACTCCACTGTACGGGGATAGGCACTTCCCCAGATAAAGAATAATAAAGAGAGTATTACTCCAGTAAGGATTCCTTGTTCAACACCTAAAATTAAGGCAACTAAGAATGTGGCCACCCAGCTTATTCCATCCGTTGTATTAACTTTAAACAAATATCTTGCATATTTCATATCAATTAATTTATATACAGCAACCATGATAATAGCAGCTAACACGGCATTTGGTAAGTAATAAAATAAGCCTGTAAAAAAGAGTAGTGTTAAAATGATCAGTACGGCAGTAATTATCGAAGCCATTTGAGTGCGCCCACCGATTTGGTAATTGACTGCCGAACGTGAAAAAGCACCCGTCACAGGATAACCGGAAACTAATGAACTTGCGGCATTAGCCAGCCCCAAACCGACTAATTCTTGATTGGAGCTTACTTTATATTTTTCTTTTATCGCGATTGCTTTAGCTATGGCAATGGCCTCTACAAAACCAATAAACGCTATGGTCAATGCAGTAGGCAGCAGGGCCAGAACAGTTCCAATGTTTAGATTAAGAAATGGTATTGATATTCCCGGCAATCCTCCGGGCACTTCCCCAATAATTGAAACTCCAAATCGAGGGAGATCCAAATAATAAACAAGGGAAATGGTTAACACCACTAACACCAGTTGAGCAGGTACTTTGGGTAAATACTTTCCCAGAAAAAGTAGAAGGACAATGCTGCCTACCCCTATAATAAGGGTAATCGGGTTTACCTCTGTAATCCTCTTTGTGGCTTCCCAGAGAATCATAAACACATTTTCGGATTGCAGCGGAATTCCCAGCAAGTGTTTGAGCTGACTTAAACCAATAACAATCGCTGATGCAGAAATAAATCCGCTAATTACAGCATGAGAAAAAAAGTTAACTATAAACCCCAGTTTTAGAGCCCCCATCGCGAACTGGAGTATTCCTACCATAAATGTCAGAAGAATTACCAACGATATGTATTCTCCGGTACCCGGTTCAGCAAGGGTAGATACGCCAGAAAACACTAATAAAGAGATTATAGCTATAGGCCCCACTCCCAAGTGGCGGGAAGTGCCAAATAAGGCATATACTATCAAAGGAATAGTGGAGGCATATAAACCTACTACGGGAGGTAATCCAGCCAACATCGCATAGGCCATTCCTTGCGGAATCAACATAACTGCTATAGTTAATCCCGCCGAAAAATCCCCAACAAGGTCTTTCTTATTGTAGTTGGGTAGCCACTCAAAAATTGGAAATAATCTCTTTATCCTTCCAGCACCCTTCATTAATTTCTGACCCTCCAATCCTTAATCACGCTTTTTCCTCAGTGAAACAAAACTCTCTTGCCTGTTGCAACAATGACAAGAGAAAGCCTCAAAAAAGTCCATTAATTTTGCTGAAAATATATGTTTCCAATACGTACCTTTTATTTTAACAGCTTAAAATGGTCTTTTCAACTACTGGTAAGTCCACTCGGCCACCAAAGCCTGTGTATTTAATGGGGCCACTTGCGGCCCCCCTTGTAAACCTGATGTCCAAACGGAACTACTCATTTTTCAATTTTTCATCCCAAATTTTCGTCCGTTCCTCAAAACTGACCTCGCGGTGAATTTGGGTGAGCATCCACACATAACCGAATGGATCCGTACACATTGCATTGCTCACACCCATTTCCTTTATTTCGGTTATCGGCTGGTCTTCTTTAAAACCGCTCTTGATTGCCTTTTCGAAGGTTGCTTTAATGTCCGGCACGAGGACGTTCATCCATATCGGTTTGCTCTCATCCTCTTTGGGAGCATAAAGTCCATACTCCGGGTTCTCATCCAGCAGGTGAAACCTGGTTCCGAACAACAAGAAAACCGCTTCGTTCAGACCTTTTTCGTAAGCCGTTACTTCGACGCGCTCCACCTCGAAAACCCGCTCATAGAGTTCCAGTGCTTTCACGCTGTCAGATACAACCATATCAATTTCAACCCCGACCAATTCTGATCACTCCCTTTCCTTGACTGTCACGCGGACACTATCCCCCGCCTGTTTGCCGATTTTGGCACGAATGTCCTTACGCAGCCCGATAATATAACAAATTGAGCCATCAGCGTTCTTCACGCCCATATTGACGATACTGCCGTCATATTTCTCTCCGTCAAAGGTAACACGAACTTTGGCGCGACCTTTGCCAAACTCCTCTCGGACGTCAAAGGGAAACTCGACATATGCGGCATCTATGTCAGGAACTTTTTTGATAACTGCATCATATTCGTATATTTTTGAATTCATATTCCTCAACCTCTCCCTTTGTATGGCATTTTCATATAAGCATCGCCCTTTCTTGTCACCTCATCCTCACATTCTTTCTTTAATAGCCGCATTAGCCCCCTTTCAATCGTATCCGACAAGTGCCAAATGCCGTCGTTTAACCACCAGTCTAATAAATATTTCATCTGATATTTGCATACCTCCTATTTCCCGGGAAATATTTTCACTTTTTAATATTCCCCATTTGTATAGAGTCCAAATTTGATTTTTTCTGGGCAAAAGCTGCTGATACCTTAGCAATAAAACAAGGAGCAGGTTAGCACTTATTGGTGAGCTTGTAAACAAAGAAATTGAAAAAAGACACTGTTGAAATCACTTTTCAAAGTGTCTTTTGATTTAAGTGGTGAAGGCGAACGGGGGTATCGTACCCACGCCAATTTTTAGATAAATACTAAAACGGCCCGCCCCGTAAATGTGCCGCATAGGTTCGTATACCAGCTTCCGATGGTATCTCCGTCAGTGTTTCAAATCACAGAATTCGGGGTATCTCTTTAAGGCCGAGGGAAAGCATTTGAATGAGCTGCTCGCAATCCCGGCGATGGATCATTTCCACCATAGAGTGCATGTAGCGGACGGCTACGGCAACGGCAAGCATTGGTACTCCGGCAGCCTGAAGT
>LFTO01000205.1:3426-5610 GCA_001513335.1 Clostridiales bacterium DTU086 | reverse complement strand
TTCTCCGAAAGGGGCTGGCCTGCCAGCCACTCACTCCCAAGGACTACATAAACCCCTCCCCGTTCCAGCCTGCTTTTTATCTTGAGCAGATCGTGGTGAGATACATAGTAATCCCGGCCTTCAAGCAGTGCCCATTTTTCCTGGAAGTTGGCCAGTTCTGCCTGGCAGCGGGATTTTTGTTCCTGAACGTCTGCCAGGACATCCTTGAGCCGCAGAAGAACTTTTTCTTTTTCCTCCGGAAGGTTCCGCAGAAAAATACCGTTTGCTGCAAGCTCTCCCCGCAGGGCATCTTCGTCTCGCCGAAATCCCTCCAGCTTTTCATTTATTACACCGGCATCTGTTTCCACCCGGTTTTTTTCGTTACGCAAATCCAAAATCAACTGGTCCAAATTCTCAATCTTGGATAACAGCTGCCTCCTGGAGGCAATTATCTCCTGCTCCCGCTCTTCCAGGGCACTTAATTTCTCCTGCCGTTTTTCAAGTGCACGGGTAGGGTCAAGGACTTCCCCGGAAGCAGTAACAGCCAGCAGAGCCTCCCTCTTTTGGTCATATTCCTTAAACCAGTTATCCAGAGCCCCTGTTTCTCTCTGGAATTTACTCTCCTTTGAACGGGCAGCAGATAATTCTCTCTTAAGGACTTCCCTTTCCTCTCTTAATTCTTCCAATGACTTTTTTCCAGCTTCCGACTGGTTCTGTAATAGAACATACCTTTCTTTCCAGGCAGCCTTGAAAACTTTTTTCTTTTTTTCCAGCATCGTCTGGAGTTCCGGCTCCGCCTGCTCCATTAATTCCAGGGCATTACGGTGCCGCAGCTCATCCTGCCTGGCTGTTTCTCCCTGGTTAAAATAATACAGGGCATCTAACCGGTCCTCATTAATCTTTGCCTCCCTGAGGCGCTGCTCCGCCTCAGCAAACAAATCAGCAGCCTGTTTTCCCTTTTTTTCTGCAGCAGCTAATCCCAGTTGCTTCGAAAACCATTCATAGCTCCGTTCCTGCCACTCAAGTTCCCGGGACTGTTCAGCCACCGAATCTTTCTCCCGGCTTAAATCTTCCAGGGCCTTTTCTGCACTTTTACTAAATTCATAAAATGACCTGGAGAGTTTCACGATTTCTTCAGTAGCAGCATCATACTCTTTTTGAAGCCGGTCCAGGACTTCTACTTCCTTTACCACACCCTCGGCAGAGTCCCGGATAAGGGCAAAATCCTGGAGATTCTGTTTAATAACCGGAATCTCCAGCAGCATTTCCCTGTGCTGGGCGAAAGCATGCACCAGTTCCTGCTTTTTATCCTCATTCCGATAAATCATTTCTTCTACAGAAGGAATCAGCAGATTGTCCATTAACTGCACCGTAGTCTTGCTCTTTTCGAAAAACTTGTCCACGCCGCCCTCTGCACCGTTGGTATCCCGGATATTTTTCCACTCTTCAGGAAGGATATGGTATATTTTAAGGCGGTCCTGATAGGTCTCCACCCGGTCAACAGGCTGTATTCCTCTGTCCCTGAGCCAATCCTTAAGAGCCTGAAACTGGATGGGACGTGGGTCCCCATTCCCATCGGAATAAACCAGGGGCAGACTCTCAATGGTCAGGTCCGAGTCCTCATCATAATCAAACAGGTAATTATAGTAGCGGAGGGAACGGTCACTGCTCTGCCCTTTGCTGAAACAAAAACCTGTACACAAGAACTCCCGGTGCTCTCCCGACGTTTCCAGGATCCATTCCACAGCTACATGCCCGGTGTAATTCCCCGAAATCAGCAAATCCTCCACTTTACGCTTTCCCATTCTGGTGTTGGGCAGAACCACTTGTAGAATAAGCTGCACCAGCAGAGACTTGCCTCCCCCGTTAGCGAGAATTAACAGGGTATCATGGCCCCTGGCCTCAAAGGTAATGTCAGGCAAGTATTTCTTTTCATTATCGTATTTAATGTTAGTAATCCGGATGCGGTTTATCTGGGGCATAGTATTTTCACCTCATTGTTTTTCTTCAGCCACCAAGGGCAATTCCTGAGAAAGAAGCTCCAGCAGGTAATCTTTCCGCTGGCTGTTAAAATAGTACTTTATCACCAGGTGTTCCATTTTTGGAAGCAGCCGGACCTCCCTCTCTTCCAGTACCTGCACCAGCCCCTCACCTTCAAGAAATCTCATCACTCTCAGCAAAAGGCTGATCCGGTTGTTCCTGGCC
>LFTO01000205.1:0-3367 GCA_001513335.1 Clostridiales bacterium DTU086 | reverse complement strand
TTAATATGACCGGTTATTGTCTCTTCCAGCTCCGAAAGGGGCACAAACTGGCGGGAAGCCAGAGACTGGTCCTCGCTGTTGTAGAACTTTGCCAGCAGGTTAAGGATGATAAAATAAGCCAGGTAAAGCTCACTATTGCTGCGCAAAGCCATTTTCTTTCTTAATTCCTCATTTGTGTAACCGAAGAAGCGGTTATCCACTCCCGGGGAAAGGTAAAGGATTCCACCGGCGGAAAAGACTTTTACTTCAGCCTCTGTTTCAATTATTTCCTCCAGTACATATCTGACTTCTTCCCGCAAATATTCGTGCTGTAGTTCCCTCTCACTTTCCAGGATTGCACCCTTTTCCAGCAAGCGCATAAATATCCTGAACGCTGACCGGACATCCTCTTCACGCAGTTCCACGAAGGGCTCCCCTCCTAACCGTAAAATCAGACATCACGTAACCGTTTTTAAAATAAATGATTTTATCCAAAGCCTGCAGCTCAAAAGAACGAATGTCCCGTATATTCCTGTTAGCAGCCGCAATTTTCACCAGAGTTCGAGGCAGTTCATCCAGCACCAGGGTTTGGGATTCCCAGAGGTCCAGAAGAGGTATCTCTCCCATCTGGTGAAGCTGGACGACAAAAGTGTAAAAATCCAGCTGGTTTACCAAGGTGTTGTATTCCTCCGAATCTTTTTTTCTCAAATTTTCCAGTACATTACTGACCGTTGTTTCCTCCTGAACGGTAAGGGGTTCAAGGAGCATCAATAAGTATTTTTCCATTCTTTTCTCCCGTTCAGCCTGAATTTTCCGTTCCAGTTCTTCCTCCCGCCTGATTGCCTCTTCCTGGGCTTCCTGCAGCAGTTCTTCATTCAATTCTTCTTCCTGGCTCGACAAGCTTTGGGGTTCAAATACCCTTCCGGGGTGAAAAAAGAGCCTTGGGTTAGCAGAAAATAAAGGATTCAGCATTTTCTTCAATCTATCCAGAGAAATATTTTTTTGCACGGCCGGAAAGAGAAAATCCGTTTCAAAATTCACCTTGGTGTTGAAAGCCGTGAGGATCAAAGACTCCACCGAGCGGTTCATTAAATTCTGTACCCGGATTTTATCAGTAAACAGGGATTCATGCATGGAGATTATTTCTACAAGGCGGGTACGGACCTTCATGATTTTTTCAACTGCCTGTTCTTCTTTTTCTGAAAGTTTTCCGGAGTAATACTCCTCCATGGTGTAATCAATTAGCTCCTTCAATTCCCGGAAAACAACTTTTTCCCTTGAGAGCTGCTCGTTAATTCTTTCCATCTGCTTTTCCAATTCTTTTTCCCTGGCTACCTGGAGCACATCCCGAATAATGTTTTCCTGGAGCAGAAAGATTCTCTGCTTTTCATTCTTCACAGCAAGGGCCAGTTCTTCCACCGACCTCAGAGCCCCATCAAAAACCCCTTTTTGAATCTGCTGCCTCAGGTAAAGCTGGGTAATAGACACCTGGAGTTCGTTATACATTTCTTTTGTCTTGAAAAGCATTTCCACTCCCGCTGTGGATAACCTGAGCCTTACAGACCGGTCCTTGATATCATAATCTTCCAATTCCACCAGGTGAAATTTATGGACTTTCTCTGTCCCGGTTTCAAAATCAGGGTATGTAAAGGCATGGGGCCGCCCCTGCTTCATCAGCCCTTCCCTGACTAAAAAATTACCCAGTTCAAGTGCCTGGTCGTAATCCAATTCTTCATTGTAGTACCTGGAAATGACCTGCTGCAGGAAATAGGCAATAGCCTCGTAAGTACAGCTTCTTTCCGCCCGCAGCATATCCTCCAGAATAAAAAGCATTACTGCAACACCAAGGGCTGGCAAGTCATAAGGGTATTTTGTTTTCTGGCTTAATTCAAAAAAGGGCATAAACACCAGGATATTATTCATCCTTTGGGAAAAACCATTTAAGATATCCTCAAGCCACGGCACCTGCATATCTGTCACCCGCTTGTTTTCAGCACTTTTCTGTCAATTCCTTAAGTTTAAAACTCAAAGGCCAGAAATTCAATCACAGCATTAAAAACTTTTAATACTTATCCGCCAATTCCTTTAATAAAACCCTGTTAAGACCTTCCTGGGGAAGATAGTTATTCTCTTTAAGCATTTGAAGTATTTCCCTCCCCCTCTGGGCAGTAAAAAAAGCCAAAAAAGCCTCTACTGCTTCTTCCGAATACCTCTGACCTGCTTTATCACCCTTGATTGGGGGAGCATTTTCCCCATAGGCATCAAACAGGGCATTATAAAAGAAGGTAAATGGCATAATAGAAACCCGGTAATTTTTTTGAAGGTCATACCAGATAAGGATGCCTTCCGGATCCAGGTCGCCGAAATAAAAAAAGTTACAACAGTAGTTTTGATATTCCTCCAATTCCGAGAAAAAAGAAAAACTGCTTTGTATCTTACGCCCCTCCCCGTATATGAGAAGGGAGAAAGTGCACCCGCCCCAGGTATCCATTCCCTGCCGGATTAAACCTTTCAATGAAAAAAAAGTGTCCTTGTTTTCCACTATGAGGACATTGACCGTATCTTTGTCGACAGGCATTCTGCCCGGGTAATAAAAAAAGGGCTCATATGTTTCACAGCAGCGCAAGTCCTCCAAAGAAAGCCCCGTACGCTGGCAAAAAGTACGCCCGTGGGCAGACAACAGCCATTTTTCATCATTGAACACTTGAAAAGAGCGTTCATTGGCAGTAATGACAGGCAAGGATATTAAATCTGCATGCTGTTTGAGAAAAGAATCCAGTTTTAAAAGAAAGGGCTCGTCCTTTTGGTAATCATTGAAATGAGTCAAGTAATGGGACGTATTAATCAGCGGATGAAACCAGGTAAGCAGCTTCTGCCTTGTGGCAGGGTCAGGTACGTTCTTTTTCACGATTATCCTGTATTTTTCATAGAGAGCAGGGTCCCGTCCGTTAAGTCCGGAAGCCTTGACAGGGCTCATTACGCCATCCCGGACAAGTTCTTCTATGGAAGCAGCAAAAGCATGGTAACCCCCCTGCTTCCAATAGCCCTCCTGGCCCAGGACTTCCAGGCAGAAATGTTCAATGTCCCGGGTAAAAACGTATTTTTTTGTCCGGGATTTTATATAATTATCAACCAGCTCCTGAGGCAGGCTTGGACTATCCACGACCTTACTTTCCCTTTCTGTTAACTTACAGATAGTATTACAAAAATTATACCATACGGTTTCGAGGAGAAACTCCTTATCCACCAAAATGCCAACAAACTTCTAAGACTATTGGTGATTAATTTGCAGTTTTGAAGCTACATAAGCACGACAGCCTGTGCATTGTCACCCTGAGCACTCATTCTACCTGTCACCCTGAGCACTCATTCTACCTGTCACCCTGAG
>LFTO01000164.1 GCA_001513335.1 Clostridiales bacterium DTU086 | reverse complement strand
TCGGGGACTTATGTCAGCGGAGACGGAAAGATAAAGAAACTGCGCCAGGTCAGGAAGCCGGAATCTGGGATAGATAATGTGGGAGTGATAAAAAAACTGGCTGAAGTTCTCAATATTCAGCTGCCTGCATTTACAGCCCCTGAAGGTGACAACTTGGGAGATTATGTGAAATATGCCAACGGTTTTTCCCGCGAAGGGGGCAAGGCTAAATTAGTGCTGCCTCTTGAGAAAGCATTGTTTGAGCCTGCACCCCTTCAAGACCCGGCAGTCAGGGTATTTGCTGAGAAAAAAGGTGAATGGGGACTAAAGTAATAACAACCGTGCAAAGAGCAGGAGGATATAAGGATGTTGTTGTCCTTCTGAACGCGGTGAAGAATCCTAAGACCCTTTGCTTTGTTCGGGATGACATTTAGTAAAGCAACCAATGTTTCAAACCAAGGAAGCGAAGCTGAAGTATCTTAAAAAACTTGTCCAATTCTGTATAAGTATAAGGGCATAAGATCCTTCCCTTTGATGGCAGGGGAAAAACGCCAGGGATGAAAGAAAAACATTAACCGTGCGAAACCGCACGGTTAATGTTTAATGAAAAGCAAAAAATTGACTTTTGGATTTTTTTATGCCATAATAACGGTTTTTAATTATAAAATAGTTATAGATGGAAGGGATTTTGCTGCGAAAAAGTTTTTGGAGGCTTAAGCTAAATGTCGGCGAGTCTTGCTCTGGAACTGGACTATCTGGCAAATGACATTTTTGAGGAATATAAAGAAATAGATGTTGACGTTTTTTCTTCCTCAACTAAGCATCCTTTGCCAGTACCTGTGTTATTCAAAAGGATTAAATTTCAACAGCATGCAGACAAACTGAGAAGGCTTTCAAGGGAGCTCAGCGGCATATTATGTGAAATAGAAGCTCTGCAGTTCCACCCGGACAATCCAGAGTATATCTGCAGTTTTCTGGAAATATTGAAAGAGTATTCCCTCCATTTAAAATCCACCATAGACAAACTCTTAATTATTTGTGACCAGTGCAGTTTGAATGCCGAATTTAAGTCCATGTTCAGGTGGAAAAAGTACAAATCCGAGGTTTCTGATTACAAAGAAATGGCCGAAAAACTCATGGATCTAAGGGAAAAGAAAAACCAAAGGCTGAAGGAAATCTATCCTGAGGCATAACGAAAAACCGCGCAACGTTAGCGCGGTTACTTTTACTGGAGCCGACGACCGGACTTGAACCGGTAACCTGCTGATTACAAGTCAGCTGCTCTACCAATTGAGCTACGTCGGCTTATCTCTATAATATTATAGTCTATCTGTCGACTAAAAAATAGTCTTTTTGTCGGCGGGCCTCCATTATAATAGCTGGTCGGGGCGAGAGGATTTGAACCTCCGGCCCCTTGGTCCCAAACCAAGTGCGCTTCCAAACTGCGCCACGCCCCGCAATAACAGCGAATTTTATTATAGCGAAAAGTATGGTCGTCGTCAAGTGGTTCACCCCTTTCAAAAATAAAAACTGCATAATACAGGAAACTCGGAATAGATTTATTACCGGGGTGATTTTATGGACAACACAGTGGAAAACCAAATTCTTTCTCTTGTAGATGACTTCATTGACACCATGATCGAACTGCATAATACCGTCCCTGGACAGGAACAAGAACTCTACGAGACTGCGGAGAAACAACTATTGGAATTAATAGATAAAGCACTGTTCCTTCTGGGGGGAAGGCAGGAATACCTGGAGGCTATGCTAAGCCAACTAATATCCCAAAAGATTCCTCAGGGGACTGTTATTGAATCATTTGGCAATTTCAAAGAGGAATTGGACCAGGTTTTGGCAAGGGCATTAGAAGTATATCGTGAAGGTAAGGACGTGCTAAACGAGGAAGTATCAGGCAGTTCTGAAGATTGGGTTGAAGAAGTCAATGAAGAAAAGGATGAAGGTGACAGTGAAGAGCCGGAGGAAGAAGAGGATTTGGATGAGGTAAATGGAGAGCCGGAGGAGGCTAATGACGAGGACGAAGAACTGGAAGACGAAGAACAGCCTGGCGACGGTGAAGAATCTGTTGAAAAAGCAGACGGCTGGGTATCCCAAGAGGACG
>LFTO01000148.1 GCA_001513335.1 Clostridiales bacterium DTU086 | reverse complement strand
GTGGATGGATTGGACCCAATCATGCGCAGGAAAGTCTGGAACCTGATGCTCCAGGATGTTGCGGAACGCGGTACCACAGTATTGGTGTCTTCCCACAATCTAAGAGAGTTGGAAGATGTGGTTGACCACATCGGCATACTCCACAATGGAAAGCTGGTTGTTGAAAGAGAACTGGATGACGTGAAATCCGACATCCATAAGATTCAGGTTGGATATACAGGAGAAATACCGGAGGAAGCCTTGGCCATGGAAGGAATTCTGCACCGGGAACAAATCGGCAGCATCCTGACTCTGATAGTAAGAGGCAGAAAAGAAACAATACTGCCAAAATTCAAGGCAACACAACCGGTTATTCTTGACATACTTCCACTGACCCTGGAGGAAGTATTCATTTACGAGCTTGGAGGGATGGACTATGACATCAAAAACATCCTTATCTAAAGAATTAATCCAAAAAGGACTATTCTCCGGCAACATTAAACGGTTTTGGTGGTTAAGCGCCCTCTATACCATCGCCCTGCTGCTGGTGCTGCCCTTTAATCATTTGCTGCTGGGCACTTCCGCAGAAAATGAATGGGCATGGGAAGGACTGAAGAGATCACTGGAGCTTTCTACCGGGTACAGCGAGTTCCAAATAATCTTGATTTATACAGTGCCGGTGTTTTTGGCCGTACTTCTTTTCAATTATTTGCATTTCAACAGGTCTACATCAGCGGTTCACAGTCTTCCTGTGACGAGAAAGCAGATGTTCTTCACCCACTGCGGGACAGGTATTTTACTTTTGGCAATTCCTGTGATAATCACAGGGGTAGCACTTATGTGCGTACAGCAGTTTACACTGCTTAATGATGTATATTCAAAAGGCAATATCTTTTCCTGGATGGGATATACACTCCTATTTGATATCTTGTTTTTTGCCGTTGCCGTATTTGTGGGAATGTTTACGGGGAACCCGGCAGCACACATAATCTTTACCTATATCCTTTTTGCCCTGCCTTTTGGGGTGTATGAACTGGTAAGCTACAATCTTTCACAGCTTCTTTTTGGGTACAGCAGTTTCAGGCTTCACGAGGGAATAATTGCCGGCTTCCCACCTTATGCCCTGCTCTCGGGGTACTTTGACAGGGAAACCTTTACGGCAGCATATGCCGCCGGAACAGTAGTTTTAATTCTGGCAACATTCGTACTTGCCCTGTATGCATACCGGAAAAGGAAATTGGAAGCAGCCACAGATGTAGTAGCCTTTTCTATCATCCGCCCCATCTTCAAGTACGGGGTCACCGTATGTACCATGCTGCTTACCGGTGCATACTTTTACAACATTTCTGACGGGTCGCTGGCAATATTAGTCTTCGGATATTTCTCGGGCTCACTGCTGGGATACTCGATTGCAGAAATCCTGTTACACAAATCCTTCAAAATATGGCGGCAGGCATACAAAGGCTACCTGATCTTTGCCCTTCTGGTTGTGGTGGCGCTTTTCTCAGTCCAGGTGGATATTTTTGGATATGTTGACCACATTCCGCAAGCTGAAGAAATTGCAGAAGTATATTTCGGTCCCAATATTTACGGCTGGATGGACTATCAGAAAAAAAATGCTGTAGAAAACTTGCAAAATCCCTACGACCAACCGGAAGGTATATTGGTCTTCAAACAACCAGAGAATATAAAAAATATTTCTCTTCTGCACAGGGAAATCCTGAAACAGCGAAGAGAAGATGGGTACAGTCAATTTATTATTTATACCCTGAAAAACGGCAAAAATATTATCCGTCAGTATCAGGTTAATGAAAGGGCATTCGCTCATTTTCTCAAACCCATTTACGAGTCAGCTGAGTACAAGGAAGGAAGGTTCCCTGTTCTCAGGCAGCATCCAAACTCAATAAAAGTGATAGAAATTGGAGATTACCGGACTTCCAAGGATTCCATTATCATCTCCGACAAACAGGAAATTGCCCAACTGATAGGAGCTCTCCGGAAGGACATAAGTAATGCTTCCTTTGAGGAAATGATTATTGATAAAAGCGGCCCAATGATTGACATTATGAACATCGACAGAGACCGGAGGTGCGACTATTCCTTAAGAGATACTTATTCCTCTACTATCCATTGGTTAAAACAAAAAGGATATTATGAAAAATGCATCCTCCAACCCGGGGAAGTAAAATCCGCTTCTCTGGAACCAATTCAAAATCGCTCGGGGGATATTCCTCAAAGGATAGAAATTAAAGACCCAGATTTAATTCAAGAGCTTTTGAAAAAATCCGGCAGATACAGGGGATACTCCATTGACGAAGAATTACAGGTAAATTTCTATACCTCTTCCGGCAGTTTTGGTGATAGGATTGCCAAAGATGCACCTGTCTCACCTGAGTTAAAAGAATACTTTGAAAAACTTGCCAAGAATTAAGATTTAAAAAAGAGGTGCCCCGCAGCCTTATAGACTGCGGGGTATTATCTATCTAAAGGTTGGAAAATCCCGCTAACCCCCTTTGCTAACTCTTGAGGCTGCTGGGCTGAGCTTGCGTAGTAGCCTGGACCGGAGCAGCAGTTCCGTTTGCTAGGCTTTCCTGGTAGGCTTGGATCATCTGGCGAACCATGTGGCCACCAACGGCACCATTTAATCTGGAGGGAATGTCACCCCAGTAATCACCGGGTTTGACGTTAAGGCCTATTTGATTAGCTATTTCGTATTTGAACTGGTCCATTGCAGCTCTTGCTTGGGGAACCATAATAGTGTTTCTTCTTTGTCCACTGGCCATTTTAGAATTCTCACCTCCTTTTCTTGTCTAAGCATATTATTTGCAGTAATTCAAATCTTAAAAGGCAATATTATTGTTAATTGGACTAATTTTTTGCAAAAAAAATTTGAGATGTCCCTTATATTAATCTTTGAAGTCTTAGTCCAAGAACCGCCGGTGCTTTCAGCCTCCCAAAAAATTTTTCAGGTGTTCACTTTCCATTTTTCCCACCGATAATCTTTAATAAAAGGAAAAACCAGTTGGACTTTTACTGTTCCTGCTTTAGACGGACAAATTTCCTTTTAAGTTATACCTTGTTTCAATTGTTTTTTAATTTTATTGAATAGGAGGTCATAATATGTCAGACTGTCCAAGTCTTGTTAAATGCCCTTTTTTTAATGAAAAAATGGATAAAATGCCTGCTATGGCAAATATATACAAGGCAAAGTATTGTAAAGACGACTTCAATGCCTGTGCTAGATGGAAAGTGGCATCTGCTTTGGGCAGTGAATCCGTTCCCAATGATTTGTTCCCTAACCAAACAGACAGGGTTGTTGAAATAGTATCCGGGAATTAGGTTACACTGAGAAGTAATTGTCCGTCTACTGCAAAAAGAATCTTGCAATAATAAACCAACGTAATAATATTACCGTTGGTTTATTATTATCGCTGAATTGCCGGTCAGTACATATAATTTGACGTTGATTTCCCCATCAGGGTATTGATCAGGTCACAAGTCCTTACGGGGCAATCCTAATTCTTAAAGAAACCCTCCTTCCGCGCAATTCCTGGGCCACATTTTCTGCTTGAACAGTGTAAAGTCCGGGCTGAACTGGAATACCTTCATTTGTTCTTTGGTCCCAAACGGCATTAAAAATTTGCGCAGCCCCTGGCGCCAGTGTTACTCGCTGGATAAATTGGGCAAACTGCCGATCTTGAGACCACTGCCAGATGACAGGTCCCGCAATTCCCCGGCGGACATAAAAGTCAAAGCGCTGAGCAGTGTTGTAAGTTAGGGTTATCGGTCTGGGTCCAATATTTATTTTTATTAACTGCAGTTGTACCCGCTGATTCCTCCTGTAGAGCATTCTGTCGGTGGAAAAGATATACAAGATATTCCGGATTATACTCGTAGTGACATTGCGAAAAGGTCTTCTTGACGGAATAGTTGGGGGGATAACAGGGACCGGAATCCTGATTACTGTTCTGACCTGCAAACGCTGCGGGTCCGGAATTTCGTTTACCCGCAATATTTCAGCCGTGGTGGTCCCAAATCGCCGGGCAATTGACTCCAGGTTTTCTCCGGATTGAACCTCATACGTGACAGCCATAAAACATTCCTCTCCCATATACTGTTTTTTCCATCTTATGAATTGTTGGGAAAAAAAGTTACTTGGGTAAATTCTCAATTTGTAATGTCAAATCTTTCCTTTAATTAATAGACTATAGAGAAAGGAGGTTATTCGTATGCGTTTTTTTGCTGAATTGACAGGCGCTGAGCAGGTTCCCCCCGTAAATACCTCTGCCACCGGCCAGGCAGACTTTCAGTACAATGAAGGCAGCCGGCAAATTTTTTACAGGTTAAAAATGAGAAATATTCGGAGAGTCTTTGCAGCTCATATTCACCTAGGGAGGCGAGGGGTAAACGGTCCAGTTATTGCTCCCATGTTCAATAGTTCACCGGGAATTACACTAACACAAGGCCAGGTAATGGGAACTATTTCCCAAAGTGAATTAACCGGCCCGTTTGAGGGAAGGGACATAAGAGACTTGATAGACGAAATGAATGCAGGCAACACTTATGTCAACGCCCATACAGACCAAAATCCCGATGGTGAAATCAGAGGCCAGATTCGCCGTACAGACCGCTAAAGAAGTTCAAAACAAAAACCAACGGGCTGAATGAACCGTTGGTTTTTTAATGCCGATGAACGGTGCAATAATATTTGTTCCGGAATAAATTCATTTCACTTGTACACCACGGCCGCGCCCACGGTTCCCGGCCCGGTATGCACGCCTATAACCGGGCCAACCTTAGTAAACATTTCCGCCTCGATGTTAAATAAGGTTTCCAGTCTTTCTCGCAATCTGACTGCTGCCTCATAAGCGGAACCGTGAGCAATTACCAACCTTACTGCTTCACGTCCCCTTGCAAGTGCAGCAAAACCTCTCTCAATTGCACGCAGTGCCTGTTCCTGAGTCCTGGTTTTTCCAAAAGGAACATATATCCCATCTTCATTCACCCGTACCACAGGCTTAATATGAAGCATTGAACCAACCAAACCGGAAACCTTGCCGATTCTTCCACCCTTGCGCAAGTATTCAAGTGTGTCCAGGGTAAAAAGAACTTCGGAATTATTCCTCACTTCTTGTACTCTTTTCAGGATTTCCTGGGTTTTTAAGCCTGCCCGAATACTCTTTGCGGCTTCAACTACCAATACACCAATACCAAGACTTATGCTCTTAGAATCAACCACATGGATTTTTCCTTTAAACCTGTTTCCCGCCAGTCTGGCGGCATTTACAGTACCGCTTAGACCCGATGACAAATGAATAGAAATAACCTCAGAATACCGTTCCAGTAAGGCCTGATACAATTGAATAAAATCTGCAGGCGCGGGCTGGGAAGAAGATGGTAAGGTTTCAGACTTTTCCAGCATTTGATAAAACTCATCAGGCTGCAGTTCCAAACCGTCAAGATATTCCCTTTCGCTGAATACCACCTTTAAAGGGATAATATTGATATTGTAGTTTTTTGCCGTTTCAAAGGGTATATCAGCAGTGCTGTCTGTGACAAGGGCAATTTTTGACATAATGTTACTCCTTTTTACTATTCCATGAAGCAAATGCTATCACATAAAAGGCTTCATAACAAGGAATTATTTACATATTATTGCCCTTTCAGGAAATTTTTAAGTCTAAACTTGGAGTTTCTCCTTGCAGGCGTTGAGCTCTTTGGCGGTTTTTAGGAACGCCTGATCTAGTTTTTCTTTTTCTTCCTCATCTTGAGCATCATTTAATTTACCGCTGATAAATGCCAGTTCACATTCCAAACGCCGGATCTTGTCTTTTATATCTTTATACTCTTCCCCCTTTTCACTTCTTTCCTTGTCCTCTCTGGATTTAGCAACATAGTAGTCATAGCCCCCGTCATAAAAAGTGAGATTCCCCCCGTCGATCCGAAATATTTTATCAGCTACCCTATTAATGAAATACCTATCATGTGACACAACCAGGATAGCTCCCTTAAATTCGATAAGCACGTCTTCAATTTTCTCCCTGGATACGATATCCATATGGTTTGTAGGTTCATCCAGCACCAGCATATTAGCGCCGGATAGAATCAACCGGGCAAAGGCAACTCTTCCCTTTTCACCCATGCTCAGATTGCCTATTTTTTTAAAGACATCGTCCCCCCTGAAAAGCAGAGAGGCCAGCAGAAGCCTCGCTTCAGCTACTGTGGAACCGGATGCCAGGACATATTCCAAAATACTCGCCTCGTCATCCAAATCATCAAGTTCCTGAGCAAAATAACCAATTTTTAATGACGGCGTAGCAGCTATGGTACCAAAATTACCGGAGTCCTGTTTGCAAATCATTTTCAAAAGGGTAGTTTTGCCTGAACCATTTTTCCCGATAACAGCAATTTTGTCTCCCCGCATTATGTTAAAAGAACAGTCATTAAGGATTACTCTATCCCCAAAACTTTTTTCCAGGTTTCTTGCCTGAATTAGCACCGGAGGAAGCCTGTCACCGGCAACTGCCTTATTTATCACATCAAATGCAGGGGAAACCTCCTTTTTAGGTTTTTCCAGTTTATTTCGTTCCAGCTTTTCCAATTCTCTTTTCTTAGACTTCAAGACACTGGCATGTTTTTTCGCCTTGCTTCGCCAAAAATCATTTTGCCCGGCTGCCTTATGAGCACCTGCATACCAGTCTTTCCTATCGCTGATTGTGCGCTGCAGGCTTTCAATTTTTGCCTGCTGCTTGTTATACTCTTTTTCCGCATTCCGGATTTCAATTTGCTTCTGATTTTTATATGCAGAGTAGTTCCCCTGGTAAAGCCTCAGCCCTTTTGAGGTAAGCTCCCAAATCTTGTTAGCTACTGAGTCCAACAAATAGCGGTCGTGAGAAATTATCAATACGGGTTTATTAAGGTTTCGAACGTATTCCTCTAACCTGTCACAGCTTTCGATGTCCAGGTGGTTGCTTGGCTCATCCAGCAGGAGAAAATCAAAATCGGCAATCATGGCTTTACAAAGGGAAAGTTTAGTCTTTTCTCCGCCGCTTAAAGTTGCGGCCTCTTGTCCCCACATCTTACTGTCAAAACCAACACTGTTAAGAACTTGTCTTTCAACTGAAACTGCATCACCCTTACCTCCTCGGGTACCGGCAGCAACCATCCGGGAGATTACCTCATAAACTGAAATTCCAGGGGCAAAAACGGGAAATTGCTCAATATATAATACTCTGGCGCAGCTGGGAAAATATTTGACGGTACCTGAGTCAGCAGTTTCAATCCCGGCCATAATCTTCGCCAGTGTTGATTTTCCAACACCGTTTACACCGATGAGGCCGATAATATCGCCTTCATTGATTTCGCCGCTGATATTTTCAAATACGGTGTGCCCACCGTAGGTTTTTGAAAGGTTTTCAAAAGCTATTTTCATGCCACATACCCCCTAGAAAAATAAAACTGCAGTAACCACACAGGTTGACTGCAGAAATGAACATATTGATGCCTATTCTTATTTAACCTGAGTGTTTTTCAACCACCATCCCCAAAGAAGCGCAGACTAACCCCTAATACTGGTCAGCTCTTCTAAGGGTAAGATTTAGTTTATTAGTTGAAAGACACTCCCCGCATCTGGCACCTCAGTTTTTTATCATTTTAATTATTTTTTTCATCATAACACAGGAATCGCGCAACCTCAAGCCTCACAAAATAAGTAATTATTCCTGGGAACCGGGACAAATACCGGACGTAGACTCCCTTTCAGAGCTGCCATAAAGAAACTTTTTCACCCGTTCAAAGCACTTGTCCTCCCCAATAAAATAGATAACATCTCCCTCCATTAAAACGGAATAAGGCCCAGGAGACAAAAGCAGGGTATCATTACGCCGAATTGCAATAACTGTGGCAAGTGTATTGTGCCAAAAATTCAGCTCTGATATAGTTTTTCCAATGTAATGGCAAGTGCTGTCAATTACCATGTCAAAAGGAGTAAAAGGATTAATCGATCTGAAACGGTCGGTCTTATCCATCATTTTAGCAATGCATTCTTTCAATTTTTTATTCTCTTCTGTCTGCTTTTCAATAATAGCAAAGATTTCCCTCTTCAAGTCAGCCATCGACTGGATATTTTGATAATGCTGCACAAATTTGACAGCGTTTTCGTAGGACTTTACAACTACTCCGCTTCCTTTTCTAGCCTCAACTATTTCCATATCAGCAAGCACGCAAATAGCCCGCCGAGCCGTTTCGGAGGAAACACCGTATTGGCTGGCCAGACCGGAACGGGCATATATCCTGTCACCCACAAGATAATGCCTTTTAGCAATTTTGGCGGCAACATCAGCAGCCACCTGTTGGTACCTGGGAGGGGTTATCTTAACATTTTTTTGCATTGTGTTACCTCGTGTAGTCTAAAATTCCATTTCTCCTCAAGTATACCCTATATCTCCTTAAATGCATAAGAAAACAATAAATTCAAACACTGCTAACCAGGAATATCTCAAAGTCCATTACTTGACAAAAATAAGGATATAAAATATTCTTACTAGGGAAGTACCAACCTCCCAATTTTCATAGGTTGTTACTTTGCCCTATAGGTTATTATAAATATATGGCGTTATAATTAATTCCGTTATTCTATAGAAGGAGCACTTTTTTTATGTCTAAAGTCGAGGTAAAAAATGTTTACAAGATATTTGGGCCAACACCGCAGAATATACTCCCTCTTCTGGAAAAAGGGACGACAAAAAATGAAATCCTGAAAAAAACCGGTCACAGTGTTGGCGTCAACAACGCAAGCTTTTCTGTTGAACAGGGAGAAATGTTTGTTGTAATGGGTTTGTCGGGAAGCGGGAAATCTACTTTAATCAGGTGCTTGAACCGTTTAATTGAACCGACAGCCGGACAAGTCCTAATTGATGGTCAGGATATTGTAGGGTGCGACAAAAATACGCTGATTGAAATCCGGCGAAAAAAGATGGCAATGGTATTTCAAAATTTTGCCCTCCTCCCCCACCGGACCATCATCGACAACGTTGCCTTCGGTCTTGAAATACAGGGAAAAAATCAGGAAGAACGCAAGGAAAAGGCTCAACAGGCTTTAGAATTGGTTGGGCTTAAAGGTTATGAGGAATCAATGCCCACCGAACTCAGCGGCGGCATGCAGCAGCGTGTGGGACTGGCCAGGGCACTGGCAACAGATGCGGACATCCTGTTAATGGATGAAGCCTTCAGTGCATTAGACCCCTTGATAAGAAAGGAAATGCAGGATGAATTGCTGTCCCTCCAGGTTAAAATGCAAAAAACTATTATTTTCATAACTCACGACCTGGATGAAGCGCTAAAAATCGGTGACAGAATTGCCATCATGAAAGATGGCGTTATTGTGCAAATTGGCACACCGGAAGAAATCCTGGAAAATCCCGCCAACGAATATGTGAGAGAATTTGTACAGGATGTTAACCGCGCCAGGGTCGTTACGGCGGCATCGATAATGAAACGTGCGGATACCCTTGTGAGTTCGAAAGAAGGGGTTCGGGTTGCCGTAAGAAAAATGAAAGAGGAATCCATATCCAGTATTTTCGTTGTAAATAAGGAACGCCAGCTGGAAGGTATTATTACCATTGACGATGCAACGGAACAGATAAAAAACCGGAAAGAAAACATCGAAAAAATTCTAAACAGGGATGTACAAACTGTCTCTCCGGATACCCTGATAGAGGAACTAATACCTATGGTTCTAAACTCCCGATACCCCCTTGTAGTAGTCGATGAAAACAGGAAAGTATTAGGTATTATATTCAAAGCTTCTGTCCTGGCAGGCATCATAGGAGAGGAGGATTCCGATGGTTAGAATCCCTTTAGGAGACTATGTAGAAATTTTTATAGATTGGCTGACGGACAATTTTGCTGGTTTTTTTGAAGGCATTAAGAACGCACTGGAGGCAACAATCAACGGTTTTGAATGGGTTTTCTCTACCATTCCCTTCATTCTTATGGTATTGATTTTTGCTGCAATTGCCTGGAAAGTGGCAGGCAGACAAACAGGCATATTCACCGGCCTGGGTCTTTGGCTCATTGGTTCCATGGAATTATGGAATGCAACCATGCAGACATTTGCCCTGGTTTCTACCGCCACGGCAATTGCATTAATAATCGGGATACCCCTGGGCATTTGGATGTCCCGAAGCAATACTCTGGATAAAATTTTACGTCCGGTATTAGATTTCATGCAGACCATGCCCGCCTTTGTATATTTGATACCTGCGGTATATTTCTTCGATTTAGGCCCGGTTCCCGGGGCAGTAGCAACAGTAATATTTGCAATGCCTCCGGTCGTGCGGTTAACCAGCCTGGGAATTCGCCAAGTTCCAAAGGAGGTGATTGAAGCCTCACGGTCTTTTGGCTCAACTTCCAGTCAGTTGCTCTACAAGGTACAAATACCTCTTGCCATGCCAACTATTCTTGCGGGCTTAAATCAGACAATTCTATTGTCGTTGTCTATGGTTGTTATTTCTGCCATGATTGGTTCTGGAGGATTAGGTGATGTGGTTTTAAAAGGTATCACTCAAATGAGAATTGGCCTTGGTTTCGAAGGAGGCCTGGCAGTAGTAATACTGGCAATGGTTCTTGACAGGATTACGCAAAATTTAGGTCAGAAACGAGCATGAGTATGAAAATTATCGGCAAATTCTCCTATTTTGAAAGGAAGGTTTTTTTGTGAAAAAAATACTTACTGTTATCCTAGCATGTTCAATCTTGGTATTTTTTGCCGCTGGTTGTGCCAATAATGGTGCCAGTGGGACCCAAAACGGGGCAGACAAAACAATCCAGCTGGGGTATGTTAACTGGGCAGAAGGTATTGCCATGACGAACCTGGCTGAAGTTATTTTAGAGGATAAAATGGGTTATAAAGTAGAATCCACTGCAGCAGATGTAGCCCCCCTGTTTACATCACTGGCAAGCGGCAATACTGACGCTTTTCTCGATTGCTGGCTCCCTTTAACTCACGAGGACTACATGAAAGAATACGGGGACCAAATTGATGATTTGGGGTACAATTATGAAGGAGCCGTTATTGGATTGGTCGTTCCCGATTATGTGGAAATAGACAGCATTGAACAATTAAATGCCAACAAAGAAGCTTTTAATGGGCAAATCATCGGCATTGACTCAGGTGCCGGAATTATGAGAGCTACTGAAAGGGCCATTCCGCAATATGGCTTGGAATATGAATTGGTTACCGGCAGCGGTCCGGCAATGACTGCAGCTTTAGGAAAGGCAATTGACAATAAGAAACCTATTGTTGTTACCGGTTGGACGCCCCACTGGAAGTTTGCCCGCTGGGACCTTAAGTTCCTGGAAGACCCCAAAAACGTTTACGGTTCCTCTGAAAATATTCACACCGTTACCAGAAAAGGATTTTCCGAAGATATGCCGGAGGTAGCCGAATTTTTTAAAAACATGAAGTTCACAGACGATCAGCTAGGCAGCTTAATGGGCGTAATTGAAGAAGCTACCGACCCCCTGGAAGCAGCCAGAGACTGGATGAACGAAAACGAGGAACTGGTTAATAGCTGGATTCCCGGGGAGTAATATAAAAAACCAAGGGTCTTAAGAGACCGCCGCTTTTTGGCGGTCTCTTTTTGAATCTTTTTCCGAATATTTGTTAGGGTTAACCCCTTGGAACGGGTTCTGACAGATAAATTCTTTGATCCCCCTGGTTAAGAATAGTCAGGTATACGTGGTTAGAGTCTGCTACTGAATAGAAACCATATTTGTTCATATTGATATAAAATTCTTCAAGGCAGATGTTCCGGTCGTACATTATTTTGGAATAAGGATAGCCAACGTAGCGATAATGCCAGGGTTCATAAATTATTTTTGTGATACCGGTCTTTTCGGCAGGGTACCTTAGAATAAAGC
>LFTO01000113.1:2422-4261 GCA_001513335.1 Clostridiales bacterium DTU086 | reverse complement strand
TGTACGGGCTTTGCCTTAGGTGGAATGTCTATACCTCACTTTTGGCTAGGGATGATGTTTATTGTCTTTTTCGCAGTTAAGCTGAAATGGCTGCCTGCCTCAGGATATGTTCCTTTTACTCAGGACCCTGTGGCCAATCTATCGGCGATGATCATGCCCATGGTGGCTACGGGACTCCGGGAGGCTGCAGTATTAACGAGGATGGTCAGGGGCAGTTTGCTTGAAGTGATGGATGCTGATTATATCCGCACCGCTTATTCTAAAGGTTTGACAGAGAGAGCTGTCCTTCTCCGCCATGCATTGAGAAATGCCTTGGTACCTGTTATCACCTCCAGTGGTTTGATGATCGCGGGGCTTTTGGGTGGACTGGTAATCACGGAAAATATCTTTTCCATTCCTGGGTATGGCAAGCTGATTGTGGAATCCATTTATACCAGGGATTTCGTAACAGTCCAAGGGGCCATATTAGTATCCGCACTTATGGTAGTGGTAGTCAATTTATGTGTTGACATCTTGTACACTGTAATTGATCCGCGCATCAAAACCGGGAAGGAGGCGGGAGAATGAGTGTCCCTTCTCCAAGCATGGAAACATCATTGACAGCACAAGAAACTGTTTTTCAACGGGAACCCCAGTGGCAAATGATGCTAAGGCGTTTCACAAGCAATAAGCTGGCTGTTTTTGGCGGAATAATTGTGTGTGTTCTTGTTCTAACTGCTATATTTGCCCCTTTTATTGCACCATATGATCCGGTTTATTCCCAGGACTATCAGAATGTTTTACAACCTCCCGGGAACGGACATATTCTGGGCACAGATGACCTGGGACGGGATATTTTCTCCAGGATAGTATTTGGTGCTCGCCTTTCAATTCAAGCAGCACTGATTTCTGTTGCAATTGCAGTGGCAATTGGCGTTCCTATAGGACTAATCACCGGGTACGTTGGTGGATTTTGGGATGAATGGATAGTCATGCGAGTTGTTGATGCTTTGCAGGCTTTCCCTTCATTGATTTTAGCTTTGGCCATGGCAGCTGCTCTTGGCGGCGGGTTCTACAATGCTATGATTGCTATTGGGATCGGATTTGTTCCTTCCTTCATCCGTATAACCAGAGCTCAGGTAATGGCCGTAAAAAACTTGGAGTATGTCCAAGCTGCCAGGGCTATCGGCTCAAGCGATTTGAGAATCATGTTTCTCCACGTATTGCCCAATGCCATGGGGCCGGTAATTGTGCAGATAACCCTTTCCATGGCGTCCGCTATTATATCCGAGGCTGGGCTTTCCTACCTTGGACTTGGAGCCAGTCCCGAACAGCCGAGCTGGGGTTCCATGCTCTACATTGCGCAAGGATATCTCAACGTTCAACCGCTTCTGGCTGTGTGGCCGGGGCTAGCCATCTTTTTTGTAGTTTTGGGCTTTAACCTTTTTGGAGATGGCATTCGGGAAATGTTAAACCCCAAATAGGAAGCTAGTTGCAGCAAGTTTTTAGCCCCTGAGGCTGCCAATTAAAAAATCGAAACAAAAAAATCCGCCCTATCGGTATAAACCCAATCAAACAGGTTCCTGTACCGGGCGGATTTTTTCTTTGTCTGATTTACGTTCAAGAGCCCGAAAAACACCGCAGAATTGGCAGTAATTGCTACCCTTAAGCGGTTTGATACCACAATTCGTGCAAAATTCTGCGTTTTTGTTCAACTGTGTACCACAGCCTCGACAATACATTGTATTATCTTCATTTTATAAAAATCTGCATGTCCGAAATCTACCTGTGCTTCTCTGGGTATGTGTTCAAGTGGTATCATGCAGGTATCCTTCTGATAGAGTTCTTTTTTCTTTATGG
>LFTO01000113.1:674-2229 GCA_001513335.1 Clostridiales bacterium DTU086 | reverse complement strand
TCCTCCCTTGCAGCTATTCCAACTACAAGGGTAATGGTATTGTTGGGTGCCTGCAATGACCTCTGCAATTCTGGGGATTTTATGGTTGCAAAAGTGGGGAATTCCTTTTGCAACTTTGTCCTATTCTATTTTACAAAAAACAGGCGGGGCGTGTTGCTTCAGTATCCACATTTTCTATAGGACAAATAAAAATTAAATAAAATAACAGTTTATTCAGGAATATGCAGATCATCATTATTCCCTTAATGCTTTTCCATTAACTCCATATTTATACAGCACCGCTAGAGTCCAGTTCATAAAGTGGCTAATCCAGACAGAAATGCCAAACTCTTTACGGTAGTGATTTCAATAATTCCTCCTCAATTCCTCCTCAGAATTTAACTTATCCACTAATTCTATTACATCTTCACATAACTGTACGTTTTACTTTTGTAACGTACATGGTGTAGATCCGATAAATGCGTGTACCTATGTTCCTTCGGCATGTGGCATAGCTTTTTACATGTTCAGGATATTTGTAAGCACTATCATTAACAACATATCCATTCAATCATATTAAAGCAGTATCATAATCCTGCAGAATTATTCACCCCCTTTCACCTTCCATATTTTGGCAAAAGGTAATCTTTCCTGTAAAAAGAAAAGAACCCTGGCGGCTCTCTAGAGAAAGAGTTCTTCTTCAAAATTTACTAAACTTTCTGCTTTAATTAAAATATATGCTAGATCATATTGGGGATAATACAATACCTCTTCATCTACAAACTCATCCGGCTCTCTGTTTTCTATCCATATGTACGCCGGCACCTTTTCTTGAATAGTATCTATATTGTTTTCTATGCAACTACTTAGCGATGATAGTTTGGAAATAGGAGCACCAACAATATCCCTAATTCTGAGATACTCCTTGAAGTTCGATGATGCAGTATACCATTTAATTCTTCCATTTTCATAACAAATAAAACAGACAACATCGGCTGTACATTCTATCATTTTTATTACAGCAGCCTGAATGGACACATCGAATTTTTTAGCTACCTCTAGTATGTCTTGAAAGCTATCAATATTGCTACTTTGTTTGATTAATCGGCTCGGTAGTAGCAATTCGGAAGCAAATAGATCGGCTTCTCTTTCCTCTTTAGATTGATTTAAATCCTTAGTAGATACTATTTCATTAATATTGCAAGCATATAATGGCTCCAAATGAGGGTCTGTCAAGACTTTTGTGTAAACTCCATTTACCCAACAGTAAATTAGGTTAGGTATTCACTCAGCCAGTCTTCAAAATAGACCGAAAACTGTGATAGAATCATTCCCCAGTTTTTGACCCTCATGGTCCATTTTCTGGTTACATCCATTGTAGATTTCTACCTTCTTCCGCTATCCGGAAGAGATCCGGAAACTAATCTATACCACAAACATAATCGAGAGCTACCACCGGCAACTACGGAAGGTAACAAAATCAAAGTCAGTATTCCCAACGGATGATGCCCTGCTTTTTTACGACTACTGGTTCAAACTCGCTGTTTCTGTCTCTTGGGATTGTTAAATCTATTTC
>LFTO01000113.1:0-546 GCA_001513335.1 Clostridiales bacterium DTU086 | reverse complement strand
CTTTCGTTAAGTTGATTATACATTTTTGGTTAAGGAGTTTACACAGATTATTTTACAGACTCCGGGGAGCCGTACCATGTCATATCCACAGTTCTATCCAAAAGTGTCAATGGCCATTTGAAAATCCGCATTTTTGGTCATTAAAAAATCCACACTTTTGGCCATCAAAAACCAGCATCACTATTTGATTTAACTTTACGATTATGGTGCTGCAATTGCCCAGGAGGCTGTGGAGCATAGCGGAACAGCCTCCTGGGCAATTGGCCTCGGCTAATCCCCACCGATATACATGCTTGGTAAATTTAAACCGATATTAACGGTTTTTATCATATGAGTGAAGCGTATCCTTACTCATGTTCGGTTGTGCCAAACGGTTCCTTACACGATAACTATCCCCCCGAAGGTTGAAAACATGGGCATGGTGTAGTAGACGATCCAATATGGCTGCCGCTGTACTCATGTTGGCAAAGAGGGTACCCCACTCGCTAAAGTCCAGGTTACTGGTAACTATTAACGAACGTTTTTCATAGGCTCTGGTCACCAGCT
>LFTO01000228.1:52155-53825 GCA_001513335.1 Clostridiales bacterium DTU086 | reverse complement strand
GCATCCTGGAAACCTTCCATGCGCAGCAAATCCAAACCTGCCCCTGTCAATTTCTCCTTGAGATGTCGGGCTATAGACTGGACCTGAATGTCAGAATCGCCGGTACAAATAACGAAATAATCAGTTACAGGGGACAGGTTCCGGAGGTCAATAATGACAACATCCTTAGCTTTCCTTTCAACCGCTTCTCTTGCTGCCAATACTGCACCTTCTGCAGCACTTAACAAATACACCCCTCCTCATTTTTTTCATTAAGTACTTCCCAGCAGATAGTTTCTTGCTTCAACAGATATGGGATGAATGAGCAAATTTCTTTCAAGGCAGTAAGAAATACTTGAAACCAAAGCTGCTAAAACAGCAGCATCAAGACTATCCTTTTGTGCAAGGCTCCGCAGCATCCTTACCCCAGGGAAATCTCTTGACGGTTCAATAATATCAGCCAAATATACCACTGCCGCTAAATCGGACATCCCCGGTGCACCTGTGGTATGCACAGCAATTGCCTCCAGGATGTCTGCATCAAAAATCTTCAATTCCCTTTGAACAAGGAAAGCGCCTACAGGGCCATGTAGCAGCAGGGGAACCTGCCTTTCCACAGGGTGGGAGATTAAACGATGCTCCTCTGCAATGGCTAGCAAATCCTTTTCGCACATGTCCCGGGCGTAGTCATGGAGGAGCCCGGCTAATTTGGCTGATTCAGGATTACATCCGTGAGTTTCGGCAAGTTCAAAGGCAGTACGGGAAACAGACATACTATGTTCAAACCTCTGGGGGCCAAGCCGTTCCTTGAGACGGACCTGGCAGTCCTTCCACTTCATATCCCACCACCTAACAGACCCAAGCTTATTTGTCCGGCTTCTGATACAAATTATTTTTTAGGATATACTGTTCCACAGGTTCAGGCAGCAGATACTTTATCGGCTGACCTTCTGACACCCGTTTCCGTATTGATGTTGAAGAAATGGCCAGGGCGGGAACCTCCATGGAATGGATCCTGTTTATATTCTCACCTACTGCACTTTTTAGGCGGTTCTTCAGTCCCCCCAGCTGGTAACCCGGCCTGGAGGCGGCTATCAAGTGGCAGTAATCCAGAATTTCGCTCATATTCTTCCAGCTCAAAATCTCCAGTACAGCATCGGCACCTGTAATAAAATAAAGCTCGGCACCCGGCAGCATTTCACGAAACTGTTTTACCGTGTCAATTGTATATGAATATCCTTCCCTGTCGATTTCAATTCTGGAAACATCAAAATAGGTATTAGTCACTACCGCCAGTACGGTCATCAGGTACCTGTGTTCAGTGGGAGAAACGGGATAGTCCTTTTTATGGGGAGGATGTCCGGAAGGAACAAAGATGACACAATCAAGGCCAAATTTACACCTTGCAGCCTCGGCAGTAACAAGGTGGCCGTAATGGATTGGGTCAAAAGTGCCCCCCATTATTCCTAATCCCTTACAGTTAATAATATCCAAGAAAAAACGCCCCAATACCAGAATTTGCTTTAGGTGGATTGTACCAAAAATCAGGAATTGCCGCAAGCATACTGTTCTATACCTATCTGGTATTAAGAAAAGGGAATAAAACCTGCTACAATAATAGACACGCGAAGGTTAAGGGCAAAACAGTACCCGGTGTTAGGCACCGGGCGGAATAGGGGTGTAGCCTGTAT
>LFTO01000228.1:51887-52120 GCA_001513335.1 Clostridiales bacterium DTU086 | reverse complement strand
GGGCTGTAGTCCCGTCAACCCTTGAAGGACAAGTATACCGGGATACTTTAAAGTATACCGGTATACTAAAAGGTCTAACATTTCAATAATGACTATTCACGGATTTGGCCGTTCCCCAATACGATAAACTTTGTAGTAGTAAGCTGCTCCAACCCCATGGGTCCGCGGGCGTGGAGTTTTTGGGTGCTGATACCTATTTCAGCACCAAAACCGTACTGGTATCCATCTGTGAA
>LFTO01000228.1:41635-51732 GCA_001513335.1 Clostridiales bacterium DTU086 | reverse complement strand
GATCAAATCCAGGAACTCTGTGGCATAGTCCTGTTCGGAAGCTGCCTTAATGGAAGGTACTATGGCCGCCGTCCGGGAGCAACCCCGCAATTCTACACCATGATCCTCAAGTTCCCTGGCTGCCACGGGAAGAAACTTTTCTGCAACGGCACTGTGTACCAGAAGAGTTTCTGCAGCGTTGCAAACCCCCGGACGCTGCACCTTGGAATTAACGATAATTTTTACCGCCATTTCCAGATTCGCCTCAGCATCCACGTAAACGTGACAGTTTCCCACACCGGTCTGGAGTACCGGAACAGTGGACTCCTCCACAACCATATTGATCAGACCGGCTCCGCCCCGGGGAATTAATACATCAATGTACTGGTTCAGACGGAGCATATGCCTTACAGCTTCCCTGTCAGTAGTCTCAATCAGCTGAATGCTTTCCTTGGGCAGACCGGCATTTGCCGCCGCATCACTGATTACACTGGCTATAGCCATATTGGAGTTAAAAGCCTCGGACCCCCCCCTCAACAGGACTGCATTCCCCGTCTTTATACACAACCCTGCAGCATCAACAGTAACGTTCGGGCGGGCTTCATAAATTATTCCCACTACCCCCAAAGGTACACGCATTTTACCTACCTGTAATCCGTTAGGGCGCAACCACATTGAATCTATACTTCCCACAGGGTCGGGAAGGTTCACAAGGGCTTCAAGGCCGTAAGCCATTTCAGCAATCCGGTCTTCCGTAAGGAGGAGCCTGTCCAGCAGGGCGTTAGACAGCCCTTTCTCCCTGCCGGCCTCCATATCCAGTTTATTTGCTTCAAGTATTATATCTGCTCTGGACTGCAGGGCCCTGGCCATTTCCTCAAGAGCATGGTTTTTTGTTTGGGTTGAAGCCGTAGCTAAGATACGGCTGGCAGATTTAGCTGCCCTACCCTTTGCTTCCACATTGTCCTTCACTGTCAATTCGAACACCTCCTGTTATACAATTACTGTCAGGTTATCCCGGTGTATTATTTCCGTAAAGGTTTTGTAACCAAGAATCTTCTCGATTTCATCGGTGTGCCGGCCCTTAATTTTCTCAATCTCGGAGGATGAATAGCCTACAATACCCCTGGCAATCTCCTTGTCACCCTCCCCTATGACACTGACGACACTGCCAACCCGAAAAGAGCCCTCTATGCGGACAACTCCTGAGGGCAGAAGGCTTTTTCCTGCATTTACAAGAGCTTCCTCAGCACCGGGGTCAACAAACAGTTTACCTTCCGCATCGGAGCCAAACCCAATCCACCTTTTTTTTGAATGCAGCTTGTGCTTTCCCGGAAGAAACAGGGTTCCAACCTCTTCCCCCCTGACAATCCTCTGCAGGATGTAAGGATGAGAAGCATTGGCAACAATCATCGGAATACCGGAGGAAGTGGCAATTCTGGCAGCCTGAATTTTTGTAACCATACCGCCTGTCCCAAACTTGCTGCCTGACCCCCCTGCAATTTGTTCTATCTCCGGTCCCAAATCTTCAATAGTATGAATAAGAAATGCATTACTGCTGTTCTTAGGGTCACAGGAGTAAACACCATCGATATCCGAAAGGATAACCAGCAAATCTGAATCTACAAGACAGGCAGTCAGCGCTGACAGCCTGTCGTTATCCCCTAACCTGATCTCTTCAAAGGCCACTGTATCGTTTTCATTAATAATAGGAATTACTCCGTATTTAAGAAGGGTAATTAAAGTGTTCCGAGCATTTAAATAACGGCTCCTGGCCGCAATGTCAGATCTGGTTAAAAGAACCTGAGCCACAATTTTATTGTAGCTATCAAAAAGCTGCTCGTAAGTCTGCAACAGAATGCCCTGACCTACGGCAGCAGCAGCCTGTTTCTCGGGAAAAGACTGAGGTTTTTGGGTTAGTCCAAGCCGTCCAATGCCGGCTCCGATAGCTCCCGAGGAAACAAGGACAACTTCAATGCCGGATTCAATTACTTCGACAATTTCAGAAACGATTTTTTCCATCCGGCGAATGTCCAGTTCTCCTGACGGCCAGGTTATAGAGCTTGTCCCAACCTTTACAGTAACCCTCCGGAGATCTCTGATTAACATGGAACGTTCATTCCCCGCCAAAATACACACCTCTTAAGGAAGTTCTATCTTTGGTTTTTTGTTGGACCGACGGAACAGGACAATATTGCGGCCTATAACCTGAACTAAATGGGCCCCTGCCTCTCTAGCAATTTCTCTGGCTACCTTCTCAACCGGCTCCCCGGCGGCAGGCAGAACCCTTACTTTGATTAATTCCCTGGCTTCCAGCGCCGTGTGAATCTGTATTAAAACGTTTTCCGTAATTCCTGATTTTCCTACTTGAAACAGCGGGTCAATTCCCGTTGCCATAGCCCTGAGGAATCTTCTCTGCTTTCCTCCAAGCCTTTCTTCCTCGGATAAAATTTCTATACCCCCCTTTAAAAAACTAATAAACATTAACTCATCATTAAAATATATTAACAGTATTATACCATATGCGGTCAATCCCTGAACTCAAACTCCACGGCCCCAATACGTACGGTATCTCCCGATTGTACTCCCTTCTCCCTTAAGGCATCTTCCAGGCCAATTACCACAAAAATTCTCTGCAGGCGGCGAAGGGCATCTTCATTTTCCAAATCTGTCATGGCAATATGTTTTTCAATCTCTTTCCCAGTCACAACGTATACCCCGTCCTGGTAATCAATAACGAAGGGAGTTCTCTCCCGGTGTTTGATAAGTACTCGTTCCTGAACCTCCTGCTCTTCAAGAGGTTCAGCCTCTAATTCCTTAATAATCTCCCATGCCCTGAGCATTAAAGCATCCAATCCCATCCCGGTGGCTGCTGAAACAGGAAAAATCTCATATTTATCTCCGAGCTTTGCCTGCAGCCTGGCAAGGTTCTCCTCTGCGCCTGTCAGGTCCATTTTGTTGGCAGCAATTATCTGCTTGCGGCGGCTAAGCTCTTCACTATACTCCGAAAGTTCATAATTTATCTTTTCAAAATCCTCAAGGGCATCCCTTCCTTCGCTCTGGGCAATATCCAACACATGGATTATCAAACGGGTCCTCTCCACATGGCGCAGGAATTCATGTCCAAGCCCCTGACCCAAATGGGCTCCCTCGATAAGTCCCGGAATATCAGCCATGACGAAACTGCCTTCATCAGGCAGATACACAGTTCCCAGGTTTGGAACCAGGGTAGTGAAATGGTAGTTTTCTATCTTTGGTTTAGCCGCAGACACACGGGATATAATAGTCGACTTTCCTACATTGGGAAAACCCACCAACCCAACATCAGCCAGGAGCTTTAATTCCATTTCAATTTCCCGCTCTTCCCCGGGCTCACCTTTCTCAGCAAAGTTGGGGACCCGGTTTTGAGAAGAGGCAAAACTGGCATTACCCCTTCCGCCACGGCCACCTCTGGCCACACAAATTTCCTGACCGTGACGGGTAATGTCTCCAATAAAAGCCCCGGTTTCTGCGTCCCTAATCACAGTACCCACAGGTACTCTAATTACTAGATCCTCGCCGTTCTTTCCATGGCGTTTCGAACCTTCACCGTGGGTACCTCTATCAGCCCGGTAATGTCTCCTATACTTAAAATCAATTAACGTGCGCAGCCCCTCGTCTCCCTTTAAGATTACGCTTCCTCCCCGGCCGCCGTCCCCTCCGCTGGGACCGCCCCGGGGGACATATTTTTCACGCCTGAAAGCAACTACCCCGTTGCCCCCATTTCCTCCCCTTACAAATACCCTGGCTTTATCATAGAACATGCTATCCACTCCTGGTACTTTTTAAAAAATACATTCGAAATCGTTGGACTTTTTGTTCACTAAGATCTTGAAAAAACGTTTGATTATTTAATTCTGCCGCAGCTTGTTCAACCTTAGCTGCAAAGTGGTTAAATACATCCTCCCCAAGATGCGCTGAAGTAATGGTCATACAGTAATTTTCACCCGTTTCGGAAAACTCCACCTGAACGTTTCCCGGCTCCCTCCGGTGGGCGCAAACTTGTTCAATGCTTGAAAAAACCTGATCAAAAAACTGCATTAACTTTCTGTCAGGGGACAAAAGCTCTAAATCCGTTGAAGTTGACAGTATGATATTTGCCCCGCTCTTATATGCATTATGTGCCCTTAACAACAGCTTAATACTTAAAGCAGGGTGGGCAAGACGCATAATCGTCCCTGACAGCTCAATATCCCTGCTGGCAGTTTTTACATATTCCAGAGCTTTTTCCAAATTACCCAGCTGGAGGTTACCGGAAATCAACTGGAGATAATTAAGAAAATCGTGTTTTTGCAGCCTGAGTACTTCTACAATTTCTCCGGCGCTTATTTCAAGGTTGTCAAAATCTAACACAATAACTCCCCCCTTGAAAGCTGCTAATCCCTTCCCGTGTCTGCAATACGTGATTAATATAAAAACAAAACCCCCGACTTGTCCAGGGGTTTTAAACAACAGAAAACTGTATCTATACTTTATCATTAATAAAATAATAACAACAAATACGGGTCTATTACCCGATCATGGTTTCCTGAATGCTGACAATCTTTCTATCTCTCCCCTTGCGCTCAAACTTTACATAGCCGTCAGCTGTAGCAAAAAGCGTGTCATCACCGCCAATACCAACATTCATACCAGGGTGAATCTTGGTTCCTCTCTGGCGAACCAAAATATTCCCAGCCTTAACAAACTGACCATCATATCTCTTTACGCCAAGTCTCTTTGCCTCGCTGTCACGGCCGTTTCTTGAGCTACTAACACCTTTTTTATGAGCAAATAGTTGGATATCTATTTTTATCATTCCAAAACACCTCCTTCTATTCTAAGGTGAATATGTTCACCGTATTGTTCCTCAATATCACGAAGTCCCCAGTACATTGTCATTAAAATTGCCTCTGCCACAATTTGGTCTTCCGGAGCAAGCTTGGGAATTTCACAGGTCAGCTTCCCGTTTTTCTGTTCAACTGCAACAGCCGAACCAAAGTAATGCTGGAGCCCGATAGCTGCAGTTTGAGCCACTGCAGAAACTGCAGCACAGACAATATCTTTTCCGTGTTCGGCAAAGCCTGCATGGCCGGTTACGGAAAATCTGCTTATCCTGCTGCTTTGGTCCAAAAAGATCTTTACAGTAATCATTTAAACCTGGGGTCAAGCTTCAATCTTTTCAACAAGAACACGGCTGAAAGGCTGGCGATGTCCCATTCTGCGGCGATACCTTTTTTTTGGTTTGTACTTAAAAACAAGTAACTTGTCACCTTTACCCTGTTTTTCAACACGAAGCATAACCTTAGCACCTTCAACATAGGGCCGGCCAAATTCAACCTGGCCCGGTTCGCCAACAGCCAATACTTTATCGATTTCCACTGTCTCGCCTTCGGCGGCATTTAGTTTTTCAACGTTAAGGTAGTCACCTTCTTGAACTTTATACTGCTTGCCACCGGTTTCAATTATTGCATACATGCGGTTTAAGCACCTCCCTGCAAAGACTCGCCATCACGGGTGGCAGAACACAAAAACTGCTCTTAATACCCGAAAATGAGCGGTTTACGCAAACCCGCAAGGGAAATTGTAGCATACTGCCCCTGACATGTCAAGAAATTCGTCCCTTTCAGGCGGATGACGCAGCAATTCAGTTGAAGTTTTCTTATTTACTATTTTAGTCCCAAGACCAGAGGTTTACAGCAGGAAAATTTTTAATATGTCTCTTCGAGTAAATGTGCCTTGGCAAAGGAGCGGTATACCTCAGAAATCTCAACAGGGACCCTCCGCCCAACCATAGATCCAGCTTCGGCTACATCCAGGATAAACCCCTGAATTCTGGCAATTCCCCGCCGGGGGTCAACGGTATGGGGCTCTTCAATCAAAATTTCAATTCTTTCCCCTGGCCTTACAGGGATGCTGTCTTCCAGAATATCTTCGGACCACATTTCCTCAATGAACACATTTTCCACATGGAGGTCATCATCACCCTGGATTACAATCCGTTTCCCTGTCTTTTTTTCCATTTCTTTAAGCTGCTTTCCCTCTGAACCGATAAGCAGGGCTGCAACACTGGTATGGGCACGAACAAGCAAGCCGGGGGCAGACAGCCTCTCACACCGCAGCATTATTTCCCTCCTGGCATGGAGGCTTACCGTTTCTTCTGACATAACCTTACCGTCCCCGTTGCAGTAAGGGCATTTCTGCAGTAAGACACCTTCCAAAGGCTGGCGTGCTTTTTTACGAGTTAATTCTACCAGGCCCAATTTTGTAATCCCCATAATCCTTGTACGGGTCTTATCCTTGCGCAGTTCTTGCTCCAATACCTCCAGCACTTTCTGTCTGTGTTCCTCCACTGCCATATCAATAAAATCAATAATTACGATGCCCCCCACATTCCTCAAGCGAAGCTGTCGGGCTATCTCCACGGCAGCTTCAATATTGGCCGTTAATACCGTATCTTCCAGGTTTTCAGAACCAACATATTTGCCGGTATTGACATCAATGGCTGTAAGGGCTTCCATCTGTTCGATGACAAGAAAGCCCCCGCAGTTGAGCCAGACTTTATGCTTAAGTGCCTGCATAACCTGACCGATTACCTGATATTTGGAAAAGATATCCTCACCCTCATGGAGAAATACCCTGTTTCTTAACCCTATTTCACTGTCAGCCAGAGTCCGCATGATGCTGTCGTAAAGTCTTCCATCATTAACCTGGACACGGTACACATCTTCATTAAACAAATCCCTGATGATCCTTTCAGTAAGGTCAATCTCCCGGTGCAGCAGCGCCGGAGCGGGCGTAGAACTGCCAGCAGCCATGATTTCATTCCAGATTCTTTCCAGAGCCGATATATCTTCTTTAAGATCCCTTTTAGAGACCCCCTCCGCAGCAGTGCGAACAATTATGCCTTTTCCCTCTGGTTTAACCTCAAGGGCCAGATTCCGGAGCCTTTCCCTCTCCTCTTCATCCACTATCCTCCGGGAAATACCAACATAGTCTACAGCAGGCATAAGAACAGCATACCTTCCAGGAAGGGTTATTTGAGTAGTAACTCTGGCACCTTTCCCCTCAAGGGGTTCTTTAGTAACCTGTACGACTATTTCCTGTCCCGGTTTGAGCACCTGGTCAATTGCCGGCTCCTTATCATATTTCTCTCCACTTTTAGGTGACACAACATCCCCTGCATATAAAAAAACGTTCCTCTCAATCCCTATATCCACAAAAGCCGCCTGCATTCCCGGCAAAACATTAGCAACCCTGCCTTTGAATATATTGCCAACAAGCCTCTGGAACTTCTCAAAATATACTTCCACAAGGCGTCCGTCTTCAACTACTGCCACTCTTGTACCCTCTTCATAAGCTTGGATCAATATTTCTTTTTCCATTTTTTCAACCCCTTAACAAACTTGAGAAAGGACCTGCATAGGATTTAGGCAGGTTTCTCCCTGACACCGGTACAATCCCGTTCTCCTGACTTCCATGTAACCGCTTTCTACCGGCATTCCCAAAGAAACCAGAACTTCAACTACATCTTCCGGCCGTACTGACCCTTCCGAACTCAAGAGAAGATCAGCATTTATTAACGCATAGTCATTCACCGGCTTGCAATTGAGAGAAAAAATCCCTCTTCTTATATCTCTTTCCCGAAATCCTTTCTTTGTTTTCTTCTTAATTAAAATTTTTTCCATCTCCATTAGTGCACTGCACCAAGCATCAAGTTCCGCTTGGGAAACTTCCCTTGCCAACAGGCATTTTATGGTATATACTGCCCGGTTAATGAGAGAATTAAGTGATTGTGCCCCCTCCGGAATGACAGCACAACTGCGAATATTAAAACCGGAAGGAAGACTTTCCTGCAGTTTGATTTTGGCTTCACTAATGTTAACCCTGGTTTCAAAAGAAATATCCACATATTCACGTTCACTGGAAGTACCAAGAGCGAGGGCGGGGCTAAATGCCATTTTAGGGTGCGGGTTAAATCCCTGACTGTAGGACAGGGGAAGCCCTGCCCGGCGCAATGACCTTTCAAACACCCTGATCATATCCAAATGGGAGACATACCGCGCCTCCTTATCTTTACTAAACTCAAACCTGACCCGCATTTTCTTCTCCCCTCAATTCCATTCCAACACCTAACCCGACACATATTCCGCACTGGGAACATTTCCCCTGCCTGCAGTCAAGGGTCAGTTTACCCTGCAGTGCGTTGTGGTACTCCCGCAGGAGAAATTCCTTGCTTACCCCGGTATCAATGTGCTCCCAGGGCAGGACACTTTCCAGACCCAGCTGGGAGTTTACTTTGACGGCAGGCTTATAGCCCACAGCCTCAAAGGCTTCTCGCCACAGTTCCGGCTTAAATTGGTCGGACCAACTGTCAAATCTGCAGCCCTTCCTCCAGGCTTCCCTTATCACAGGAGCCAATTCCCTGTTCCCCCTGGCAATAACCGCCTCCAGGAAACTCTGTTGGGCGTCATGCCAGTTGAAATCCAATCCCTTTATCCTACTAAATTTATCTCTCAGATAAGCCTGTTTCCTTTTCAGCACTTCCACCGTATCCTGAGGACACCACTGAAAAGGCGTATGGGCCTTGGGAACAAAGGAAGAAACACTTACGGTAACTTTGATCCGGTTCCGGCCCTTCCCCCCTCTAATATCACGTCCCGTGTTAAATACCTTTAAGGCAAGGTCAAAAATACCATCCAGGTCTTCATATGTTTCTGTAGGAAGCCCCATCATAAAATACAGTTTGACCTTATCCCACCCTGCTGAAAATGCAGAGGAAACTGCTGCCAAAACATCTTCCTCCGTTACTCCTTTATTGATTACGTCCCGGAGCCGCTGTGTACCCGCCTCTGGGGCAAAAGTAAGGGTGGATTTACGCACCTTCTGGATCTCCTCAGCCAGATCCACCGAAAACTTGTCTACCCGTAAAGAGGGGAGAGACAAGCTCACTCCCTTTGAAGACATTTTGTCTGCCAATTCCCTGGCCAGGGGGACTATTGAGGAATAATCCGCTGAGCTTAAAGAAACGAGGGAAATTTCAGGATATCCTGTTGACTCTGCAAGTTTGTCAGCTTGCCGCACAAGAACATCTTTGCTTTTTTCTCTCACCGGCCGGTAGATAATCCCTGCCTGGCAGAATCGGCACCCACGGGCACATCCCCGGGCAACCTCAAGCATTATCCTGTCGTGGACAGTCTCCATATTGGGCACAATAGGCAGTTCCGGGTAATAAACCTTTTCGAAATTCTTAAGTACATTTTTCTTTACTCGGCCCGGGGCCGGAGCTGTAACCTTTTTCTCTACCACCGTGCCATCGGGAGCATATTTAAAATGGTAAAAAGACGGGACATATATTCCAGGCAAATTTAGAACTTCTTCCAGGAACTCCTCACGCACTACCCGTCCGCTGTTTTTTTCCTTATGTTCTGCCACCAGCTCCATGATTCCCACAAGCCCCTCTTCCCCGTCGCCAATAAGAAAGAAATCAAAAAAAGGAGCAAGGGGCTCAGGATTAAACGCGCAGGGGCCCCCGGCAATAACAAGGGGGTCTCCTGGGCCTCTTTCCCAAAAGTGAAGGGGTATCCCGGCAAGGTCAAGCATATTAAGGATATTTGTAAAGCTCAACTCATATTGAAGGGTAAAACCCAGCAGATCAAAATCCCTTACGGGTCTTTTGGATTCCAAACTGAAAAGGGGCAGCCCCTTCTCCCGCATCTTTTCTTCCATGTCCCTCCAGGGGGCAAAAGCTCTTTCCATGAGCATGCCCTCCCTGCTGTTTACGACACCGTAGAGAATTTCCAGTCCTAAGTGGGACATTCCTATTTCATAAACGTCAGGATAGGCAAAAACCATTCTTACATTACATTCTTCCCACACTTTATGAACACTGTTATATTCATTGTTCACATACCGAGCCGGTTTCTCAACCAGCGGAAGCACTCGTTCCAACTTTTCCTGCAGCATGTACTCCTCCAACTATTCCAGTTTTTTATAGTATACCAAATCCAACTTCTGCCTAAAACACCACTTCCAGATATCGCTGAACAGGAACACTCTGTTTCGGCAAGCCAGTACGTATTGTGGAGCAGGATTTGTTTCTC
>LFTO01000228.1:0-41619 GCA_001513335.1 Clostridiales bacterium DTU086 | reverse complement strand
ATTTTAACCAAGGCGAGCCAAGAGATGTCCAGAGCAAACTCCTGAGCAAGCAGGAGCACGGAAGCACTAAAGGAATTGCCTTAGAGATGTCCTGTGTGAATTCCGGGAGTGAGCGAAAGGCGGGGGAAACATGCCCGGCAACGTTAAAAAAAGCTCCCTGGTCGGAGCCCTCAGGAACTTAAATCTGTCTCGGACATATTATTCAATGGGTCTACCGGCTTTCCCTTATAACGGACCTCGAAATGAAGGTACGGCTCAGGCTCCGCAGTCAGGTGAGCAATTACTTCCCCCTCCTTTACCTTTTGCCCCTCAACAACAGCTATCTCACCACAGTGCCCGTATACAGTGACCATTCCATCTCCATGATCTAATTCCACATAGTTTCCCAACCGTTCATTTTTTCCGATATAACGGACACTGCCAGAGGCAGCTGCATGCACCGGGGCTAAAGGTTCAAGTCCCTGAATATCGATGCCAGGATGGAGAAGCTGCTGGCCGCCCTCAAATTCTTCCCAGCCGTAGGGTCGGATTATTTTTCCGGATACCGGAATAGTTAAAGGTTTTTCGGGAGTATCAACAGGAACCTGGAGTTTTCCCAGGGTTTCCAGCACACCGTTTTCAAAAGAATCCATCCATACCCCGCTCTGTACAGCACCTATAATGGCCTCCATCTGGTTAGACCGTTCATCTGTTAAATAATATCTCACCTTGTTGGTAATGTTTTTTGACGCCGGGTATTCTAACCGTGAAAGACCAATAACAGCCAAAAGGATGGCTATAGCTGCTGCCAACTGAACAATCCTCTTAAACCAGAAGGCTTTCTTCCTGCTGCCGGAAAAAAAATAGTCATTATTGGAACTTAAAATATCCTTGCGGGTATCATAACCCCTTGCTCTTTTCACGTTCCGCCCCCCTGGGACAGGCAATTACAATAGAATATATGCCTACAACAAAGGGGATATGACTAAAAGCGAATCTTTTGCCTCCGGATATTCACGTTCAAAACAAGCCCTAGCCCCATCAAAGTTGCCAGCATGGAACTTCCACCGTAGCTGAAGAGGGGCAAAGGGATTCCCGTAATGGGCATTAGCCCCATACTCATACCAATATTCTCCAACACATGAAACATAATCATGGACACAACCCCCGAAACTAGCAGGGTACCGTATAAATCCTTGGCGGCTTTGGCAATATTCAGGGCACGGTATACAAGACCGAAGTACATCACCAGCAGGGCAACTGCACCTATAAAACCCAGTTCCTCGCCAACAACGGAAAAAATGAAATCCGTGTGGTGCTCAGGAAGGAAGTTGAGCTGCACTTGAGAACCGTGGAACAACCCCTTTCCCAGTAATCCCCCTGACCCAATAGCTACCTGGGATTGGATAATATGATACCCATATCCCCTTCCGTTAAAACCATCATTATATGGATTCAGGAACACTACCAACCGCATCAACTGGTACTCTTCCAGAGGGAGAGGAACTCCAAATTTAAAGTGACCTACAAGAAGCGCAACAATAAACAAAAGTCCGCTCCCTATAATTTTCAGCAGCAGTTTAATATTTGCACCGGCCATAAAAAGCATCCCAAAGGTAATGGCAACGAACACCAAAGAAGTGCCCAAATCACCTGGAGCAATTAAAAACATTGGAATACCCACATGAAGAAAACAGGGAATCAGTTCTTTTAACGTGTTCAGCTTTCCCTGCCTGTCACTGAGGAATTTGGCAAAGGTAATAATAATGGCCACTTTAGCAAACTCAGAGGGCTGCAGTTGAAATGACCCAATAGGAATCCGGCTGCCTTCTTTTCCGAAAACTGCGGCAAGAAGCAGAATCCCAAGGCTGGCAAAATAAATGGGCTTCCAATACCCCCGCAGGTTATTATAATTGAAAATCGTAAGACAAATCATTCCTGTCAAACCGGCGGCAATCCACACAATATGCTTTTTTACATAAAGCAAAGGGTCATTACTGACGTTAAGGGTTGCACTGCTCAAAACAAAACAGCTCATTATCAAAATGCCGGCAATAAACGCAAGAAATAAAAAATCTATGTTCTTGATGAGTCTCTTTGCTTCCATAATTTTTTCCTCCGGTATCCTCCAGTTATTACATTATACATTAATAAGGAATCTTCAACCACGACCGTTGCCAGGAGGATTTTTCCAACGGCAGCATATGAACTCTTGTAACCCGAAATTCGCCCTTCGTGCGAGGGGCGGCAAAGATTCATCTGAAGGGCTTCTACGCCCCCCCGCAGGCAAATAGTCCGCGGCAGCAAACAACTCTTGGCGCGACTCCAGGTCAAAACCGTAAGACGCAGCCAGGTCGCCGGGGCAAGTCCTAATTTGGGACAGTTCCAATGGTTTCGAGCGGGACTTGTTTCCCTTAAGCCTTGCGCGGCTTTGCCTCCGCTAAGGGCGTGGGGGCTTGTCCGTAGCGAAAAAGTACATGGGTTCTAGACGATAAGGGTTTTGCCCTAATGTCCCGGTTGTCCGGAGTGAACTTTGAAAGCCAGGAGGACGGTAGAAGGCTCTTCGGCTGTCACGGCTACTTCGTGTTTTGAAAAGCATAATATCCTGGTATAAGAAAAAAACCATGCCGATTACTGGAGTAATAGGTATGGTTTTATGTACAGGGTGTCAAGTTTCTAAAAATGTTTCTCACACTTTCTACCGGCTGGCTTTTTTGGGAGTTCTCCTCATCCTCAAGATAGGTATATTGGCTACCAGAGCCAGAGATTGATCGTCATCGCTAATGGTAACATCCAACCCTTTTTCATCAATTTCCATGTAGTTGGAAATTACCTCAATAAGATCTACCTTTAAAGATTCCAGAATGTGAGGGGCAATAGTACAGCGATCCTTGACTAGAACCAACTGGAGTCGTTCCTTGGCCACATTCTTACTCTGTGCGCTCTCATCTTTTCCCAGCAGCCGCTGCAGCAGTTCAAACAAGTCTAATGCCTCCTCTCCCTATCTCATTCCAATTAACTTCTTAAGGCGTGACATAATTCCTTCATTGACTTCCAGGGGCATGATGGGCACATCCTCACCGGCAATCCGTCTGGAAATATTCCGGTAAGCCTCCCCTGCCTTAGATTGGACATCCAGCACAGCAGGTTCCCCTCTGTTCGTTGAAATAACAATTAATTCATCTTCAGGGACTACGCCTAATAAATCAACGGCAAGAATATCGATAATATCATCGATATCCATCATATCGCCATGCTTAACCATATCTGCCCGGATACGGTTAATCACCAGCTGCGGCTGCTCTATGCCTTGGGCTTCAAGGAGGCCGATCACCCGGTCTGCATCCCTCACTGCGGCTACTTCAGGGGTTGTAACAACAATTGCTTTTTCTGCCCCAATAATTGCATTTTTGAAACCTTGTTCTATTCCTGCAGGACAGTCGATGATTACATAATCAAACTCATTCTTCAAATTTCGGCACAGCTCAACCATTTGTTCCTGAGTTACTGCTGTTTTCTCCTTTGTTTGAGCAGCAGGAAGGAGGTACATTTTTTCGAACCTCTTGTCCTTAATCAGGGCCTGCTTCAAGCGACAGTGACCATTAGTAACATCAACGATATCGTATACAATTCTGTTCTCCAATCCCATAACAACATCCAGATTTCTAAGCCCGATGTCCGTATCTACCAGAACCACACTGTAGCCCTGCTTTGCCAGACCGGTTCCCAAATTTGCCGTAGTGGTAGTCTTCCCCACTCCGCCCTTCCCAGACGTTACGACAATTACATCTCCCATCCTAATTCCCCCTCTTTCTCCAGGCAGATTAGAACACTACTCTCCTCTTTCCCAACCTGGGCAGTACTTTTCAATAACAATAGAACCATCATTAATTTTGGCAATCTCCGGTTGGTGAGGTTTAAATTCATCTCCATCGGGAGCTCTTGTAATATGATCGGCAATTCGGAGTTGAGTTGGATTCAGACAAAGAGCTGCAACCCTTGCACTTTTACTGCCCAGTGCTCCGGCATGGGCTACACCCCTTAAGCTCCCAAAAACCATAATATGACCTCCAGCAACAATCTCTGCCCCAGGATTGACATCACCCATCACTACCACATGTCCCGGAAAGTTAACCGACTGTCCGGAACGCACCGTACGCTCAATTAAAAGCGTATTGTCCGATGGCGGTATCTCAACCCCCGGCTGCTCAGGAGTATTTTCCTTGGTTTTCAACGACGGAGGTTCGGGTACAAACTCTTCCTCGTCAGGAACAGCAGCATCAAAATAAAGCTGCGGGTATATTTCAGGCGGCCTGTCTTTTGGCAACAGGCCATCAGGCGGAGATAGCTGCATCAACGAAGTGAGTTTCGAGCTCACCCCATCGGGATTTTTTTTCATGACATCGTATTCTCCTCAACAAAGGTTCAACTAACCTAAGCGTTGAATTTTATTTTCTACATGCAGCCACCAAATCCTGCCTTGCTTTCCAACCGTACTGGACTTTTTTACTGTTTTTTCCTCCAGATATTGACACCATACGTACTATTCTCCTTCATTTTTATTCAATCCGAAATATTCTTCAAAAACAGCCTTGGCTATATGGCCGCCTGAGCTGCCACCGCTTTCTCCATACTCTACAATTGCGGCAAAAGCTATTTCCGGGTCATCATAGGGGGCAAAACAAACAAATACACCGTGGTAATCTGCATTTTTTTTATCTCCGGCAAGCCCCGTTTGGGCTGTCCCGGTTTTTGCTGCCACACCTATATTTGCCGGGAAATTGCTAAAGAGAGAATACGCTGTGCCGCCCGGATCGGTTACACGTTTCATGCCCTTACGTACATGGGCCATATTTTCTTCCGAAACAGAAACTTTATTGAGAAGCTCAGGTTTGTACTGCTTAACTACTTCACCCGTATGGGAAACAATACGGTCTACCAAGTAGGGACGGTAACGGTTGCCCCCATTTGCCAGTGTTGCCACATAATTGGCAAGCTGAATAATGGTGTAGTTATTTGACCCCTGCCCAATAGAAGTATTGAAAGTATCAAAAGGCTGCCATGTGGTGTAAAACTTGTAGTCAATTTTGTATTGGGCTTCAAGTATATTCATCCTGTTTTCGTATTTTTTCCGGGCATCTTCCTTTTCCTTTTCTTCCTGGAGATTGGCTAAGGTTTTTTGATATTCGGCAGTCAATTCTTCACGTTTTTTAGCATACTTTTCTTCAATAATTGGCTCATACAAAGCCTTTTTCCACTGGGCGCTGGGAAGCAACCCCTCGGATTCGTTAAGAATCCCCAGGGTATTCGTCTTCTGCCCGAGGCCAAATTCTTCTCCAATCTGAGCAATTTTATCTATTCCTGCCTTCCAACCGGCGTCCTGGAAATAAGTATTGCAGGACCCGGCAAGAGCCGAATAAAGGTCAACAGAACCATGAACGTTCCAGCACCTAATATAAGGAGCCTTCCAATACGCTCCCTTGCAAACTACCCTGCTGGAAGGGTTCACACCTGCTTCAAGGGCAGCCATGGCTGTAATCATCTTGAATGTAGACCCCGGGGGATAAGTCCCCTGAAATACCCTGTTAAACATGGGTTTCTTTGAACTGTTATTGTAGTAATCTTTCTTTTCGGAAAAACTGCCGTCTACAAAATCATTGGGGTTTAGCGACGGCCTGCTGGCGGCGGCCAGTATGGCACCTGTCTTTACATCAATGGCCACTGCTGCAGCTGCCATTGCCTTAGGGTTGCTCTTCTTGAGATTGGCAATAACTTCGTCCATTGAGTTTTCCATAGCTTTTTGCAGTTTACTGTCAATAGTGAGCACCACATCATGCCCGGTAATAGGTTCAATGGAGGTCAGCTCTTGAATCCTCCTGCCACCCGCATCAACCTCAACCTGCCTTACCCCATCCTGGCCGCGAAGTCCAACGATTTTCCCCTGATCATAGCTGATAAGCTCTGCAAACCTTTCTACACCAGTCTTTCCGATCCAGTCCTGCATTCCGTATTGGTACTGCCTGTTCTTTTCAAGTTCATCCTCATTTATTTTCCCAACGTAACCAAGAATATGTCCTGCCAAAGGCCCGTTAGGATAAACTCGCTGCGGATGCTCTTCTATGCTTATACCCGGCAGTTCCATCCTGTTTTCTTCCAGACGGGACACAATTTCCCAGCCCTTTTCTCCCCAGGGCACACGGGCAATTTCAACAGGAACATATCTTCTCGTTTGCTTGTTGACCGTCTCTATGATGCTTTCTTTTGTTATTTCAGGGTCATCCAAAAGGTTTTCCAACTTGGCAGCAGTATCCTCCAAATCGATGCCATCGGAAGGAGTAAAACTGATGGAAAAAACAGGCTCACTTGTAGCCAGGGGAATTCCGTTTTTATCAAGAATATCTCCCCTGCGGGCTGGGATAGAAATCAGCCGCAAGCGGTTGATTTCAGACAGCTGTTGGAACTGCTGGTTTTGAATTACCTGGAGATAAAAAAGGCGGCTGACCAGAGCAACAAAAATAACCGCTACCATTACCATAAATACAGTAATGCGCAGTGCTTGTTCTTTCTTCTCCACTGCTACCTCTCCCATACATACATTTTCCAGCAAAGCTGTAAAAACTAAACTGCTTTAAAAAATCCCCGTGTGTTGGAACGGTAAAGAGGCTCATAGATTAATAGTGCCACACACAGGTTATAAAAGCTTGATGCCAGTGTCAGGGAAAAGAGGCTTTCCGGCGTAAACAGATTGTAAGCACCGACACATAGCAGGGCAGCAAACTGAAGTACACAGTGTATTACAGTACCCAACCCGCCCACAACAATGGGAACAAGCACATTGTCGGAAAAAATTTTCCTTTCAAGATTCCCGATAATGTAGCCGGTAAGCATTTTTGTCAGTGCCTGTAAGCCGATATACTTTCCTACAAGAAGGTCCTCCAGTAGACCAAAAGCAAACCCTACTGCTGCACCGGTTCGCCTGCCGTTTAAAACTGCAGACAAAACAACAATGACCAATAACAGATCAGGTTTAACTCCCCCAATTTTTAAATAATGAAAAATAGTAGACTGGAGGATAATGGAGATAAGAAATAAGCCGGAATAAAACAAAATGCGTCTAATCAACTGTCCACAACCCCTGTTACCACTAGGATTTCTTCCAGCCGGTCAAAATCAACAAACGGCTGGATAACTGCCCTTTTCATTAACCCATTCGCCTCAGGGATAATCTCTTTGACATAACCTATCCGCAAGCCTTTTGGGAATATGCCTCCATAACCGGAGGTAATAATTACCTGGTTAACCCCGATGGGAGCATCTACATTTATGTGAATCATCTGCAATTGATCACTGCCCGGCCCCAGACCTTCAACCACACCGGGGACCCTGGTTTGCTGTACCATGGCACCTACAGCTCCCTCCCTGTCCAGAATTAACAGCACTTCACTGGTACGGTCAGTAACATTGATTATGCGCCCTATCAATCCTTGTTCGTTAATGACAGGCATATCCTTCCTTATTCCGTCCTCGCTGCCTTTATTAATAATCAGTGTCTGGTGCAGGTTTTCCAGGTCTCTGGCAGTAACCCGGGCTGCCGTAAGAGAAAACTGGGTGCCAATCAAGTCTTGCAGGCCCAGGAGTTTTCTCAGCCGGGCATTTTCCTGCTTGTACTCCGTCAAAAGGTTGTTTTCAGCAGTCAACCTGGCAACCTCTTCTGCCAGACGCTCGTTTTCATCGCTGATTTCTGCATAATTAGCAATTTGAGACAGAAAATTATTGGCTTTCTGCCCAATAACCATAACCCCGCTCTGAAGCGGGGCCAATAAATTGCGTATAAATGCTTCTCCCTGGCTGAGAGTGGGTCTTTCAAACCCCGTCAGGCGTATGCTGACAAGCAGAAGCACCACTATTATCAAGTATACAAAGGGAGTCCGATATTTCTTCAGTCGGATCAAAAAATCACGACCTTTTTCTTAACTTAGCCTTTTTGAAGGAATAAGAACTTTTTTGAGAACATTAATATTTTCCAGGACAGTACCGGTCCCAATAGCAATAGCTGTGAGTGCGTTTTCAGCTATATGCACCGGCATTCCTGTTTCCTCGCTAAACAATTTGTCCAGGCCGAACAATAAGGAACCTCCCCCGGCCATGACAATGCCTCTGTCCATTATATCAGCAGCCAGCTCCGGAGGGGTATTCTCCAGGCAGACTTTAATTGCCCCAACGATGTTTTCCACAGGTTCAGCCAGTGCAGTACTGATCTCCGGGGCGGAAACCTCTACGGTCTTGGGAAGCCCGTTTACCATATCCCTTCCCCGAACCTCGTATTTCTTTTCCTTCCGGGCCTGTCCCTCCTCGGAAGCATCAAAATAAGCAGCACCGACTTCAATCTTAATATCCTCTGCGGTACGCTCCCCTATGGCCAGCTTATACTCGTTCCTGATATATTGTATTATAGCATCATCCATTTCATCTCCGGCAACACGGATGGACCTACTGGTGACTATCCCGCCCAGAGAGATAATTGCCACCTCAGTAGTCCCGCCTCCTATGTCAACGATCATATTACCTGTAGGCTCATGTACAGGAAGCCCTGCGCCAATTGCAGCAGCCATGGGTTCTTCTATTAAATAGGCTTCCTTGGCGCCGGCCTGGAGAGCCGCCTCCTTAACAGCCCTTTCCTCAACGGCCGTAACTCCAGAGGGAACGGAAACCACTACCCGGGGTTTTGCCAGGGGGCCTCCGGAACTAAGGGCTTTACGAATAAAATAGCGGAGCATACTCTGAGTAACATCAAAATCAGCTATTACGCCATCTCGCATTGGCCGAATTGCCACTATATTTCCAGGAGTCCTGCCAATCATTCTTTTGGCTTCATTTCCCACAGCCAGCACTTCACCGGTATCTCTTTGAATTGCAACAACTGAAGGCTCCTGCATTACAATGCCCTTTCCCTTAAGGTGAACCAGGGTGTTAGCAGTCCCGAGATCTATTCCTATATCGCGTGCAAAAATCGTTATCAGCTCCTCCTTGAATTCTAAAGCTATTATAGTATATACTCCAAATGCCTATCAAGAAAAAGATAAAATCTCCACCAAGGGAAAAAATTCTATATATTAGGGTTCAATCGCTACATAAATCCCTGTTCCCTTAGACTGGCAAACCTGCCGTCTCCGATAATGATATGATCCAAGACTTCTATACCTATAATTCCGCCTGCTTCCACCATTTTCCTTGTCACCAGTTTATCCTCCTCACTGGGCTGGGGGTCACCGCTGGGATGATTATGGACTAAAATAATTGCGGCGGCGCTTTTTAATATTGCCCTTTTAAAAAGTTCCCTTGGGTGGACAAGGGAGGCGTTTAGACTCCCAACAGATATTGCATCAATCCCCAGCACATAATTCTTTGTATTCAGCATAATGGCATTAAAATTTTCCCGGTCAAGATACCTCATATCTTCCCCTATTAGGTGAAAAACGTCAAGGGGAGACTTGATGGCAGGTCTCTCCCACCTGGTAGTTGAAGCCAGCCTTTTACCCAACTCTATAGCCGCTTTGATCTGAGCTGTTTTTGCAGGACCTATTCCCCGGATACTTATCAATTCCTCCACGCTTGCCTCCGCCAGGAAAGAAATGCCCCCATGGGAAGTAAGAATCCTTTGGGCCAGCTCAATGCTGGTCTCATCTCCAGTCCCTGTACCTAACAATATAGCTAAAATTTCCGCATTGGAGAGTACAGCGGGGCCAAAGGAAATAAGCCTTTCTCTTGGCCTTTGGTCAGGAGGCATCTCCTTAATTGTCAGGTGATACTCAGGTCTCGCCGGCATATCTGCCCTCCTTTCCAATATAACTCCAAACATTCAAGCCTATCTCCTCCAGAATTTCAGCCAGCAAGGTCAAAGGAAGACCAACAACGTTGTTATAACAACCGCTGATACCCTTGACGAGAAGAGCACCAATTCCCTGAATCCCATAAGCTCCTGCTTTGTCCATAGGTTCTCCTGTAGCTACATAAGACTTCAATTGCTCCTCGGAAAGCAAACGAAAGGATACAATAGTTACCTCATGGCCCGAATTTTCTTGTCCGTTATCAGCGTCCACAACAGCCACTCCGCTGATTACCTCATGCTGTGACCCGTTCAGCATCTGCAACATCCTGAATGCGTCCTCCCGGTCCAAGGGCTTTCCCAGTATCTTCCCTTGATGCACAACAATGGTATCGGCGCCGATAACCAGTCCTTTTCCTTCCCTGTCAGCCACGTCCCGGGCTTTAGCCAGTGCCAGGGATTCGGCAAGAAGTGCAGGTTCCGGATTTCCAAACAGACTTTCCGCAACCGTGCTAATCCTTTGTTCAAAAGTCAGCCCCAAAGTTCTTAAAAGCTCGACTCTGCGAGGTGAAGCTGATGCCAGGAATATTTGTTTCAAATAATCACATCCCCTGTTGTTTATTTTTTTGAGTGGAAGCCTTTATCGGTCGGAAAATCAACATCGGGAAAGAGCAATTTACAGTATATGTCAATATCAACCAGTTATGTATTAAGTAAAGCACTAGAAGAATCCTGCTTTTTTCAGGAAACCAAAAACCGCCCTTATATATATGCGATATATCCGGCGGTTTCTGGTACTTAGCAGTTATCTTATTCTATCTTAAAACATCCTCTAATACCTTGCAAATCAAACCGACTGCCCTCTCAACAGGTGGGGAGAGTGTTCTTTTTTCCCCCAAACCAATGCTGAAAGGTTGAATTCCCAGGAGCATCACTTCACTGCCCATGTCCTTCTGAAGAAACTCACCAAGAAGGGAAAGAGGGACGTTGTGGGTGGAAATCTCCTCCCCCTGAATCTCCGATATGGGAACCAGTTCGCATGTCCCCGGCTCCCTGGCTAGCTGAGCCGCATCAATAAAAAGAACATGTGTGGGCAGAAACTGCCGCAGGCTTCCTGTTAGGCTTTCAGGAGTTTCATACCCCTGATACAGCCTTAACTTACCATACTTTGTTTCAAATTCAACATCATAAAGATTCAGTGGTGGCGCGCTGCCACCACTGAACTGTTCAAACAGTTGTTCTACAACAATAATACCTGCAGCATCGTCCCAACGATATTCCTGTCCAATTCCGACTACAGCTATGCGCTCAGCATCTTTTAGGAAATCGCAGAGATCCTTTTTCAGAGTATTATCCATTATACTATTCTTTATCTTCTGCCGGAGGGGCGTCTTTCTTCTCCTCGGCATCCTTTTTTTCTTCCGCCGCTTTCTTGGCTTCGGCAGCTTTTTGAGCTTGTAGCTTTTTTCTCTCACGAGCCTTTTCAATAATTGCCAGTGCTTCTTCAGACTGGGGCTGTTCCGGATGAGCATACAAGGATTCAGTGTCATATGCAGCCAGCTCAAATTCATGGGTCATTGTAACTGCGTCAAAGGGACACCTTTCTGCACACTCACCACAGTAAATACAGCGGTCATACCAGAAAGCCAGGCGATCAATGCAGTCACCAATACTAATCTTCTTGCAGGCCTCAGCCGGGCAGATTATTTCACAGGCACACTTGGCACAGCCACGGCATTTTTCAGTATCCAGAACCGGTTTGCCTCTAAAAGCTTCAGGAACCGGAACTCTCTGAAACGGGTAGAGAATAGTGTTTGGTGTTTTGGTCAGGTGTGGCAATACTTCCTTAATCATTACGCCAAATTTCATTATAACCACCACCCTTTAATGATAACTGCCAGTACAAATTGAGCCAGTGCAATAGGAACCAGGCGGTGCCAGCAAATCAAAACAAGCTGTTCGATTCTAAACCTGGCCATTACTGTACGCATACATGTCAAGGCAAATACCAGGACAAGGGATTTGACCAGAAATTCTACAATACCAACAGCCCAACTTGTGGAAAATCCCCCCAGGAACAAGTTAGCCAAAAGAGCAACACAGACNNGGCCCCCCGACAACTTCCGTTTCCGCCTCAGGAATATCGAATGGTACCCTTTCCAGCTTTGCCTGAACGGAAATCAATGCTACACCCAGGGCAACCACCTGAACCAGCAGCAAAGCCGGATTTGCACGGAAGAACTGTGAAATTTCCGCAATATTCCAACTCCCCGCAAGAACAGCCGGAGTCAGCAATGCCAAAAGCAGCGGAACTTCATAAGAAATCATCTGGCTGATAGCACGTGTCGCGCCAACCACAGTATAAGAACTGTTGGAGAACCAGCCGATCAAGAAAATCACAATACTCATTGTGGTTAACAAGAATGCTACAACTAATATATCCCCTTCAAAAGAGAAGATGGCTTGGGCATTAGCTATAGGTATACTTATTACAGTGGTCAAGGCTACTGCCAACAAAGTGGTAGGCAGCAGCAGGAAGAACAGTCCATTTGCTCTCTCGGGGATGATATACTCCTTGCCCATCAGTTTAATAAAGTCTGCAAAGGGCTGGAACCACGGAGGACCAACCCTGTTCTGCATCAGGGCATAAGCCTTTCGATCAAACCATTCTACAAACAAAGCATAGCAGAACAAAAAGACAAATCCGGGGAAGACAAGAATTTGGGCTAATTCACTCACTTATTTCCCCTCCTTTGCAAGCTTGCTAAGGTCCCTTACGCGCATACGGCTCTCTTTCCCAGAGCGGATATCCCGCACCACAGCCATCCGGTCAGTACAGCTGAAGCAGGGGTCCATTGAAGCAATGGCAATAGGTGCATCGGCAATATAGCTGCCCTTAAGAGTCTCAACTACTGCCGGAATGTTCTGGTATGTTGGGGCCCTAACCTTTGCCCGATCAGGACATTCGGTCCCGTTAGCGCGAACATAATGGATATCTTCGCCGCGAGGTCCTTCGTATCTACCTACGGCTTCACCTGCCGGGATCTTTTTCGGTACTTTCTCCAATCTATAGGGGCCGTCAGGCATATTCTGCAGTACATAGCGGGCTATTTTACATGATTCAATAAGCTCGAGTACCCTGACTACGACCCTTCCGAAAAGGTCCCCGCTTTCCCAGGTAATCAAATCAAAGGGTATCTCATCATAGATAAAATATGGCTCTTCAAATCTGATGTCTGTAGCTACCCCGGAAGCACGGCCCGTAGGACCGCAGGTACAGAGCTCTATGGCTTTCTCTTTGGTCAGGACATGAACACCACTAAGACGAGCAGCCAGTGTTCCCTCCTCAAAGGCTACTTTTGCATAATATCCGGAACGTTCTTCAAGGATATCAATAGCCTTAAGGTAGTCATCAATCTTTTCTACAGGGATATCCCTGCGTACGCCGCCTATAGTGTTAATACCATAGTTTACACGGTTACCACAGATTTCTTCCAAAATATCCATTACCAGTTCACGGTCACGCCAGCTGTACATCCACAAGGTATCAAACCCTATCTCGTGCCCCGCAATACCCAGCCACAAAAGGTGGCTGTGTATACGTTCAAGCTCCCCAACCAGTGTACGGATAGCCTTTCCTCTCTTGGGAACTTCAAGACCGGCAATTTCCTCAGTAGCTAGAACAAAACAGGAGGTATGGGTATGTGAACAGATACCGCATATCCTTTCATAGAGATACAAAACCTGCATATAGCTCCTGAATTCTGCAGACTTTTCCATCCCCCTGTGGTTGTAGCCGATACGCGCCTCGGCATCTACTATTTCTTCACCATCCACGGTAAGCAAAAACAGTTCCGGTTCTTCCAGGGCTGGATGCTGTGGGCCAATAGGAACCTTTATTTCAGCCATTATCTTACCCCCCTTTCTTTAGCAGGCCAATTCTTACGCAGGGGATATTCCCCCTCCGGCCAATCTTCGGGAAGTTGCATGTAACCCTCAGGATTAGGATGACCTTCAATGGTTATTCCCAACATTTCCGAAACTTCTTTTTCATACCAATTTGCAATTGGAAGCATTGGTGTTACGGAAGCTATACGAGGATCATCAGTTGGTATTATGGCTTTAACGTTGATCTGAGCTCCATCCAGGAATAAATGGTAAATCACTTCAAAATGCTCAACAGCATCCAAACCAGTAATAGTCGAAAGGTAAGTTAACCCGTGTTTCTCTTTGAGATACTGAATAACTTCCACCAGGTTATCCCTGTCTATAGTTACAAACAGACGGTGCGGACGGGTGTTGACAACTTCAACCTTTTGTCCGAATTGGGTTTCAAGGTCACTTTTTAATTCTGCATCAATATTTTTAAATTCTCTTGACATTCTTTATCCCCCCTTAACCCGCTTTTCCCTGCAACTTAAGCAGGAGTTTGACAACACCGTCAATTATAGCAGGCGGACTTGCCGCACAGCCGGGAATGTATGCATCCACGGGAATAGCTGCATCGATACCACCTAAAACATTATAGTTGCCTCTGAAAACCCCTCCGTTACATGCGCAAGTACCAACTGCTACAACGAACTTGGGGGCTGGAGTCTGTTCATATACTCTTACTACTCGGTCCTTAACCTGCCTGGTTACAGGACCGGAACATACAAGGACATCGGCATGCCTGGGAGTACCTTGAAGCAAAATGCCAAATCGCTCGACATCAAATCTTGGCATAAGAGCCGCCAACACTTCAATGTCACAACCGTTGCATGCACCTGTATTAACGTGTACCAACCAGGGTGATTTTACTCGAGCCCAATTAACAAGCGATTGAAGCATTACTCTAGCCTCCTTTCTGTTCAGTCACTGGCAGAAATACTGTTACCGCTGCCCACTGGCATACCACTTGATACCTCTACTATTTTTGCCCTTGTCTTCAGCTTAGCCACAGCTTTTTCCCTGGGAGGAATAGTCAGTCTGACTTCTCCAATCAGGACACCTACGGCGGCAGCAACAATTGCCAGGTAAGCAACAGCAAACAACACTGCAGGGCTAGGCATTAATGCTAACATAAACACAGTAACGTGCAAAATGGTAAACAGAATTGCAATGGAAAAGAACTGCCAGTACCCGGGACTAAGGACCCCTAAATCTAAATCCTCACCGCAGAGATACGGGGCGATTTTCCCCTCTGTTTTTTCAAAGGGTACAGCCATCTGTTTGCCAATTCCAAACAGCACATAAGCTAGTACTGTGAAGATTAGAAACGCAATTGGCGTTACAGCTAGATTGATTTCCATTTTTTTTTGCCCCTCCTTCCTTTTTCGAGACTATATTAAACAAGCAGGCTTACAATAACACTTACAGCCGGATAGACAAACTTCAGACCTATTTGAGGCAAAATGCCTAACAATAGCGTAACCAGCATTAAACCTCCAATTGGCACTGCACACCAAACCGGAGCATCATGAAGTGGTGTCTCTGCAGCAGTATCTTTTGCATAGAAAGTATTAACCACCGGTAGGTAGTAACCCAGTGAAATAATACTGTTCATAATGATTAGTACTGCAAATGTAATGCCAATGGTAGAACCTACTTCAACACCGGCATTGTAAATAAGCAGCTTGCTCATAAAACCACTGAAAGGAGGTACTCCTGCCAGAGCAAGAGCAGCAACTGTAAAGCCTGCGGCGGTTAACGGCATATGCCTTCCAATACCACGCATTTTGGCAATTTCGCGAGTTCCCAGCTGGTGTATGACAACACCAGCGCAGAAGAAGGCGAGGCCTTTCATGAAAGCGTGGGTCATAATGTGATATAAGCCGCCGGTCAAACCGGAGAATGCTCCAAAGTAGATACCCAAACCAATACCAGCAAGGATATAGCCAATTTGAGCAACACTGGAATAAGCCAGCATTCTCTTGATATCCTTCTGTACCAGAGCAAGGAGGTTGCCCGCAAACATAGTTACAACTGAGAACAGTGCCAGGGCAAGCCCCATGCTTAAGTTAACTGCTGCAAACAGGGTAATCAATATTCTCAGCATTGCAAAGAAGCCGGTTTCAATAACTACACCTGACAACATTGCACTGATGCCTGTCGGAGCAGCAGAGTGTGCGTCCGGCAGCCAGGTATGCAGGGGAGCCATTGCAGTTTTAACACCAAAGCCACCCAGGAACAAGCCCATAAGAAGTATTACAACGGATGCGGGCAGTTCGGGGACCTTTTGAGCAACAGCAGCAAAACTTAAGTCTCCTGTATACATGAAGGTTAAGGCAATACCCAGTAAAATAAATGCAGAACCTACTGCACTCATAACCAGGTACTTAAAGGCAGCTTCAATTGGTTCATGAGTATCCTTGCGGAAAGCAACCAGAACATAAGATGACACAGCCATCAATTCGAAGAAGAGATAGATGTTGAACAAGTCGGTAGCCAGGGTGATACCAAGCATACCGGTAATCATGAACATCAGTAATCCGTAGTACTTGTCAACTCCCTCATCTTCTTCCATATAGTTCCACGAGTAAATCGTAGCGGCTATACTTAAAAGTAAGATCACGGCAATCATAAACACGGATAGTGCATCAGCCTGAAGCGTAATACCCAACACACCATCACCAATGGTAACCATCGGAGTATCCCCAAGGGCAACATGCTGTGCAACGGGTACAAAAGCAACAACAGCCAATACCAGTGCTAGGAGTGCCACTACACCAGCCGCTTTACAGGGATTTTTCGACCAGTGACCCACGACATAGGAAACCATGCCGCCTACAAATAAGGCTAGAAGCATTAGAATTAAAAATTGTCCTGCCATGGTATGCACCTCCTATATTCCCAGATGCAATGGTCCCAGAGCGCCGGTTACCCATTCAAAGAACGGTGCAGGATAAACACCGACTATAACCGCTACTAAAGCTAAGACCAACATCGGAGCCAAGATTTTTAATGGGACTTCTTTAACATCTTGCAAGCTTTCCTTGGGATGACCAAAGAAGGCATATCTAACAAAGCTCAATGCATATGCGCTGGACAGTACAGCTCCTGCAATAGCCAGAACGGCCACTGCTAAATGACCTGTTGAATATACACCAGCGAAAATCATCCATTCACTGTGGAAACCTGAAAACGGCGGAGCTCCAGCCAGAGAAAATGCACCAACTGTAGCACACAAAGCAGTTACAGGCATCGTGGTCGCCAATCCTCCCAGCTCATCGAGGCGGTTTTTGCCGGTTCTGTAAATAAGAACGGCAACGACCATAAACATCAAAACTTTAGCAACACCGTGGTTTAAGATGTGGAAGGTTGCACCGCCAACACCCAAACCGTGTGCGGAACCAATGCCGAGCAATACATAACCCATCTGGCTCATACTGGAATAAGCCAGGAAACGTCTGAGGTTCTTTTGAGCAAAAGCCATGATACCGCCGTAATAAAGGGTAATTAACGCCAGTATCATAATCGGGAATGCTAACTCAGCAACAATCTCCGCCGGGAACGGTGTAAATACAAAACGAATAATCCCGTAAATACCACAGCCCATCATACCGCCTGCCATAGCAATTGCCAACGGCAGAGGAGAGGCTTCATAAGTATCAGGAAGCCAGCTGTGGAATGGGAACATAGCCAATTTAAAGCCAAATCCCAGCACAAACAGCCAAATAAGCACTCTCAGAATTGATGGGTCAACACTTGCCAGTGTTTCCCTGAAAGCGTAAATATCTGTAACACCTGTTGTACTGTAGACCCACAAAATAGCCAACAGGATCAAAACAGCACCAACGTGGGTATAAACAAAGTACTTCAGAGCTATCTTGCCCCTGTTCTCCAGGTCTCCCCAGAAGGCAAGCATAGCAGTGGACGGAATTAACAATGCTTCCCAGAACAGGTAGAACTGAATAGTATTTGCAGCAAGTGCAACACCTATCATTGCTGCCAGGAATACCAGCATCCATCCGTAGAAGGAAGACTGTTCCACTTCCTGCCCTTTGTACTCATGAGGCATAAACAGGATAGCCGAAGCACTCAGAGCAGCAGCCGCTACCATTAAAATGGAAGCAAGACCGTCTAAATGAAATTCAAAATCTATCCCTAAGCCCCCAATCCAGGACCATGCCACTTCAATTGGCGGATTTCCGTATTGAAGTACAGCAAGCCAAATTGCAAGCAATGTTGTAACCAATGCCACACCACCCGCAAATCTACGTACACGGGAGGAGTTGACAAATATTACCGCAATTGCTCCGACTATAGGGACAAGCAGGGTTAAGCCCATTAATGTGCTAGCCAATCTATATCCCCCCTTACACCGCTAAGAACATAACTGCAATTACGAGCAGCAAACCGGTTACAACGCCAATCACATTATAAGATACATCCCCAGGGTGTAATGCCCTTCCAGCCTTGCCGGCACCCACGAAGAAGGATGCGGTACCCCGGTTAACACCGGCTTCTAATACATACTTATCAATTGCAGCAAGGGCAGTGTCTCCCAAATCCCTAACACCGTGGAAAATTGCCAGATAAAAACCATCAAATCCGTATCCGGCCCTTAGAAGCTTAAACAGGCCAGGAGATCCCTTTTCAATTGCACGTCCTGTATCTTTTACTGCAAAGTAGATCAAAAGACCAAGGCCAATAGCTACCAGTGAGTAAACAACTGCTACGCTGCTGATGGTATGGTGAATAAGTTCACCTACATTCATTCCATGAATAGCTAAACCACTGGCTTCGCCTTGTCCGGTAATAAAATCTACTGCCAACCAGGAAGTTAAAGCGCCGACAGCCAGGATTCCCAAGGGAATCTTGACGGCAATACCGGGGTCATGCAAGTGCTCCCCTTTACGTTCTCCACAGAATACGAGATAGTAAGCACGGAAGGAGTAAGCCACGGTCAAGACTGCAGCCAATACTAAGAGAACTAAACCTGCCATATTTCCTGCTTCAACAGTAGCACCGATAATCAGGTCTTTACTCCAGAAACCGTTAAGAATAGGAATACCGCAGAGGGAAAGAGTACCGATAAGATAGCATGTACCCGTAAACTTCATTTCCCTGCCTACGCCGCCTCCCATTTCGTACATGTTTCTCGAACCCACATGGTGAATAACCATACCGGCACAGAGAAAGAGGAGAGCCTTGAAAATCGCATGGTTTATCAAGTGGAACTGGGTTGCCAGAATACTTCCTGCGCCAGCTGCGGCAAACATATAGCCTAACTGGCTGACAGTGGAATAAGCCAGCACCCTCTTAAGGTCAGGCTCAACCAGTGCAAGGGTACCGGTAAGAAATGCGGTAATAGCCCCGACCAGAAGTACAGTATCTGCCCAGCCGGGAACACCACTAAAGATAGGATAGGTTCTTGCCATCAGGTATACACCGGCGTTAACCATTGTAGCAGCGTGGATCAACGCGCTGATGGTGGTAGGTGCTTCCATAGCGTCAGCCAACCAGACATGGAGCGGAGCCTGGGCTGATTTACCAACTGCACCCACCAGCATTCCGAAAGCTGCAACGGCTAAGACAGTAGATGAAACCTGTCCGGCAGCAATTGCGTCAGCAATTTCAAAAAAGTTAAAAGTATGGGGTTCGGTTCCAAAATAGAGAGCTAACACCCCCACCAGGAGTCCAACGTCACCAACACGAGTTGTCAAAAACGCTTTCAGACCTGCTTTGGCACCTTTAGGATCCGTATAGTAATAACCAATTAAAGCATAAGAAGTTAGACCAACTATTTCCCAGAACACATAAAGGATCAACAGGTTAGAAGTTAAAGCTAAACCAATCATTCCGCCTACAAACAAGGTGAAAGTTGCCCAGTAACGGAGAAGGTCTTTTTCCTCAGCCATATACTCGGTAGAATACAGGGCAATTAGAGCACCGATACAAGCTGCCACCAGGACTAAGAATATAGACAAGCTATCGTTGAATGCAGTAAGCGTTACCAAGCCCGGCAGCCATTCCATTATTGTGACTTCACCTTTGCCAATAGTAGGAATAAGGCTTAAAGCGACACCGGCTGTCGAAAAAACAACGATATTGGCAAAGAGGTTCTCCAACTTCTTGCCTCCCAAATAAGCCAGAGGCATTAGAGCCGTTCCTGCCAACGGTATCGCCAGGACTAAAGCATAGCTATTCACAGCTCATTCCCCCATTTCTTCACCCAATTACCCTTTTAGTCGTGTCAGCAATTTGCTGTTAACGTCACCATACAGGCGTTTGGCGTTAATAATCAAAGACAGTGCAACAGCGACAACAACGGCATCAATTGTAATGCTCAGGACCGCCACCGCTTGGGCTAATGCAGCTTCGCCTCTATAAAACCCGCTAGAGACTAAAATTAGGGTGATAGCGCGGTTAAGTATTTCTATACCGATAAAGGTTTTTATCATGTTCCTATTAATAATAATGCATAATAATCCCAAAACCAAAATAGCGACCGCTGCACACAATTCTGCTGAATTAATCATACCCTAATCCCCCTTAGCAGCACTACTACTCCAATAACTCCGGCTAACACAATCCCTCCCTGTACTAAAACATCAAGAGTACGTTCCAGCCAAAGGGTGTTGCGGAATACCTCAACTGAAGCAGTAGCTGCAGAGAAGTCAGCGGGACTACCGAGTACCGTTGAACCAACAATAAACGCAAACAGCGCAACCACAATTACTCCTGCACCCATTAAGCCAGGAGATACATAACGGTTACTCATCTTGATGTCCCTCCTTTGTACCAGAAATCAAACTTATTGCAGCTAAAAACAGAATTGTAACCATACCGGCGCCAACGCTTAACTCAAAAACCCCTGCATAAGGAGCTTTCATTGTAAAGAATAAAATACCCAAGCAAACGCTGGCGATTCCCAAAGACAGAGTTGAATAAAGTAAGTCTTTTAAGAAAACTGCAAGAAAAATACCCACTACGATCAGTACTAACAGCAATGAATGAATCATAGTCTCACCCTCTTTCGGTGGAATCTAACAAACCACTCATTACAAACCACCACCGATACAAATTCCGGTCTTTCACCTCCTTCTAATAAGAAATAATAATGAGCAATAACTGACCTGCATAAATCTACAGGTTCCAAACTTTGCCGGGCTCAGGGTAAGTTACCCTGGCACCGCCAATATCTCCGAGCACCATTTTCCCTGGCAGCACAGTGATCCAAAACTTGCCGGTCATATGGTGCCGTAAAACCCCGGCAAGCCGGGTTTTTACCAAAAAAACAACAAGGTACTAAACCGTAATTGTAAAACGGTACTACAAAATACCACACCGATTGTAGTATAGCATATAAAAAAAATTCGAGTATTAACAGGACATTTCTTTTATATTACAACAAGTTGCAAGCTTATTACAAATATGTTATTTATTTATCAACAAAAGTCTTTTTTTTTCAAAAAATAAAGGGGTTAAATTTTCTCTATTAAGGCGTGTAGTCTATGCCGACTGCGTTTCAAGAGATAAAAACTGCCAGTAACGCATAAAACATCTTCTTTTCCTGCTAAATCCCACCCACAGGCAACAGCTTCATCAATACTCTCAATCAAACAGACATTGTCCAAGTGCCTACTGAAATAGTGTGCTAAATGTTCCCATGAACGGCTGCGACCTGCGTTTTCCGGCCTTGTTACTATTACCCGGGAAGGAAAATCCCCCCAAAGAGCTGCTATTTTTTCCTGCTCTTTATCATCAAGGACACCTGTAACCAGTATAAGCCTTCTTTCTCCGGCAATTCGGAATATTGTGTCTTTCAAAGCACTGATTCCGGCTGTATTATGGGCAGCATCCAAAATAACCAGCGGTTTGCAGTTAAGAATTTCAATTCTCCCCGGCAAATTCACATTCTCAAGGCCACAGCGGACATCCTTTTGTGAAATACTCAATCCTTTTTCCCATAATACCTGGGCACCCAATAAAGCTGTACAAGCATTCATTATCTGGTGCTGCCCAATCAGAGGCAAGCGCAGAGACTCTAGTTCAAAAAGGGAACTCTTCAAACAACACTCATGAACAATGCCTTCCTCTGAAAAAACCAGTGCACCCTGCCGCCATTCTATTTCATCACCAACATAGAAAAAATCAGCCCCTAACTCACAGCACTTGCGCCAAAACATACTACGAATTTCCGGAGATCGTTCCGCTGTAACCAAACAACCGTTAGGTTTGATTATGCCGGCTTTTTCTCCGGCAATATCCAGCTCGGAGTACCCTAAATACTGGGTATGGTCTTTGGATATATTGGTAATTACACTTAGTTTAGGGGCAGGAATGACGTTGGTAGCGTCAAACCTTCCCCCCATTCCTACTTCGATTACTGCTACGTCAACACCTTCACGATTAAAGAATTTAAATGCCAATACCGTAAGAAATTCAAACTCAGTAAACTGGGCATCCTGGGAAACACCTCTGGTTTCCCCAGCAATTTCTTCTGCTAATTCCGCAAACTGCCCTGGCTGGATGCTGTGTCCATTAATGGATATTCGATCGCAATAATTGTTTATGTGCGGCGATGTGTACAACCCCACTCGATAACCAGCGTGGGTGAGAATCCCTGCAATCATGGCTGCCGTTGAACCTTTTCCGTTAGTCCCTCCAACGTGAATAAATTTAATGCTGTCCCAAGGATACCCACTTTTATTGAGATAGTCCTCAACACGTTCCAGCCCTAAATTTATTCCAAACTTCAAAAGTGATGCAGCATATTGTTCAGCTTGTTCAAAATTCCACAACAGTATTTATTCTCCTCTTAGCAAGCGCAGCCTATTTTCCAATATCCTTTTCTTTTCTTCCATTTCGTCTTTCTTATTCTTTTCCTTTTCAACAACCTCCCCAGGAGCCTTATTGAGAAAGTTCTCATTGGAGAGTTTTTTATCAACACGTTCCAATTCCTTACAAATATCTGTGATTTCCTTATTCAGACGACTTAATTCCACATCAAAGTCGATTACACCTTCCAAAGGAACATAAATTTCTGCTCCAGCCGCAACTGAAGTTGCAGCCTTCCCTGGCTTTTCAGGAAGGTTAACAAAAATTTTTATTTCAGAAACGTTAGCCAGTTTTTTGATATGCTTGATGCCTTCCTCTACTATAGAAGCCAGTTCAGCATCCCTTACAGAAATGATTGCCTCCACCTTTTGAGAGGGGACAATATTCATTTCACCGCGAATATTCCTGATACCTCTAATAATATCCATAATTAACAGCATCTTTTTTTCGGTCTTCTCGTCATAAAGGTCTTCCTTCCCTTCCGGCCAGGGAGAAACCATGATGCTCATGCCCTCATGAGGCAGGTGCTGCCAAATTTCCTCGGTAATAAAGGGCATAAAGGGATGCAGGAGTTTCATAGTGTTTGATAAAACGTAAGCCAGAGTATACTGAGCACGTTTTCTGCTCTCTTCCGTCTCCTTGCCGTGAAGCCGCTCCTTGACAAGTTCAATATACCAGTCGCAGAACTCACCCCAAATAAATTCATAAAGGTACCTGGCGGCCTCTCCCAGCTCATAATTTTCCAAATTATAGGTTACGTTTTTTGCAGTCTTATTAAAGCGGCTGATTATCCACCTGTCCTCCAGAGCAGGAGGTATTTCATTGCCTCCCCCCGCATAATCAGTAAGATTCATCATAACAAAACGGGAGGCATTCCAAATCTTGTTGGCAAAATTCCGGGTGCCCTCAAGCCTTTCAAAACGGAAGCGGATATCATTCCCCGGAGTGTTGCCTGTAATCAGCATAAACCTAAGAGTATCGGCACCGTAATTATCAATAACCTCAATGGGGTCAACACCGTTACCCAGAGATTTGCTCATTTTACGGCCTAGGGAGTCCAATATCAGGCCATGGATGAACACCTCATGGAAAGGTACGTCTTGCATGAATTCCAGTCCCATGAAAATCATCCTGGCTACCCAGAAAAAGATAATGTCCCTGCCTGTAACTAAAACGCTAGTGGGATAAAAGTGCTCCAGCTCTCCGGTTTTTTCGGGCCAGCCAAGAGTGGAGAAAGGCCACAGACCCGAACTGAACCATGTGTCCAAAACGTTTGGGTCCTGTTCAAGAGCCTGACTTCCGCATTTTATGCATGCTGACGGGTCTTCAGAACTGCATATTTCCTCTCCGCAGTCCCTACAGTACCAAACCGGGATCCTGTGCCCCCACCAGAGCTGGCGGGAAATACACCAATCGCGGATATTCTCAAGCCAGTTCAAGTAAACCTTTGTAAACCTTTCAGGTACGAACCGAACTCTGCCCTCTTTAGCGGCAAGTATAGCAGGCTCCGCCAGGGGTTTCATTTTTACAAACCACTGCTCCGATACCAGAGGTTCGATATCAGTACCACAGCGGTAACAGTGGCCAACTGCATGGGGCCGTTCTTCCACTTTCTTTAATAAATTTAGCTGATCCAATTCCTCTACGATTTTCTCCCTGCATTCAAAACGGTCCATTTCCGCATACTTTCCAGCTTCGGCAGTCATCTTACCGTCAAGGCCGATAACCTGAATCTGCTGGAGATTATGGCGTTTACCCATTTCAAAGTCATTAGGGTCATGGGCAGGTGTTACTTTAACAGCACCGGTTCCAAAATCCGGATCTACAAATTCGTCAGCAATAATGGGAATCTCCCTTTCAATAATAGGCAGTATAGCAGTTTTGCCTATTAAATGCCTGTATCTTGAGTCTTCAGGGTGCACGGCAATACCCGTATCCCCCAGCATAGTCTCAGGTCTGGTGGTAGCCACAACGACACTTTCGTCACTGTCTTTCATAGGATAGGATATATACCATAGTCCCCCCGGCTGTTCTTCATGCTCCACCTCAATATCAGAAATGGTAGTCTGGCACTTGGTACACCAGTTAATGATATAGCTGCCCCGGTAAATCAAACCTTTCTCATACAGGCGCACAAAAACTTCCCGAACTGCCCGTGAACACCCTTCATCCATGGTAAAACGTTCCCTGTCCCAATCACAGGAACTTCCCAGCAAAGCAAGCTGCTTGGTAATTTTTCCACCGTATTCCCTTTTCCACTCCCAAACTCTTTCCAAAAATTTTTCACGGCCAAGATCATACTTGGTCTTACCTTCTTTGGCAATTTGTTCCTCCACCCTGGCCTGGGTAGCAATACCGGCATGGTCTGTCCCTGGTACCCAGAGGGCGTTGTACCCCTGCATACGCCTCCACCTGATCAGTATATCCTGCATAGTGTTGTCCAAAGCATGTCCCAAATGCAGGGAACCTGTAACGTTAGGCGGCGGCATAACAATACAAAAAGGTTCTTTTCCCTTTTCCACTTCGGTGTGGAAAAAACCATTTTCCCGCCAGTACTTATACCATTTTTCTTCCACCATACTCGGATCATAGGAAGTAGGAATTGTCTCTTTGCCGCTGCACATTCTTTTTTAACCTCCTGTCATGAAAAAAACTCCCCTTCCCTAAGGACGAAAGAGAGCTTCCGCGGTACCACCTTAATATATATACCAAAGTTTAAGTATATCACTCGTGTACTATAACGGCTTCCGCCGTCCGGCTTACCAACCAGAGGTCTTAGGCTCGGCTCTCATGGGTGACGTCACCTGCAAACACAGGAACCTTTCAGCCCAGGGTTCCTTCTCTGATCCTCAACTGCTCCACAGCAGGTTACCCTTCCCAGTCAACGATTGTTCAATATGTGTTTTTTGGATGCCAAAATACACATTCATAATACCGATTAGGCTCCTCATTGTCAAGCAAACCAGCCAAATAGCCCCTAGTCAGCCTCAAAAACCCATGTACTCACCCCTGCACCTGCTATTACCGCCACTTTACTACATCCCGGGGGTTCCTTTACGCCTTTTCCGCAAAAAGGCCAGGGCCATATTTACACCGCAGATTCCGCCAATACAGCCCAGGCAAAAGTTTATAAAAAGAGTCGATACCTTCAACAAGAATAACCCCGGAAACATCAGCGCTGCCAGAAGTGCTGCTGTCAAGGTGAATAACACCCCGACCCAACCGCCATTTGCCCAGCCTCTCTCCTTTATAATCCACCCGGCTGCATATCCCCCTAAAAAGGGTGCCGCTATATTAACCAGGGATACAAGCAAGGAAATGTCATTAGTGAAAACTGAACTCATTACAGTAATGGCTACTCCCGTGCCAAAAGCTCCAAACCAAATCCCCAGGCTCAATAATGTACCCCAAAAAAGTGCCCTTAGCATACTTCTCTCCCTCCAAGGCTTTTGAGACTTATCCTATATAAAGATACGCTCCTTGACCATTACATAGAAGTCCAGAAAAACCCGGGATTTCCGCCCTTTGCAGGCTGTCTTTACTTTAATTGTGTGCCGGCAGATTGACAGCTTAAGGTTAGACAATTTGGAACCCTTTAACAAAAAGACCCGGTGAATAAACACCGGGCATTACCTTGCATGAAATTTTATACTCCTTTACTTTTTGGTCCCCTCTTCAACGGCAGCTCCTTCTTGGAGAACCTCATCGCCGACAATGGCTGCAGGAAGCACATCGTCAAGATGGTCTACCAGAACAAATTCTATTTTTCTCTTTACCTGTTTGGGAATCTCCTCCAGGTTCTTCTCGTTTTCCCTGGGCAGTATCAGTGTTTTGATTCCGGCACGGTGGGCAGCCAATACTTTCTCTTTGATTCCTCCGACAGGAAGGACTCTCCCTCTAAGGGTGATTTCCCCCGTCATGGCAACTTCCTTTTTAATTGGCTTTCCTGTCAAGGAAGAGATTACTGCCGTAGCCATGGTAATACCTGCCGAAGGGCCGTCCTTTGGAATTGCCCCTTCAGGGAGGTGGATATGGACATCATATTTGGTATAGAATTCAGGGTCAATCCCCAATTCGTCCACACGGGAACGTATATAGCTGATACCTGCCTGGGCGGACTCCTTCATTACGTCGCCAAGTTTACCTGTCAGCATAACGTTGCCTTTGCCTGGAATAATGCTAGCCTCCACGCTTAAGACTTCCCCTCCCGAGTCAGTCCATGCCAGTCCCGTGGCAACTCCAACCTGGTCCTTGTCCTCGGCAACCCCGAAACGAAAACGGGGAATGCCAAGATACTTTTCCAGGGTTTTAGATGTAACAAGAATCTTCTTCGTGTTGCCCGCAACGATATCCCTTGCAGCTTTTCGGCAGATTGTGGCCAGCTGGCGTTCAAGATTTCTCACTCCCGCTTCCCTGGTATATTCCCGGATAATTTTCCTTAAGGCATTTTCCGAAATCTCCAGTTGGCTATTGTTCAGGCCGTGCTCATCAATTTGCTTGGGTACTAAATGACGGATGGCAATCTGCAGCTTTTCCTGCTCCGTATACCCGGGGAGGTAAATGACTTCCATACGGTCCAATAGAGGCCGGGGAATAGCATATTCAACGTTAGCAGTTGTAATAAACAGTACCTTGGACAGGTCAAAGGGTACTTCAATAAAATGGTCGCTGAAAGAATGATTCTGTTCCGGGTCCAGCACTTCAAGAAGGGCAGAAGAGGGATCACCCCGGAAGTCGTTGCTCATTTTATCGATTTCATCCATGAGAAAAACGGGGTTTTTTGAGCCCGCCTGTTTCATACCCTGAATGATACGACCCGGTAAAGCGCCAACATAGGTACGCCTGTGTCCCCTAATCTCGGCTTCATCCCTGACTCCTCCGAGAGAGATACGCACAAACTTTCTCTGCAGTGCCCTGGCTACAGACTGAGCGAGGGATGTTTTACCTACACCGGGAGGCCCTACAAAGCAGAGAATGGGGCCTTTTATTTTCTTAGCCAGCTTTCTGATGGCCAAATACTCGATAATTCGCTCCTTAACATCCTTTAAACCATAATGGTCGGCATCCAGGATAGCTTCAGCCTCTTCAATATTGAGCCTGTCGCGAGTGCTTTTTGCCCATGGAAGTGCAAGAAGCCAATCAATATAATTGCGAACTACCACAGCCTCAGCAACCATGGGAGGCATTTTTTCCAAACGGTCTACCTCTTGGAGGGCCTTTTCTTTGGTTGCCTTGGGCATTTTCGCCTGTTCAATTTTCTCCCGCAGTTCCTGGGCTTCAGAAGCCCTGTCCTCTTTATCTCCCAGCTCTTTCTGAATAGCCTTAATCTGCTCACGGAGATAGTACTCTTTCTGGGACTTCTCCATTTGTTTTCTAACTCTGGTACTGATCTGCCTTTCAAGCTCCAGGATTTCCATTTCATTTGTAAGTATTTTATAAAGCAGTTCCAGTCTCTCAGATACATCCCTCGTCTCCAGGATAGCCTGCTTGTCGGCAACTTTTAGAGTAAGCTGGGAAGCAATTACATCAGCAAACCTGGAAGGTTCCTCAATAGTTACTACCGATACTACAGTCTCGGGAGAAATACGTTTGCTGACTTTTACATAATTCTCAAAGGTTTCTACCAGAGCCCGCATCAAGGCTTCAATTTCCGGTGTTTTCTCTTCCTTCTCAACTAAATCGCTCACAACAACCCTAAAGTAAGGATCTTCCTGGGTAAAATCTTCAATTTCGGCACGGTTAAGCCCTTCAACCAATACTCTGATTGTTCCTCCAGGGAGCTTTAAGAGCTGTTTTACTTCAGCAACAGTTCCTGTAGTGAAGATATCTTCCACTTCAGGTTCATCAGTCTGAGCTTCTTTTTGCATGGCTAAAAATATGACCCTCCCCTGGGTCATTGCCTCATCAATTGCTCTTACCGATTTTTCTCTACCCACATCCAAATGGATGACCATGTATGGAAATACAACTACACCCCTAAGAGGGAGCAGTGGAAGTTCTCTGGTTTTATCTTCAGACATATTTCTTTTCACCCTTTCAACCATGTCAGCGGTGTTACTAGTTTTCGCCTCAATGGAAAAATATATTCTATCTTAAATTTAGTAACCATCAAACTGAAATTACTTAATCCTTACTGCTCTTTTAACAGCTGCCGCAATTAAGTGTTTTTTATATTATTCTATTGTTATTCTATAATTTTCGTTTTTGATATGCAAGAAGAACAAAAAAAGAAAAAGGATTTCACTCAAATGAAACCCTTTTTCGAACAATTTTACAGGTTTTATGGTTAATTATTGTCAATAATTAACTTGCGGTGGTACTTGACTGCTGGTTTTTGTTCTTTTCTTTGGCTGGTGCCTTTGCTTTATCTTCTTCTTTGAGTTTTTTAATATAATCCTGACTTCTATATTCAGTTTTATAAAAACCTGAACCTTTAAAAATAATGTTAACGTTGCTACTGATCAGCCGTTTTACATTTCCACCGCAATATGGGCATTGCTCTAATGGTGACTCTGTTATGGGTTGAGTTACTTCAAAGACACCGCACTTATCGCAGCTGTAATCGTATTTTGGCATGTTTCCACCTCCAGTAAACAATCACCAATAAACACTTATATTCCAATATGAACAATTTGTCAACCCCTGAAGCTTGGCAAGTATAAGAAACAGACGGGTTCCAACCTCTTTTGTAACAACTCTTGGCGAGACCGCAGGTTATAATTGGAAGGCCCAGGACAGGACACCTTGGCCAGCCGGGGCATAGACAAGATATAGCTTTTCTTTGGCTATCTGTTTGAAGGCCGAGCCATAGAGGTCCGGCGCGAAATCCTGTCCATGCAGGAGGCGGTAGAACGCATTTTCCCAAAAGACAAAGAAAAGCAGGTGACCCTGCTTAGCTTGATGTTTATTTTCCGGTGCTTTTGCTGTTCCCAGAATTCGCGCGGGAAAATCTTTAAGACAAAGCTCTGTTTCCTCACAGCCTCTGATAAGCCTATCTTACCGGGCTTGCAGAAAGTCTTTCAACCTTTTGCACAGCCCCTTTTTCAGTGCTTAAATCAGCTTTTCCCTGAACCAGGGCTTGCCTCAGCACAGTATTCAGGTCCGTTACCGGGACAATCTTAATTTCCGGGTAACTGCCGAACATGGCCTGCCAGTTTTCTTTCGGGATAATAACCTTCCCTGCCCCGGCAGATTGTGCTGCTCTTATCTTTGCCGGCACGCCTCCTACCGGCTTAACTTTTCCCCTAATAGAAACTTCGCCGGTCATTGCCACCGTGTTATCCACCGGAATGCCGGTAACAGCCGAATAGATCGCTGTGGCAATGGCAACCCCCGCCGAAGGACCGTCTATTGGAACACCACCGGGAAAATTGATGTGGATATCATAGTCTTTGGGTTCAATCCCCAGTCCCCGAAGAGCAGTAAATACGTTTTCTACCGATCCCCTGGCCATGCTCTTGCAGCGAAGGCGCTTTCCTTCAATACCGCCCATTTCTTCCTCCTCTACAACACCGGTTACAATCAGCTTACCGGTACGTTTGCGGACCGGAAGAGCGTTTACTTCAAGCTCCACCAGCATACCCATATTAGGACCCCAAACAGCTAAACCGTTCACAACACCCACCTGTGGCTCCTCTGGAATATTTTTTTCCGGACGCGGCCCTAACTGGCCGCTGTTGATCACCCATTCAATATCACTTGCTGCAATCGTAGACTTTTGAGCCGTCTCCACCAGTCCTGCAGCAGTCTGAATAATACTAACGGCTTCCCTACCGTTGCCTGCAAACTTTTTCACCGTCTCCAGGGCGTCATCCTCAATTGTAAAGTTTATTTTTTTGGCTGCATTCAAGGCAATATTTCCAACTTCTTCGGGAGTAAGAGCTTTGAAGAATATTTCTACACAGCGTGACCTCACAGCCTGGGGGATTTCCTGTGGCATTCGCGTTGTTGCGGCTACCAATCGGAAATCGGCAGGGAGACCGTTTTGGAAAATATCATGTATATAACTGGGTATATTTGTGTCCTCATAATTATAATAGGCGCTTTCAAGTATTACTTTTCTGTCTTCCAATACTTTTAGGAGTTTGTTTATCTGCATGGGGTGCAGTTCACCTATTTCATCGATGAACAAAATACCTCCATGGGCTTTTGTTACTGCGCCAGGCTTAGGCTGGGGGATACCCGCTATACCCATTGCGCCCGCCCCTTGGTAAATGGGGTCATGGACCGAACCAATGAGGGGGTCTGCTATACCCCTTTCATCAAAACGTGAAGTGGCTCCGTCCACTTCAACAAACTTGGATTCCCTGTTAAAAGGAGACCTTTTATCCTTTTTGGCTTCTTCAAGAACTAACCGGGCCGCCGCAGTCTTGCCGACTCCGGGGGGTCCGTAAATTATCACATGCTGGGGATTTGGGCTGCATAGTGCCGCCCTCAGGGCTTTCAACCCCTCCTCCTGTCCGACTATTTCCTCAAAGCGTGAAGGACGTGTTCTTTCGGATAGGGGTTCGGTTAATCGCACTTTACGCATTTTCTCAAGCTTCTCAAGTTCCTTCCGTGATTCCCTTTCCACAGCTGACCTGTTCCCCTGCTGGCAGCGCAGGAGGTTCCAAAAATATAAGCCTATTACTATGGCAAAAAAAATCTGGACAAAACTAAGCAGTCCACCGATGCCAAGAGTCATTCCGTCCACAAACTACCAGACTCCTTTCCCATTTACGTCTGTTTGTCTCATTACCCTCTATTATTGCCTGAAGCCGAAGTTCTTACTCCTGAAGAACAAATAGCCTGTATTGTACTGAACAGAAAGAAAACGACCTGGCATTGAAGAAAAAAAGCAAAGACGGCACTTACATGCCGTCTTTGCTTTTTTAGTATATATTTTATTCAGTTAAGCCGTTTCTACCTTTTCCTTTAGATTATCCTGCAGGATGAGTATGGGATCCTTCTTCTCAGTTATTACCTCTTCGGTGATAATACATTTAGCCACATCATCCCTGGAGGGAATGTCATACATAACATTCAGCATGATATCCTCCAGTATTGCCTTAAGACCCCGTGCTCCTGTATCTCTCTTTATAGCCTCTTTGGCAACTGCCTGCAGGGCTTCCCGTTCGAATTCCAGTTCCACACCATCCATTTCAAACAGCTTTTGGTACTGTTTAACCAGTGCATTCCTGGGTTCAGAGAGAATTTTTATCAGAGCAGTTTCATCAAGAGCTTCCAGAGTAACAATCACAGGTACACGGCCTACAAACTCAGGAATCAAGCCATATTTGAGCAGGTCAACAGGAAGAATATTCTTCAAAATCTCACCTACCTGCTTATCGGCCTTGCTTCTTATTTCCGCACCGAAGCCCATTCCTTTGTGACCGATACGCTTTTCAATGATCTTGTCAATACCGTCAAAAGCCCCGCCACAAATGAACAAAATATTCGTGGTGTCCAGTTGGATAAACTCCTGGTGCGGGTGTTTCCGCCCTCCCTGAGGAGGTACGCTGGCAACTGTCCCTTCAAGAATTTTCAGGAGAGCCTGCTGTACACCCTCCCCGGATACATCGCGGGTAATAGACGGGTTTTCAGACTTTCTGGCAATCTTATCAATTTCATCGATATAGATAATGCCTTTTTCAGCTTTTTCAACATCATAGTCTGCAGCCTGGATAAGCTTGAGGAGAATGTTCTCAACATCTTCTCCCACATAACCGGCTTCTGTCAAAGAAGTCGCATCAGCTATAGCGAAAGGTACGTTAATAATTTTTGCCAGGGTCTGGGCCAGAAGGGTTTTTCCGCTCCCGGTAGGCCCAAGCATAACAATGTTGCTCTTCTGCAGCTCAACATCTTCAAGTTTGCTTCCCAAATTGATGCGCTTGTAATGATTATAGACAGCCACAGATAAGGATTTCTTGGCTCGATCCTGCCCAATAACATACTGGTTCAGGATTTCATTTATTTCACAGGGTTTTGGAATATCTCCCATGTCCAAACCGAAATCATCGCAGAGTTCCTCTTCAATGATTTCGTTGCACAATTCGATACACTCATCACAAATGTAAACCCCCGGACCGGCCACCAATTTCCTTACCTGATCTTGCATCTTTCCACAGAAAGAACACTTGAGTTGGCCTTTATCGTCCGTATATTTGTACATTTCTTCACCTCACTTTTAACTATTTGGCAACCAAATCCCGGCTCGATATGACTTTATCAATCAAGCCGTATTCCAGAGCCTCCTGAGGCGTCATGAAATAATCCCTATCGGTATCCTTCTCTATCTGCTCCAAAGGTTTCCCGGTAATGTCTGCCAAAATTCTATTAATATTCCTCTTAATTCTCAACAAACGCTTTGTCTGAATTTCTATATCGATGGCCTGCCCCTGAGTGCCTCCTGATGGTTGGTGAATCATGATTTCACTGTTAGGTAAAGCAAAGCGCTTCCCCTTGGTTCCTACCGCCAGAAGAAATGCCCCCATACTCGCCGCCAGGCCAAAACAAATAGTAGAAACGTCACACTTAATATACTGCATTGTATCATAAATTGCCATGCCAGATGTAATTGACCCACCCGGACTGTTGATATACAGGTTAATATCTTTGTCAGGATCTTCTGCTTCCAAAAACAACAGCTGAGCAGTTACTAAATTGGCAACATTATCATCAATAGGACCACCGATGAAAATTATTCTGTCCTTAAGCAGCCTGGAATAGATATCAAAAGCACGTTCCCCTCTATTCGTCTGCTCAACAACCATCGGAACAAGAGTAGACATTTTCCACAGCCACCTCACTTTTTGTTATCCCAGTTTACTCTTCAGCACCGGCCTCTTCTTCTACTTCCTTGGCGTTATCCATCAGGAATTTAACAGTTTTATCAATCATAATACCATAACTCAGAGCCTCGATGCTCTCCCTTGACTGCAAATTTTTCTGAAGGGCATCTACATTTTCATTATACTCCTTTGCAAGCTCTTGAATCTCCTCAATTATTTCCTCTTCTTTTACCTCTATTTTCTCAGTTTCGGCAATTTCCTCCAAAACCAAATCAGTTTTTACGCTCTGGTAAGCCTGCTCCTGATACTTTTCCCGAATTTCTTCCTCAGTAGTGTCAGCCGCTTCACAATACTGTTCCAGGCTGAAACCTTGGGCCTGCAGCCTTTCTGAAAGACGGGACATATGAGCATCAACCCGGCGATCCACTAATATCTGAGGAATATCAACGCTGGAAGCATCGACAACCTTCTTGATCACTTCTTCCCTCATATCCTGTCTTGCTTTCTTTTCCATTTTTTCCTGTAACCTTTTTTCTATATCCGCCTTTAATTCTTCGAGAGTATCAAATTCACTGACATCTTTAGCAAATTCATCATCCAAAGGAGCAAGTTCTTTTCTTTTTACTTCCTTAACGGTTACTTTAAATTCTGCTGGTTTCCCAGCTAGATGGGACTCCCGGTATTTTTCAGGAAAAGTAACATTGACTGTTACTTCATCACCGGCCTTGGCCCCAATAAGCTGCTCTTCAAAGCCTTCAATAAAGGTACCCGACCCAATCTCAAGAGCATAATTATCTTCAATCCCTCCGGCAAATGTTTGGCCATCTATGTAGCCTTTATAGTCGATGAGGGCAATATCTCCTTCTTTAATGGGTTCATCAGGAACAGAAACCAATTTCGCATAACGGCTCTGCAGTGTCTTTAAGTGTTCTTCCACAGCTTCTGTTGATACCTTAACTTCAGGCTTTTTGATTTCCAGCCCCTTATACTCGCCTAATTTCACTTCAGGTCTCACATCAACGTTGATAGTTAAAATCAGGTCTTTGCCTTCTTCAAACTGTTCAATGCTTATTTCCGGCTGGTTAATAGGCCTTATTTTTGTTTCTTCCACAGCTTTGGTATAGGCTTCAGGCAATATAAAATCCAGGGCCTCTTTGAAAATCGGCTCGGTCCCAAGATGGTTTTCAACAATCTTTCGGGGTGCTTTACCTTTGCGGAACCCTGGTATGTTAACTTCCTTTACTATTTTTCTGTATGCCCTATCAAGTGCACTGTCAACTTGTTCTGCCTCGATTGTAAGAGTCAGCTGAGCCCGATTGTTTTCTATCTTTTCCACGTTTGCCTTCATTTATGCTCCCCCTTTACGGTATGCCTCATTGATGTTTCTAATTTTTTCTATTTTATTTTACCCTATTTATATGAAATGATTCACTAAAGCGTACATAAAATGTGAACAATTCATAAAACAGGCCAAAATAACGACTGTTGTATCGGGTAAAATTTAATTATTAGAGCCAATTCGCTTTAATAATGTTTTTTTCCTGCCCCAATTACTGGATTCCTAATAGAAATACACCTCGGCAAGGTTGTTTGAACCACTTTCTGCCGAGGTACTCACATAAAATTAATAAAATGGAGCGGGAAACGGGATTCGAACCCGCGACTTCGACCTTGGCAAGGTCGCACTCTACCACTGAGTTATTCCCGCAAAAAGTATCTATACTTGGTGCGGGAGAAGGGACTTGAACCCCCACGGGCTTAAGCCCACTAGATCCTAAGTCTAGCGCGTCTGCCAGTTCCGCCACTCCCGCATTTTCTTCATTCTCTTTAATAAATGGTGAGCCATGAAGGATTTGAACCTTCGACACCCGGATTAAAAGTCCGGTGCTCTGCCAGGCTGAGCTAATGGCTCAAAAAAAATATGGCTGGGGCGGCTGGATTCGAACCAACGCATCGCGGGTCCAAAACCCGCTGCCTTACCGCTTGGCTACGCCCCATTGTTTTAGTCCCTCTACCTTATTATATTTCATTGGGGTGGGTGATGGGACTTGAACCCACGACCCCCAGAGCCACAATCTGGTGCTCTAGCCAGCTGAGCTACACCCACCATAGAAATAATCAGCGAAAACTAATATAACAAACATAGTATATCTTTGTCAACATAATGAGGATTAAGAGATGGTACGCCTGGAGGGATTCGAACCCCCGGCCCACGGATTAGAAGTCCGTTGCTCTGTCCAACTGAGCTACAGGCGCACATCAAGGGAAAAAAATGGAGCGGGTGATGGGAATCGAACCCACACGACTGGCTTGGAAGGCCAGGGCTCTGCCACTGAGCTACACCCGCGTATCATTTTCGCCAGCAAGTATATAGTATAAATCAAAACAGCAACCACGTCAAGAACAATAAGCGGCGCATACACCACCAATTTATTTAAAAACCTGAAATTATTATATCATATTATTACCTTCTTATACACTGCCGGAGGCAGCACCTGCCCTTTTGAACTTACACCACTAGCAGGCTCTTTCTTGAAGGCCTCCAAAATTGGAACAGCTCGATTAAAAGCCTTTGCCCTGTGGCTGATAAGGTTTTTTGTTACAGGGTCTAGTTCTGCCATGGTACAGCCCTGTCCGGCAACAATAAAAATGGGGTCATAACCAAAACCATGGTTCCCTTTCGGCTCAAAACCAATGCTGCCCTCACACACCCCTTCAACAGTCTCCACATATCCGTTAGGAGAGGCAACGGCCACTACACATTTAAACCGGGCCGTCCTGAGCTCCCAAGGAACGCCTTCCAGCAGTTCAAGGAGTTTTTTATTGTTTGCCAGGTCATCCTTATCCGGTCCCGCAAAACGTGATGAATATACCCCGGGAGCGCCATGGAGAAAGTCCACCTCCAACCCTGAATCATCTGCCAGGCAGATATTATTCGTCATGCGGGCAGCTTCCCTGGCCTTAATAACGGCATTTTCCTGGAAAGTAGTCCCTGTTTCAGGGATTTCAGGCAGCCCCTCAAAGCTGTCTAAGGGGATAACTTCATACCCCCTGCCATCCAACAAGGCTTTTAACTCTTCCAGCTTTCCCCTGTTTCTTGAGGCCAGTACAAGCTTAAGCACCATCAAATACCTCCTGAATAATATCACCCCTACCCTTCAATACTCTGTCTGGTGTCACAGTCCAGCACCTTTTTTTGGATATCTATCAGTTCACCAATACCCTTTTCCGCATAAGAGAGCATCAGGTCCAACTCCGCCCTGGTAAAGGGGTTTTCCTCAGCTGTGCCTTGGACTTCAACAATCCGGCCACTCCCTGTCATTACCACATTCATATCCACCTGAGCTTCACAGTCCTCCTCGAAACACAGGTCAAGGAGGATCTCATCATGGACCTTGCCTACGCTGATAGCCGCCAGAAAGTCCCTGACGGGCAAATTGGAGAAAACTTCCTGTTCTTTAAGCTTATTTAAAGCATCAACAAGAGCCACAAAGGCTCCGGTAATTGAAGCCGTCCGGGTACCTCCGTCCGCTTCAATAACATCACAGTCAAGCCATATCGTCCTCTCACCCAGCACGGAAAGGTCAACAACTGACCTCAGAGAACGGCCAATCAGCCTCTGAATTTCATGAGTCCGCCCGGTAACCTTACCCTTGGAGGCTTCCCTTACCGTACGTTCTCTTGTTGCTCTGGGCAGCATTGAGTATTCCGCTGTCACCCAACCCTGTTCTTTTCCTTTAAGAAAGAGAGGTACCTTGTCTTCTATTGTGGCAGCACAAATAACCCTGGTATTTCCCATTTCAATTAATACAGAGCCTTCAGCATGTTTTAGATAATCCCTGGTTATTTCGACTTTTCTAATAGCATTTTGACTTCTTCCATCAACTCTGAGTGACAACAGACTGCCTCCTGTAATTTCAATTTTGGATGTACGCCCTAAACTCACCGGCCAGTTCAAATTTGCCGGGGAAAACATAAGAAACCTCCTGTTGCAAATCCCGCAGAGCATAGCCGGGCCAAAAGTGCGTCAAAACAAGCATTCCCACACCAGCCTCAAGAGCCAGTACGCCTGCCTGCTCTCCAGTAAGGTGGCCTTTACCTGCAAGGTGAGAATCTGCAGTCAAAAGACTCCCTTCACAGAGCAGTATATCCGCCCCTCGGCTGATATCGACAAGTTCGGCCTTCCAGCCGGTATCGGATGTATATACAAACTTGGTTCCCTCCCCCTGCACAACAAGACCGTACGTAGGAATTGGGTGACAGGTCCTGAAAATTTCACACCCGATACCTGCAACCTCCAAAGGCTCCCTGGAGTCCGTACTTATAGTATGTACCTCAAAAGCATCTTCAAAGCCTGCCAGCACCTCAAATTTTTCCGGTGGGTCATTGGGGACAAAAACAGGTAGACGCAATTCCCGCCCAAGCCGGTTAGCAGACAGGATAGCATGACGCAGGCAGCTTAAATCGGCACAATGGTCAGGATGCAGGTGGGAAATAAACACGGCATCCAGCTTACTAAAATCCAATATATGCTGGAGCTTTCCAAATGCGCCGTGCCCCAGGTCAACAAGTATGCGCCGGCCGGCAATTTCCAAAAGATATCCTGAACAAGCCTGGTTTGGTGCAGGATAAGGAGCCCAGCACCCTAAAACAACAAGTTTCATGAAAGCCCCCCTAATGTATCACGTTACAATAATTGTTGATTAACCCTCCCCAGGGACGCACCTATTAATTTTTCCCCAATATCTTTAAAAGAAACAGGATCACCGCTGACAAAATACTCATGGTCAGCAAAAGTACGGGGACCGTTATCATTGATTTGCCCCTGGAGGAGTTTCTCTAACTCCTTCACCGTATTTTCAGCGGGATCTACCAGGGTTACATCGGAGCCCATAGTTTTTCCAATAACCGGTGCCAGAAAAGGATAATGGGTACAACCCAAAATGAGTGTGTCAATCCCTTTTTTCAGCAGGGGCGCCAGGTAGATTTCAGCCGCCAGTGCCGTTTCCGGACCACTAACCCTGCCTGCTTCTACTAAAGGGACAAACAAAGAGCAGACCTGCCCAAAGACTTCAACACCGGGATCCAGTTTTTTTGCCAACCTCTTGTGGGCCCTGCTTTCAATAGTGGGCCGTGTAGCAATAATCCCTACCTTTCCGTTTTTTGTAGCATTTAAAGCGCCTTTTACACCTGCCTCAATGACACCGATAAAAGGAACATCGTAACGTTCCCGTAAATATTCCAAAGCAACGGCTGAAGTTGAATTGCATGCATCAACAACAGCTTTAACACCTTGGGCAACTAAAAAAGCAGCAATATTGTCAGCCAGTCGTATTAGTTCTTCTGCGTTCTTTTCTCCATAGGGAACATTAGCAGTATCCCCAAAATAGATAATCCTCTCTCCGGGAAGTCTTTTAACAATTTCTTTTACTACAGTTAATCCTCCAACACCTGAATCAAAAACTCCGATAGGACTGTTTTTTTCAATGGACACATACATTCACTCCACTCATTATAGCAGTAACTATAAATTGCCAAAGCTATTTATGCTTTTGCCTTGCTCTGTATACTACTCCCCCTTTTGTATTGCGAGCATCCTGAACGGTAACGAAAGCGTAAGAATCCCATTCATCAATAATTTTCATGAGACGGGAAAGCTCCTTTCTACTCAGGGTGATACTCAACACTGAATGCATGCCTTCCCTGCCTTCCCCTTCCCAGGTAGTAACACCGTAACCAATCTCTCTTAGATAATTGCACAGTTCATGGGGGTCCTTCATGCTGATTACCTGAACTGTTATATACCCCACTGCCATGCGCTCCTCAATAAAACCGCCCACAATATTTCCGAAAGCAAAACCTAAACCGTACATTATTATATTAATCGGATTATTAAGTCGGCTTACAACGAATCCTAAAGCCAAAATATATACTATGGATTCCACAAACCCCAGAACACCGGCCAAATACTTTTTCCCCCGGACGAGAATTATTACCCGAACAGTAGCAATAGAAACATCGATTACCCGTGCAAAAAAAATCAGCAGTGCTCCAATTATTGCGGCTGTATCCAGCACCGTATATCCCTCCCGCCGCCTCTCAGTACAATCAATTCTAAAACTTGGGGTTTAGGCTGTCAATAAGACATACCGGATACTATAATTACCATATTATACCCTCATTTCCTTTATGCAAACCCAATGTTTAAAAACCCTGCGCAGCTTTCTTCTGTAAGTTTGACAAAACCAATAAGGACAAAGAGGACTTTCTAAAATTTAAAGGCCCGCCTCTTGCGGGCCCAAGTCCATCTAGTTATCCAAGAATTTAATTACACCCTCAGCAATTGCTTCGCCGGCCTTTTGTTGAAAACTGCCGGACCGCAGCAGGGCTTCTTCTTCAGGGTTAGACAAAAACGCAGTTTCAACCAAAATCGAAGGTACCCAAGTATGCCTCAAAACGGCAAAGTTGTCCTGGAGAACTCCGATATTTCTCCGCCCCAGAGCCTTAACCAACTCATTCTGGACAAGAGAGGCAAGCCTTTCACGAGCAAGGCGCTGCTCCATGTCCATGCTTGAGGGGGCATAGTAATAGGTAGAAGTTCCTGCTAAGTTAGGATTTGTGGACGAATTGCAGTGAACGCAAATAAAAGCATCTGCACCGTAATTGTTTGCCAGTTCAGCCCTCCCCTGGAGGGTTAGTGAGGTATCGCCGGTCCGGGTATAAATTACTGTTGCACCTTCCTCAGAGAGGATTTTCCCCGCTGCAAAGGCTATTTTGGAATTCACATCCCGTTCATATACCCCGGAAGGGCTTACAGCACCGGGGTCAGACCATCCTCCGTTTTGGCGGGAACCGTGCCCGGGGTCAATAACTATGATCCTCCCTTCCAGCACAGCATTCCTCCTGGGGTCAGGTTTTTTCTTAAAAGCAACCAGCCAGTTTGCAACCCAACCCCGCCGGCCGTCGGGGGTTCTAATCTTAATCCAATCAACCTGCTCTCCTAGGGCGGCCATTTCATCGCCCTTGTTTCCCTGTCCAATTACATTGTAATCGACAGAAGGACCGGTTCTGATATTCACTGAATTAGTAATAAAAATTACAGAGTCACCGTCAATTTCAAAGGGCGGATTATCTTCATCTTCATCCCGGTCTTCATCTTCATCTTCGTTCTCATCCTCACCTTCTTCTTCGTCACTGCTACCATCATTAATTTTTACTATCGTCCCGGATATCCATCCTTTTGAATTATCCGGCAGTAAAACCTGATACCAACCTGCAGATACCGCAATAGCCTCAAGGACTGTGCCGTTTGTTACTTTGGATACAACAGGATATGCTGTATTTGGCCCCTGGCGGATATTGGCCGTAGAAGAAACATCGACTACTATTTCCTGATCAACTTCTTCTACAGTATTTATGTACACAGCCTGTTCCCCTTTACTCCACAAAACCAGCGAACCCAACTGCTCCCCTACGAAACGGAGGGGAACCATGGTCCTGCTGTCCCTTATCACAGGGCATGTATCCAGCTTAACATTTTTATCGTCAACAACAGCTACGCTGCTGCCAATCTTCAATTTAATTAGGGACCCGTCCTTCTTGATAGTGATTTCCTGGACTCCCATTGCCCATTCAACGTATGCTCCCATTTTTTCGGAAATAAAACGCAGTGGCACCATGGTTCTGCTGTTTTCATCAATAAAAGGATTGACATCCGTGGTAACAGTTGATCCGTTGAAGTACATTTTTATATTGGAATTCACATCTTGTGCCTCTGCCCCGCAGGCGGGGAACGCAAATAAAAAAACCAGTGCAGTTAGAACAACCACTTTAAAGCCACTGGTATTAAATAACTTCAAAGTTAAAACCTCCCGAAAAACTTTCCTTTATTTGATAATTCTTCGGGATTTATGTCGGTTTTCCTGCCCTTGGCACTTTTTTGCCGGTGGTAATTATAACCAACTAATTACTGATCAATGTTGGGTCAGCGGTCAGCGGCGCCGAAGCAGGGATATTATCTCCCAGTCTCTCAACAGGCTGGCCTTCGATTCTAAATTCAACACTATCGATAGTCGGGAATTCCGTAAGGGTATTGACGATAGAGTAAACCATTAATTCTCCCGTAATTACTTCTCCGGAAGCATCTCCAAGGAGCTCAGAGCTGAAGTCAACAATACACAAGCCGTCATCTTTCACATTAATGTCCAGCAGTGAAGTACCCTGGGGCAGAGTAGGAAGTAAGCCACTGCCCGGCGAAGGCCCTTCAATTAGTTCAAACAT
>LFTO01000161.1 GCA_001513335.1 Clostridiales bacterium DTU086 | reverse complement strand
CTATTTTCAATCATTAACCTGCCGCAGCCGGTTTTTTCACGAATTTCTCTCCCCACGCCCCTGGCAACGGCCCCTGCTACGGCAGCCATAGGTCCCACACATGCCTTTTTCGCAGCCCTGGCCATATCCATGGCAATTTCCGGGGCTTCCGCCAGCAATCTGTAAGGTTCAAAAGCTGTCAGGAAGCCAGGGTCCCTGCGAATATATTCTTTCAGGTCCTCTCTCAGGCGCAAAATAAGACCCCGGATTTCCTCCTCAATGCCCTTGAAATAGGATGAAGAGTCAATGGAAATCCAGAGGTCTGTCTCCTCCTCAACAACCTCAAAATCTATCATTCCCGAAATGCCGCCCATACCACGGCGGTAAACCCTTTCCTTAAACATGTCCTATCAATCAAATCCAACTGCAATCAGCTGGAGGGGACAGGCTGCAGCACACAACTCACAGGCAAGACACTTTTCCGGCTCAAAAAGCAGTTTCCACTCCCCGGGGTCCATTCTCAGTGCCCCGGAAAAACACACCCCGGTACAAGCACCGCAGTGAATACATTTTTCCTGATCCAAAACAACCTGCTGGCTCATAGGCTTAATGCTGATGCCTTCCCTACTCAAAAAGTCCAGCCCGTTTTGAATATTTTCCTCTTCTGCCTCAACCTCCACCAGCAGTTT
>LFTO01000015.1 GCA_001513335.1 Clostridiales bacterium DTU086 | reverse complement strand
AGGCAGGGGTTTTTTGTTGCCCGTTAGCATAGTATTTCGGGAAGCCCATATGTATTATTCCGCTACGGACAAGCTTGCACGCCGTTACCGGCGGCCAAGCCGCCGACGGCTGAGCAAAACAAGTCCCGCTGCACAATACATATGGGCTTCGAAAACCGTTAAGCAGCCTAAAGCTCTTCAGAATGGTCCCCTCCTTGTTAACCTAGACGAATGCGAAGGATCTTTGTACCGACATATGGTTCCACATTCTTTTCTCACTCCACGGAATTCGCACATGACATCTCTAAGGCAAAGCTTAAGGTCCAAACTGGACCGCCCAAAAAGCGACATCCTGTCTCCACCCCGCTGGCCCGGGCATCCTGCCCGTGCCTCCCAGTTTTGTCCTTTGCTTTGCCAAAGAGCTGTTACCTGTGCTCATTAGTCGTTCGCAAAGAAGGGGAAACATATGCTGCAATCCCGCAGAGGGTTGCCCTCTTGAGTGCCCTGTTCAGGATAAATCAACCTGTATTGGAGATAATAATTCAGAGCAGACCAAAAACAGGGAAGGTATCCAAATATGACAGAACAAACTGCGAACAGCGAATATTTTGCACCTGGAAGTTGCTGGGATGGCTTCACTCCCGGAAAGTGGGTCTCCCGTATAGATGTCCGTGACTTTATACAGAAAAACTACAGCCCCTATGAAAGGGGACCGGAATTTCTATCACCTCCTACAGAAGCTACCAAAAAGCTGTGGGATATTGTAACAGGACTCCTGAAAGAAGAGCGGGAAAGAAACGGTTGTTATTCAATGGACACAGACATTGTTGCTTCAATTACCTCCCATGAGCCGGGCTTTATAGATAAGTCTTTGGAAAAGATAGTTGGCCTGCAGACGGATGTACCTCTGAAAAGGGCCATTATGCCCTTTGGAGGGGTCCGTTTGGTCCGACGGGCTGCTGATGCTTACGGTTACAAGGTAAGTGAACAGGTGGAGGAGGTATTTACCAAGTACCGCAAGTCGCACAACGATGCTGTCTTTGATGTATATACTCCGGAAATGCGCAGGGCCAGGCATGCGGGTATAATCACCGGCCTGCCTGATGCCTACGGCAGGGGGAGGATAATCGGCGATTATCGGAGAGTGCCCCTTTACGGTGTGGAGTTCCTGATTAAAGGCAAAGAAGAGGAAATGTACAACACAGAGTTTGAAGTAATGTATGAGGAAGGGATGCGCCTCCGTGAAGAACTGAGAGAGCAGATAAAAGCTCTCAACGAGCTAAAAGAAATGGCCTCTTCCTACGGTTTTGATATCTCCCGTCCGGCAAGGAACGCACAGGAAGCCGTTCAATGGCTTTATTTTGCCTATTTGGCAGCTGTTAAAGAACAAAATGGTGCCGCAATGAGCCTGGGAAGGGTTTCCACCTTTCTGGATATCTACCTGGAGCGAGATATTCGGAATAAGAAATTGACGGAAAGTGAAGCACAGGAACTCATTGACCATTTTGTAATAAAACTGCGTATAGTCAGGTTCCTAAGAACGCCGGAATATGATGAACTCTTCAGTGGAGACCCCACATGGGTTACCGAATCTCTCGGGGGTATGGGAATTGACGGGAGGACACTGGTTACGAAGACTACCTTTAGGTTCCTGCATACCCTTACCAATTTGGGGCCCGCACCGGAACCCAATATGACTGTCTTATGGTCCCAGCGTCTTCCAAAACAGTTTAAAGAATTCTGTACCGGCCTTTCCATAGAAACCAGTTCCATTCAGTATGAGAACGATGATCTTATGCGTGTCCGGTGGGGTGACGACTATGCCATTGCCTGCTGTGTTTCGGCAATGAAGATTGGGAAGCAGATGCAGTATTTCGGAGCCAGGGCAAATTTGGCAAAAGCCCTCCTCTATGCTATTAACGGTGGGCGGGACGAAAGGGACGGGACCCAGGTTGGGCCAAAGTTTGCACCGATTACATCCGAGTACCTGAACTATGAGGAAGTAATGGAAAGGTTTGACACTGTTCTGGAATGGCTGGCTCGTTTATATATGAACACTTTAAATATTATCCATTATATGCACGACAAGTATTTCTATGAGAGAATTCAGATGGCGCTCCACGACAGGGACATCCTGCGGACTATGGCCTGCGGTATTGCCGGTCTTTCAGTTGTTGCTGACTCCCTCAGTGCCATCAAATATGCAAAAGTAAAGCCCATCAGGAATGAAGAAGGCCTTGCTGTAGATTTTGAAATTGAAGGGGATTTCCCCATGATGGGTAATGACGATGACCGGGTAGATGAGCTGGCTGTAGATGTGGTTCTAAGATTTATGCACAAGCTAAAAAAGCAGCACATTTACCGTGATGCTGTTGCTACACTGTCAATACTTACGATTACTTCAAACGTTGTTTACGGCAAAAAAACGGGGAATACCCCCGATGGGAGAAAAGAAGGACAGCCTTTCGCTCCCGGTGCCAATCCCATGCACGGCAGGGATAAGAAGGGAGCACTGGCCTCTCTTGCTTCGGTGGCCAAACTTCCTTACGATTATTCCGAAGACGGTATATCCTATACCTTTTCCATTACCCCTGCTTCCCTGGGCAAAACGAAACAGGAACGGGTAAATAATTTAATAGTTCTCCTGGACGAATATTTTGCCAAAGAGGGCCATCACATCAATGTCAACGTTATCGACAGGGAAGTCCTGCTGGACGCTATGGAACACCCTGAAAAGTATCCCCAGCTTACCATCCGTGTTTCTGGCTATGCCGTGAACTTTATCCGGCTGACACGGGAACAGCAGGAAGAAGTGGTCAGCAGGACACTTCACGGGAGCATACGATGAAAGGCCGCATCCATTCTGTAGAAACATTTGCAACGGTAGATGGCCCGGGAGTACGTTTTATTGTCTTCTTTCAGGGTTGTCCCCTTCAGTGCCTGTACTGTCATAACAGGGACACCTGGGATATGTCAGGGGGAGAGGAAGTAGACTCAGAAGAAATAATTGAACAGTTCAAAAGATATTTGTCTTTTTACCGGCGCAGCGGCGGGGGTATGACTGCCTCCGGGGGCGAACCGACCCTGCAGCCTGAATTCCTCAGTGAACTCTTTTCAAAAGTCCGGGACCTGGGGGTAACTACTGCTTTAAATACCACTGGTTACGTAAATCCTGATACAGCGGAAATTTTTTTGGATAATACCGACCTGGTGCTCCTTGATCTTAAGGTTATGGACAGGGAGAGACACAGGAAACTAACCGGTGTAGACAATAAAAAGATAATTGAATTTGCCCGGTACCTTTCTGCTATTAATAAGCCTGTTTGGATAAGGCACGTGATTATCCCCGGCTACACCGATGACAGAGAAGATATCCAGACAATGGTATCTTTTTTGGCCACTTTAGACAACGTTGAACGGGTTGAACTGCTGCCTTATCATTCCTTTGGGGAAAAGAAATGGACACAGCTGGGGTGCCAGTACCCGTTAAAAGGTGTTAAACCTCCTGACAGGGAATTGCTGCTGGATTTAGCCGATAATTATGCCTCCCTGGGAGTTCAGGTTACAGTAGACTAGGACTTATGTTCTTTTTTCCCGGTCAAGACGTAACAGGTGCCACTGGCCAGGGCTACCAGCGCCCCTGTACTGTCAGAAATGCGTACCGAATAAACTCCTGTCTTACGTGTTAGGTTTTCCTCTGTTGCAACCGCTGTAAGAATCTCTCCCGCTTTTGTTGTACGCAGATAATTGATGTGGACATTCAGGGTTACAGAAACCCTCTCCTTGCGGCTGTTCGCAGCCAGCCCCATTACTGTGTCAGCAAGGGTAAAAATTGCTCCACCGTGAGTAGTGCCAAGGAGGTTCAGGTGTTCTTCCTTAACCCTCATTTGTACAACGGCTTTTCCTTCCGATAACTCCAGGAGCTCGATTCCCAACATATTGGGAAGCCTGTCGGCACAAAAATTCTGTTTTACCGTATCTATGTAATTGTTTTCCACACCTTCACCCCATCTTCCAGTGAATTTTACTCATTATACCAGAAAAAATGGGAGCGGTTTCAATAAGTAACTGCTTCTTATTAAAGAAGGGAAACCATAAAAAAAAGAATGGTCAGACTGTTGACAAACTATCCAACAGAAGTGAGTTTCAGTCCCAATTTATACAGTTCCAACGGTTTTTGAAGCCCGTATGAATTATTCCGGTACGAACAAGCTCGTACGCAGTTGGCGGCGGAAAAGCCGACATTTTGGAAACAGTTCCGCTCCAAAATACATACGGGCTTTTGCAATATCCACTCATAAAACAGCTGAATGGTTTCTTTCTGGCTAGATGGTTTTGTCGGAGACAAGTCGGTGTCTTGAAAGATTCGGCTGTAGTTAACTCTGTTGGAAGCTAACGTTTACCGGGACATTTCTGCGCAGGCTGTCAGAAACCGGGCACCGTTTTTCAATAGTTTCAATAAGTTTATTTACGTTTTCGGAAGGAGAGTCGGTATTTATATTAACCTTTGCCCGG
>LFTO01000162.1 GCA_001513335.1 Clostridiales bacterium DTU086 | reverse complement strand
GATTCGAACCCGCGACTTCGACCTTGGCAAGGTCGCACTCTACCACTGAGTTATTCCCGCATATGGTGCCTCAGGGCGGAATTGAACCGCCGACACGTGGATTTTCAGTCCACTGCTCTACCAACTGAGCTACCGAGGCAAATGGCGGAACTGACGGGAGTTGAACCCGCGATCTCCGGCGTGACAGGCCGGCATGTTAGACCACTACACCACAGTTCCGTATTTGGTGGGCGGTACAAGGCTCGAACTTGTGACCCCCTGCTTGTAAGGCAGGTGCTCTCCCAGCTGAGCTAACCGCCCATATTAATGACCCGGCAAGAAAATAGTATAAACTATTATCGCCGATAAGTCAAGTCAGACATTATACAAAAACCCTAACAGTGTTGAAATTATACCATGCCGGTATTTTTTAGTCAAACACGTGTAGTTCCGAAAAATCGGGGAAGAATAAAAAAAACAAGCATAAACAGGAGAAAAAAATGAACTCAAAAGACAAAGAAAAACGGGACTTGAAGAAGGAAGCTTTCCAACCTATCAATCCCAATGTCCGGCCTTCTGCGGCTTTGGCCAGGGAAAGGTTCAAACGTGCCCTATCCCTCAACCCTGCCGAATCACCTGAGGAAGAGTCACTCAGGGAATCATTAACGGAATATGAAAAACACTAACTTAATATAGAAAATCTCAATCAAGGTGCTCCAGCATGTAAGACTCACGGATAATAGACCTGGTATGCTTAAAAATACCGTAACATAACAGCCCCAAAAGCATATTTACTACTGCTGCAATAAAATACAGATAGAGCATCCAATCCTGCAGCCAGTGCTTCATCAACAAACTTAGAACTGTTAAATATACGCTGACCAGGAAAAAAGCCTGCATCAGCCTTTTGTTTTGCTTTTCCCGTTTCTGCAGGGATACCATTCGTTCTCGTTCCCTTTTCTCTGCCTCTAATTCCTCAGCTTTCTGCGCATCAGGGTAAATGGAATGCCCTGACAAACGAACCCATTCTAAAAGCTTAACCTTATCCACCAGCACTATACGAAGTTCATCCCTAATTGAATTAACATAATCTATTGCCCATTCAGAGAAATTCGAAGTAGTTAAAAAAATTCCCTTTTTCAGACCGGCCTTCTTTAAGTCAGAAGCAAACCTTGATAATTCTTCTTTCCCTACTTCATTCTCCTTCTTGTAACGGTTACAGCGAACTGCTATAGGATAATCCTTGAATTTGCCTACTAAATCAAATTTGTAATACAAGCTGCCGTCAGGACAAGGTTGGATCTCAGTAAAACCGTTAAGCCTGTTCAGTACCTGTGCCATTAAAATATTGAATTCGGTTGTAGGCTCCATCTTCATAATTTGTTCATAAGTATAGGTGCGCACAGAATAGTTTCTCATATCCTCGGAGTAGCGGCGTTCCCGCGCTATTTCGGTTCTGCGCAGGACAAAGTGCAACAGGAAAGTCCCTTTTGCAGCGAATATCAGTGTCCAGGCAAGGGATAATTTCAAAGACATAAAAAATGCCAGCACAAAAAACACCAGTACTCTAATAGCTATATAATCTATTTTTTTTGCCAGCGGACTTCGTTCATCCTCCTTCGGAGGAATGAAATCGTTATCTCTAAAGTCTTTGGAGACAAGGCTTTTAAAAAAATCTACAACCCCATCCTTTACCCTGATATAATTTTTCGCCATAAATTACCACCTCCCTAGACACAATTATGTAACTAATTAAAGTTTTATATACCTGTTTTGACAATTAACTGCAGTACTTCCACTTTAATCACATCTCATTAGTCACATATTGATTTGGAAATTGCGCAACCTTTACTTAAAGGTTTCCTAAAAAACTTTATGGAGGCAATTCAATGAGCCGCTTTATGTTTATCCCTAAACGTGTTTACTTCGAACCAGAAGCATTAAAATACCCCCTGGGGCAAAAACTGCACTCATACTTTTCTTCTCAAAATATACCAATATTGCAGACTACTTCTCACAACCGGGTAACCGGAATTCCCGGTTCTACCCCTGCGGAAGGATACAGGGAAGCAAAAGACACACTGGTTGTTGGTGTGAGAAAAAGCAAGGATTTCCAAACCTGCAAGCCATCCGCCCATTATCAACTTCCCATTGCTACCAGCTGCCCGGGAAAATGCGAATACTGCTACCTGCAAACTACACTTGGGAAAAAACCTTACCTTCGGGTCTATGTCAACCTTGATGACATCCTCAAACAGGCCGAAAGATATATTGAAGAGCGCAAACCTGATATAACGATGTTCGAAGGTTCGGCTACATCCGATCCAATTCCCGTTGAGCCCTATACCCATTCCATGGCCAAGACGATTGAGTTCTTTGGCAGACAGGAATATGCCCGCATCAGCTTCGTCAGCAAGTTTACAAATATTGACAGCCTCCTTGACCTGGAGCATAACAAGCACACTCATATGAGATTCAGCATCAATCTTCCGGACTTCATAAGAAAGTACGAACACTCTACACCAAGCCTTGAAGAAAGACTGCAGGCAACCCGGGAGATTGTTGAGGCAGGCTATCCTTCAGGACTTATGATTGCCCCCATTTTCCTTGAAACAGGCTGGCAGGAGGACTATGGCAGCCTCCTGCGTACAATAAAAGAAACCGTACCGGTACCGGACGGCTTCACTTTTGAATTGATTACCCACCGTTTTACTGCCAGGGCTAAGAAGAATATCCTGGACATATACCCCGGCACAGAACTTCCCATGGAAGAAAGCACAAGAAGATTCAAGTTCGGGCAGTTCGGCTACGGAAAGTATCTTTACCCCAAAGAAGTAACAGATGAAGCAAAAAACTTTTTTGAAAAAGAAATTAGCGATCTATTCCCCAAGGCAAAGATAAAATACTTCGTTTAATAACTTACCGGGTAAGTTTCTTTACGATGTCCACAGCAGACACCGCATCCTGTCCGTAACCATCGGCACCAATTTCATCAGCATAACGTTGGGTCACTGCAGCCCCTCCCACCACTACTTTAACAGGCAGGTTATCTCTCTTTGCAATTGAAACGATTTCCTCCATCCGTGGCATAGTGGTAGTCATCAGTGCGCTTAAGCCAATTACTTCTGCCCGGTGTTTTATTGCTGCCTCAATAATCCTTTCATTACTAACGTTTTTACCCAGGTCAACAACTTCAAACCCGTGATTGCGGAGCATAACAGAAACTATATTCTTCCCAATGTCATGAATGTCTCCTTTTACGGTAGCGATTATCACTGTTGCCCTTTTTTCCATACTGCTTTTATCAAGCTCAGGCTTAAGCCGTGAAAAAGCAGCCTCCATTGTATCAGCAGCAAGCATCAGTTGGGGAAGAAAATACTCACCCCTGCCATACTTGTCCCCAACGATTTCTATGCCTTTGATCAAATACTTATTGAGGAGCTCCAGGGGATCAAACCCTTGAGCCAGGTAGTCCTCAAGCAGGGGGACAATTCCTTCCTTGCCACCCCTGACTATTATCTCCGTAAGAGGGTGTAATGAGGAGACAGACACAGGCTCCTGCTCCCTGTAATTTTTTCCTTCGTTCTTTTCACTCCTGTCTGCACAATATGCAATATAGTTTTCAGCACCTGCGTCCCTGCCGGCAAGTACAACGGAAGCCCTAAAAGAATCGACCATCCTTACGTCAAGTGGATTTATTATTGCTGCATCCAATCCCCTGCTTAGAGCCGCAGCTAAAAAAGCACTGTTAAGGTTAGATCTTTCCGGTAAACCAAAAGAAATATTGGATACTCCCAAAACTGTTGGGACCCCGAATTTTTTACGAACTGCTTCAACAGATTGCAATGTTATGCCCGGTGCCTGTGGATCAGTACTGGCTGTAAGGGTTAAACAGTCCACAATCACATTCTCCCGTGGAATGCCATATTCCTGAGCACGAAGGAGAATTTTTTCTGCAACTGCCATCCTACCTTCAACAGATTTGGGGATACCCTTCTCATCCATACAGAGAGCCACTACAGCAGCACCGTAACGCTTTACCAAAGGCAATATTTTCTCTAATACTGTGTCATCCCCATTAACAGAATTAACCAATGCCTTTCCATGGTATATTTTTAAACCTGCCTCCAAGGCTGATGGATTAGGGCTGTCTAAAGATAAAGGAACAGGAACAAGGTTCTGGACTGCGGTCACCGCTCTCTCCATGGCAGCAGGCTCATCAGTTCCGGGAACCGCAACGTTTATGTCCAGTACATCGGCACCGTTTTTAACCTGGGCAAGCGCTTCAGATTTTAGCAGGGAAGTTTCTCCCCGGCTTATCTCCCCGGCAAGTTCTTTCTTTCCAGTGGGGTTTATTCGTTCCCCAATTATTACAGGGGAAAAGTCTTTCCCCATCTTCACTGTTTGAAATCTGCTGGTTATTCTCAAAGGGAAATATGTTTTTCGCTGTACAGGTTTACGGGAAGAAATTGCCTGAGAAATTGCACGGGTATGCAGCGGTGTACTGCCGCAGCATGAACCTATCATTTCAGCCCCCAGAGATGCAAAACGTTCCGCAAATGCAGCCATTGATTCTGGTGTTTCCCTGTAAACGGTCCTGCCGTTCTCCAGTTCGGGCAGGCCGGCATTTGGCTCTACCAGAACCGGCAGGTTTGTAGACTGACAAAGCTTGGCAACAACAGGCAGCAACTGTGCCGGTCCTCCGGAGCAGTTCACTCCGATAGCATCTGCCCCCATACTTTCCAATACTACAGCGGCGGTCTCAGGATCAGTCCCTGTCAGAGTCCTGTTGTCTTCGTTATAGGTCATACTGGCAATCACAGGAACATCGCCGGCATCCTTGGCAGCCAGCAAAGCAGCCCTGATTTCTCCCAGATCAGCCATAGTCTCCAAAATTATCGCATCTACTCCGGCACCAACCAGGACTTTTGCCTGTTCAAGATACACTTCGTATGCCTCATCAAAGGATAAATCCCCCAGGGGTTCCACAAAGGACCCTGTTGGCCCGATTGACCCAACAACATACCCTTGACTACCAACGGCATTCCTGGCTAACCTTACTCCCATTTCGTTGACCTTTGATACCAGGTGACCAAAACCGTACTGGGAAAGCTTCTTCCTGCTTCCTCCAAAAGTATTAGTCGTTACTGCATCAGCTCCTGCTTCTCTGTACTGCCGGTGCAGCTGCTCAATTATTTCGGGCCGCTCCATATTCCAAATTTCCGGGGGAACATCATCAGGCAACCCTTTCTTCTGCAGCTCCCTTCCCATTGCCCCGTCAAAAACCAGAACTTTATTTTTTATGTAATCTAAAATATGAACCATTTTTCCGCTCCCCCTTAAACATCTTTAGGAACCCAGCCAATAGCTGCAAAAACCGACTTTCTGGGCAGCAATTGACAGCTGGGAAGAACTTCAATGCCAATTTTTTCGGCTTTCAGCGCTTCGCCAATATGCCTGTTTCCTTCAACGGCCCAAAGAGGATAACCGGGGCTAACCCGGTGCAAAGTGCGAAAACCCTGTTTCTCCGCCTCCCGCCTCACCAGAGTATCAACCCAGGACACAACCTGCTCAACTGCATCGGAACCAACGGCATCCAGTACAACTGCCCTGCTGGAATCTTGTTCACTAAACAGGCGCTCAATCTCCCTGTCAATATTTGCCCCAATTGTAGCCGCTACCAGTGAAACCTTTGAACATGGGGACATAAATTCAGCAATACCGCTTCCCAGCAGCTCCAAACCGGTACCTGAAAAAACTATTTTATTAGGATAGACCCTTTCAATATTTAGGGTCTCGAACAATGCAGCAGGTTCAAGGATCAGCCTTGCGGCATCAATGGCTTCCTCCACCAGTGAGTCAATAAACTGACTTTTTTCAGACTTCCGCGGCTTAAAGCCGAGATACCGCAGGATATCCTTTTTGGAACACTCCACAGGTATATTTTTCACAAAAACCATTTTTTGCCCTGCCTTTAATTTATTAGGATTAACTTAAGCCAAAGGAAGCTTTAAGTCAAGTTTTTTAATAGGTGCACTTTTTTTTGGACATAATAGCAAAAGCATATGAGTCAATAAAGCAAGTGTATCTGCCGGCAAAGTTCTCTTACTGACAACGAAATACGCAAGTTAAAAACAGCCCCGGAAAGCCAGCGGGGCTGTTATGTCATTGCCGCAGTCCTCCAATCATGGACTGCTAATATTACGATAATCATTTTTCATGGAACTTATTAGCTCCAACGTGTCTTTTTTGTCCTGTTTGCGAACTGCTATTTTCAGCTTCCCTAATGAACTCTCAAAAGACTCAACCCTTTCCCGGGTACGAGGAGTCAGCAGCCTTGCTCTGTCCCTTGCCCACGCATCTTCCAGTTCATTCACGCTTTCCCCTGCCTCCTGCCAGAGCTCCCTGCTGGCATTATCTTCAATCTGGTTCAAAAAATAGACAACTCCCTGGGAGTCTCTAATAGGTTTTTTAGCCGGTGAACACCCACCTATGACCGTAAAGATTAAACACAAGGCGATTGGAAGCAATATCAGTGGAGAAATTTTCTGCATAAGGCTAATCTCCCGGTAATTATCAATTTATAAAATAAAGTACCCCCTCCAACATTAATTTATTCAATTTCCAGGATTTCCACCGGTGAAAAACCGGTAAAGTCTGCCGCAGCAAAAGTATAGGATACACCATCAATCATACCTTCCACGGCGAACCTGTGATCACTGCCATGCATATGTCCGTATACGCACCAGCGGACACCATAAGAAGAAAACAAATGTTTAAAACCAGGATCCAATAATTTATTTTGAAAAGGTGGAAAATGCAGCATAAATATCTTATCTTTGAATCCGTCCTTTTCAGCTTTGCTTAAAGAAATTTCCGTCCGGATGATTTCCCGGGAATAAATTTTTTCATCTGCTTCAGACATTTGGTTGTTAGGTACTATCCATCCCCTCGTACCGCATACAGCTATATCACCCAGGGGTACGTAGTCATTTTGGATTGCCTGAATACCTTCAGGCAGTGCATTTCTAACTTTTGAAATACTCTTCCACCAGTAATCATGATTACCCCGTATAAGCACTTTTTTCCCCGGAAGCTGTGCAATAAACTTAAGGTCTTCCTCCGCTTCCGGCAAATGCATTGCCCAGGATATATCCCCGCAAATAAGTACCCAATCTTTTGGCGCAACCAACTGTCTCCATTTCTCAGCAATCAGCAGGTGGTGGTTCCTCCATTCGGGACCAAAAACATCCATAGGTTTTGAGTTGAAAAAAGAAAGGTGCACATCTGCAAGGGCAAAAATCTTCATTAGAAACACCCTCTAATTATGTATTGAAAAAACAAGGCAAATTAATATAATATAATTAGCATAATCGGGAAGGAAAAAGACAGGCATGGCAATTTCCAAGGATAAGCTGAAAATTAAACCCACTAACAGAGAAATCAAAATATTCTACCAGCTTAAAGAACGCTTTGACAAAATTATCCAGGAACAAGCAGAGATGTACCATTCCTTCCAAAGCTCCCGCGACCCCGCCGAAAGAGAGTTTCTGGCCAAGAGAATTCAGGCTCTTGAAGAAGGCATTATCCACGAAGTAGCCCAGGAAAATAACATGACATTTGATAAGGTGGCAAGGGCTTTTTGTAAAGTGGATCTCTACCTGGAATAAATCTATACATTGAACCTGAAGTTTATAATATCACCGTCTTTTACTATATAATCCTTGCCTTCCAGCCTGTAAAGGCCTTTTTCTTTTGCAATCTTTTCCGACCCACATTCAATAAACTTATCGTAGGCAATTACTTCTGCCCGGATAAAACCGCGCTCAATATCAGAATGAATTTTCCCTGCAGCCTCTTTGGCACAAGTCCCCTGTTTAATAGTCCAAGCCCTGACTTCATCCTTGCCTGCAGTTAAAAATGAAATCAATCCCATAGAAGCGTACACAGCCCGGGCAAGTTTTGCTACTCCTCGCTCCTTAATTCCCATCTCCTCAAGAAACAGCTCCTGCTCTGAAGGATCCAGTTCATTTATTTCTTTTTCCATTTTCACGTTGATTTCAAAAATCTGTGTACCATGCTCCTGTGCCCATTTGTATGTTTCTTCACGTTTTGGATACTTACCGGAAGTCATTTGTTCATCATCCAGGTTAACTGCAATAATCAGCGGCTTAAAAGTAAGGAATTGTATATTCTGCAGGCTTTTCAGTTCTTGCTCGGAAAATTCTCCAGTACTTAAAGGTTTTTCTTCTTCCAGAATTCCTCTGCATTTCTTCATTACCTCATATTCCACATCATTATCCTTGACTCCCTTTTTCCGGGCAGCCTCTATTCTCTCCAACCTTGTTTCTGAAAGCTGCAGGTCAAAAAGAATCAAATCCGTATTTATCGCATCCAAATCACGAACCGGGTCAATACTTCCATCAACATGCCATACTGCTTCATTAGCAAAACTGCGCACCACATGTACTAAAGCATCGACCCTCTGTACTGCATCCAGGAATTCTCTCTCATTCTTTGCAGCCTCGCTGCCTGTAGTTAAACGCTGTCCCGGAATGTCGACTATGTCTACCAGGGCGTACGTAGTTTTCTTAGGCTGATAAATTTCCTCAAGAGAATCAAGACGTTGATCAGGTATTCTTGCAGACCCGGTCTCAATTTCCGTCCCGCTTGTAGTCTTACCCGTCAAAAGACTGAATAATTCTGTCTTGCCAACAGCAGGGAGGCCAATAATCCCACATGAAACAGCCACTATAAATCACCTCTTTAATTATTCTGCTTTGATTGAATGTCTACAATTGTGTGACCAAGTTCTTCAGGCTCAGGCTCCCTCTTCCATAACCTCGAAATTATTATGGTAACCGACAGAGCCAGAAAAAAGCGGCCAAAAAATATTATTATGGGATCAGCTCCTATTGCAACGAAAATTATATTATCATCAAAAAGAGAATGACACATCGCTAAAAACATAATTACTAAATAACAATCACGTTTTGTGAGCCCCCCTGTCCGCACAGATTGAATTATTACCCCGCTCCCATAAGACATACCTAAAAACAAACCTGCCAACAAGGGAAAAGAAGCATTTTTTGATATTCCCAGTAACCTGGTAACAGGAGCGAACACTGAAGCAAACTTATCCAGCAGTTTTAATTCCTCGATAAACTGCATCACAACCATAAGAGGAAAGACTATAACAGCTATTTTCAGCATAGTTGAAAGACTGCCGGTGAAACCTTCGTACAATATGTGCAAAAAGTCCATAAAATACACCTCTTAGCAGGTTCCCTTTCAAAGAACATAATTTAATAATATACCGGCACTTATGGCCAGGCCAATGCGGAGGGCCAGAACAGGCAGTATTTTTACGCCCGCCTTTTTCGTAACAGCCAGTTCCACAAACAGGCTGTGAGAAAAAAGAAGCATTACCGCAATAATTGTGATCTGTTTACCTGTAAGGGATAAAGCTTCAATCGCACCAACTGCAGGATACAGATTCAAAGCATTACCAATCACCAGGGGCAGCGCTGCTTCTCCCGGTAGACCTACATAAGCCATGAAACCTTGACACCACAGGGACAGCATATCCAAAAGAGGACTGTATTTTAGAAATGTAATAATAAAGTAGACAGGGACAATTGCTTTGGCAAGTTCCAGAGTAATTTGAAATCCGCTGGACAATCCCCTGCGAAATATGCGCCAAAACACCCAATTAAACACCTCGCAAAAAATCTAAATAAACATATTCTCAATTCACAGGCTGAAAACCTTTAACAAAAAGCATAAAGAAAAAGCAGCCTTCAAGAGAATACTTGCTGACTGCCTTAACGGTGCAGGGGAGCCGTACCATGTTATATCCATAGCACCATTTAAAGAATTTAGGCAGCGAAATCACAATTCATTATATTGCTAAGTAATATTGATTTCAACAGACCAATATTATTGATGGGGTAAAATTAACAAGCACTTTACAAGCAAGTCCTGAAAATTAACGTTCTCTTGATCCAATTACTCCTTCAACAAACCAGTTAAAGGTTCTGATAGAGTCTGTAAAATAATCTGTGTAAACTCCTTAACCAAAAATGTATAATCAACTTAACGAAA
>LFTO01000149.1 GCA_001513335.1 Clostridiales bacterium DTU086 | reverse complement strand
CCCACTTTTTACACCCGGACATCTTTCCTTCTCATTAAACGTGAAAGTAATGATGTTATATGCCAGAATTGTTTTCTAAAGAAAAACGCAGTACCGGCTGGCTGCTTTTCCTGGGAATCTCTTTATTGTTTTTTCTGTTCTGGGCATTGACTGTTGGGCCTGCCGGTATTTCTTTCAGTGATACCGCTGCTATTTTATGGGGAGGACTTTTGACGTCCCTCAGCAGGATTACTTTTTTACCTTCGGGACTCAGCATTTGGCTTGCTGAAAAGGGTGCTGTTGTGGCCAATACTTTTCCTGACAGCTATGCAGCGATAATTTTTGACGTGAGAATGCCCCGGGTTATTCTCGGAGGGCTCGTAGGGATGAGTCTTTCAGTCACCGGCGGCTGTTTTCAGGGATTATTTAAGAATCCTATGGCTGATCCTTATATTATCGGTGTATCCTCAGGAGCCTCAGTGGGCGCTGCTCTGGCTATAGTATTGGGGTTAAGGCTGCTGTTTTTTGGTGCCAATTGGGCGGTAGTGTTTTTGGCCTTTTTTGGTGCTTTGGTTACGGTCTCGGTTGTTTACAGAATTGCCTGCATAGATGGGAGGATTCCTGTTTCATACTTACTGCTGGCGGGTGTGGCAGTGGCTTCCTTTTTGACGGCTGTAGTATCCTTTCTAATTCTTATGAGCAGGGATGCTGCTCACGGCACACTTTTTTGGATAATGGGAAGCCTGGCAGGCAGCAGCTGGCCGCTGGTAATAATGATGCTGCCTTTTACATTTTTGGGGATTTTCGTGATTGTAACACATGCCCGCAGTCTAAATGCTATCCTTCTGGGTGAAGAATCAGCCCAGCACCTGGGGGTTGATGTTGAAAGGGTAAAAAGAGTGCTTTTTGCAGCCGGCTCTCTATTGATTGCTGCTGCCGTGTCGGTAAGCGGGGCCATTGGTTTTGTAGGCCTTATTATTCCCCACATGGTACGCCTTGTTGTGGGTCCTGACCATAAAATTCTCCTCCCTGCTGCGGGGATTGTGGGAGGCCTGTTCCTAATTATTTGTGATGCCCTGGCAAGAATAGTAATGGCTCCGGCTGAAATTCCCGTGGGTATTATTACTGCAGCAGCCGGCGCTCCTTTTTTCATTTACCTGCTGCGCAAGCGCAAGAGGGACCTCTTTTACTAAAAATTCTTTACGGGAGGACTGGCAGTGTCCTTATTGAGCATTGAAGGATTATCCTGCAAATATGGCAGAAAAACGGTGCTTAAAGATATTAACCTGGAGGTTAAATCCGGTGATTTTCTCGGAGTGCTGGGACCTAATGGTTCCGGAAAGACTACACTGTTAAAGTGCATCAGCGGAGTGCTTAAGCCAGCTTCCGGTTCTGTTTTGATGGAGGGCAGGGAGTTAAGCCACTTGAGTTATAAAGAAATTGCCCAAAAAATTGCTGTTGTTCCCCAGGGGATAGAGGCTGGTTTTGAATTTTCGGTAAGGGAATTTGTGATGATGGGAAGGACCCCCTACCTTAAACCTTTCAGGGGTGAGACAGCCTATGATATCTCCGTTGTCAGAAAGGCTATGGAATTTACCGGTGTACTGCCCTTGTCTGAGCGGAATTTCAGGGAACTCAGCGGAGGGGAAAGACAGAGAGTAGTAATTGCTCAAGCGCTGGCCCAGGAACCTGACCTCCTGCTCCTTGATGAACCTTCTTCTTATTTGGACATAAGCCGTGAAATTGAGGTGTTTAACCTCATCCGTGAATTAAACCGTAAACGAAATATAACGGTTATCGTAGTGCTCCACGATTTGAATCTTGCCAGCCGCTACTGCAGTTCTTTGGCTATTCTCCGGAATGGAACTGTTTTCGGCTTTGGAACGCCAGGGAAAATCCTGACTCCGGAAAATATCCGTAAGGTTTATCATACAGAAGTTGAGATTCT
>LFTO01000169.1 GCA_001513335.1 Clostridiales bacterium DTU086 | reverse complement strand
CAAAAGTGAAATACTGTGAGACATCAAGAAATTTGAAGAATGCGAGAGTTTATTAAGGGAGGTGTTTCAATGGCAAATCTTTATGTGTGGTTTCCTGACAAAACGGAACACCGGGAATTTTTGCTTAAATTATTGGAGATCGAACCAATAAGACCAAGGAACAAAAGCAAAAAGGCCCGAGAAGAAGCGGAAAACCTGAAGGAAGATCTGAGCCTGGCAATATGGAAGTTCGAAGCCGGGAAAACAAAAAGTCCGTGGTACCAGCTGCACCGGACTTTTTATTATGGCAGGGTACCGGATTCTGATCATTCAATTCTGCCATGGTCAAAGGAGGCGGTATTCGAAAAAGGGTTTCGAAGCATTTACACTCAAAAATCCTATTATTTCCGTCCTGGTTTCTGGCTGGTATTGAAGTTCAGGGAAACAAAAGCCGCCGGAGAAAAATACAGGTGGGTTTTGAAGCAGATTCCCGAAAGCAGAATGGGCACCAGCGTACCTGTTCCCCCAAGTGTGATCTTAAAGTGGAAACTGCTGTGGGTAGAAAAAGCCCTCTCCGAAGTTACTTTTTTAACAGGTCTCGAAGGTAAATACCCCGGGAAGTGCCTGGAATACCTTAATGACATAAAAGCTTCTGAACCGGAACTGTTTAAGAAGGGAGACAATGTTTACCTGTGGGAACGCCTGGCTTTTGCTTTTGAGGCCAGAGGCAGACTGCAGGGCGCTGAGTAGTGTTTGAGGTCCCAGGCCGAGTTTCAACCCGGCTGCGCTGATGCTTTTCTCAATCTGGGAAACTTCTTTCACCAGAGAGGAATGATTCAAAAAGCTATCGCTGCCTACGAAGAGGGGCTGCAGGTAAACCCAAATGATGAATTCATTTTTAGTAACTTAAGTTCTCTATATATTGAGGAAGGCAAGAAGAACCCGGCGCTGAAAATGATAAACCAGGCTATCCTTGAAAACCCCACCAGAGGGCTGAACTTCAAGCTCAAGGGAGACATTCATCTGGAACGGCAGGAGTACGAAGCTGCAATAAGCAGTTACAGCCACGCTATCAAGCTCTTTGATGGGGATTGGAAGAACATGAAGATTGAAACTTATGGCCTCATGGCCGGGATTCACAAAATCCTTGGGAACTACAACGCTGCCTTGGCGGTGCTGCAGGAAGCTTTAAGCTTTGATGAAAATAACGTTCAGATACTGGTGGATATTGCTCAGACTTGCTTGAGCATAAACCAGGAAGAAGCCAAACATTATGCCGAAACAGCGTTGAGGTGGGATCCGGACAACAGGTTCGCCTCCCGCGTACTTGCAGGTTATTACGAGAAACAAGGCGACCTTGCCAAAGCAAAGTGGTATCGGAAAAAGGCATGCTGGAAACCCAATGGACATTGATAAATTTCTTCCCAAACATACATTCCCGACAGGTTTTGACACTTGGGCAGGTTATAATGGTCCCACTACTATAATGGGAGGTTTCTCAAATGGTTAGAGAAGGATTGACGGAGATAGTCTGCATCATCGATAAGAGTGGCTCAATGGAAGTTGTAAAGGAGGATGCCATCGGGGGTTTCAACAGTTTTCTGAAAGAACAGCAGGAACTGCCGGGAGAAGCTTTATTCACCCTGGTTCTTTTTGATACAGAGTACAGGAGAGTGACGGACGGCAGACCTGTTAAAGAAGTAAAACCGTTAAATGGTAAAACGTATTCCCCCGGTGGAATGACGGCACTTCTGGATGCGGTGGGAATTACACTGGACAGGGTGTCCAGAAGAATAGAAGAAACTCCCCCTTCCGACAAACCGGAAAAAGTAATCGTTGCCGTTTTGACAGACGGCCTTGAAAACTCAAGCGTGGAATATTCCGCAGGACAAATATTTGAAAAGATCCAGCACAAGCAAAAGGTGGATGGTTGGGAATTTGTTTACTTGGGAGCAAATCAGGATGCCATAAAAGAAGCCACTGCACTGGGCATCAAGGATATGAATACAATGAATTTTGCCTGCACGGGTGAAGGAGTAAAAGAAAGCTATTTCTGTATGAATGAAGCCGTGAGGAATTACCGCCAGAAGGGAGTTGTCGGAGACAACTGGAATAAGAAGGGGAAAATACATTAATTAACCCACTCAATGCATAAAATCCCATGGTCGACAAATTTAGACAACCTTCCTCAAGGAATTTGTAATTCCTTCAAGAAATATTATCCATATAGTTCCAAACCTCGCCTGATTGTTCTTTCAAGACAGACACGACTTTACTTGGACCTTTTAAAAACATATAAATCAGGGGCTTCCCCAATATTCCTTGACGGAGGGTACATCTTGGAAACAGCCAAACCGCCCGGCAGAAATGCTTATGCTCGCATAACACATATTCACCGGCTTATCAGTGCCAAGCGATACCCTAATGTCCCCTATTTGGCTGAAAGGATCGAAGTATCAAGAAGGACTATCGAACGTGACATTGAAAAACTCAGGGACTTTTTTGGTGCGCCAATAGAATATGACCACTACAAGAAAGGCTATTATTACCTGGAGCCTTTTGAGCTTCCCCATGTAAAGCTTACGGAAGGTGAGGCCCTGGCTCTGGTTTTCAGTCAGCAACTATTTTCCCAGTACAAGGTTACGTCCTTTGACAGCCAATTAAAAACAGCCATCGACAAGCTTTACGGGATGCTGCCGGATACTATCAGCCTGGATTTGAACAGTGTCAGCGAACTGATTTCCTTTGACGTAAAGCGTCCCCGTGGAGAGGAAGACAGGTTATCCAACACCTATGAAAAATTGCTGCAGGTGATCTCAAAAAGGACGACTGTGACGATAGAGTATTACACTGCTTACCGGGATGAAACCACAGTCCGGAATGTGGACCCCTATCACCTTCGATACCATCACGGAGCATGGTATTTGATTGGTTATTGCCACAACAGAGACTGTGTCCGGGTGTTTGCCATTGACCGCATTATTTCATGCAATGATACAGGATACACTTTTGACCTTCCAAAAGATTTTTCCCTGGAAGCTTTCCTGCAGCATTCATTTGGAATCGAGATTGGCTCAGAACCTGTTGAGGTAAAGGTGCGTTTTGACAGCTACCAGGCACGTTTCATGAGGGAGATGCTCCTTCATCCCAGCCAGGAAATCGAAGAGCTCGATGACGAAGGGATCATCATCAAGATGAAAATCGGAGGCTTGGGGGAGGTCAAACGCTGGGTACTGTCTTTCGGACACCATGCTGAAGTCCTGGAACCTCAGTCCTTACGGAAGGAGATCCGAGAGGAGTTGGAGGCGTGCCAGAAGCAATATGAGAAATTGTGAGCAAGGAATATTAGCCGGGTCTTAAACCTGGTGGACTGGATGACTAAATAAATATAGGCTACAAGACTAACGGAGGATAGGAGTGGGTCAAATCATCCAGGGCAAAGAAGACCATCTTCTGCCGCATATCATTCAATCCATAGATTCAGCAAGTGAAATCCGAATACTTGCCGCCTTTAGACTTTGGAAGCAATCTTAAAAAAAATTTTCCCGAACCTATGTTCCCGACTGGTTTTGACACAGATTTATTGTACAATTGCAAAAATTGAAAAGTAAAAGGAGTAATGTGGCAATATATTCCATTATTAGAAGGTGCCCTTTTAATAATACGTTGTAATTTCCTAAAGGAAGACTCGTTAGTGTCGTTATGCGATTGGTACTCATTTTGGTTCGTTGTGTTGGGAGGGGGTTAAAGTGGAAGGAACCGTTGTTCAAACATTAAAGTAATCTGATGCAGAACAACTGCAATAGAGGTGCAACCAATGAAATAAAAGGTGATATTTTAATACACATTGATTCCCATAGTTGTGTTCGTTTGAAGGGTACGGGTGATCCAAAATATGAGATATGTATAGGAGGAGAAGACTTGTGACTTTGGGAAAGGTTTTGCCAGAATATTTTGAAACAAAAAAACTGTTGAGGCGGAAGAAGCTTCTCACTCATGGCCATGGGATTTCTTTTCAGCAAATTCTACACCGGGAGGGAAAAATTAATGGGCGATTTTAAGGTTTTGAGGCTTGTTACTCAAGGGGAATTGTCGTGGGAAGTCGAAACCAGATACCAGCAGTGCTACCAACTGACGAGGAAGACATGCAAAAAAATAAAAGACAGGGTTACAGTTTTCCAAGCACCCGGAGGTTTCTTGTTTGATATTTTTGAAATAGCGGAAGTGAAACATTGGCCAGATACAGATGTTTCCGAATTCACGTCAATTACCGAGTATGTTGACAAAACATTAAGTGGGTATTTTTTCGACCAAGAATTGAAAAGTGCTTTAAAAGAAAAAGCCGATTTCTTTACTTTTGGAGTGGATGTTTTTGACGTCAACAATGATAAGTGTTTTTCGCATGTTGAGCTGGTTGCAACTTATGACACGAAATTAGGAAAGGTTAGTTGTTGGACAGGCAAATCGTATCCGACGGAGGATCAAAAACGTGATTTTATAAACTGTCCCAGCCTGGAAACTCATTGTCAACGTTTGAATGGGATCCGCGTACTTGTTCTTGGATGCCACGACTTAAATATGTTTAGTCCCAGGAGCCGGGCTTCAATTGCGCCGGGAACAAGCAAGGAAATCGTTATAAATCAGATGCAGAAATTGTGTGATCAATTTAAACCTCAGGTAGTTTTGCAGCATCCACACGCTACGGATTCGGCTAATATTTGGAATGCTGGTTGGGCTGGCGTTCGCAAGTTTCTGCCTGAAGTAAAGACATATTCATCTGCAATCCATTATTTTAATACCTTTGGGGGAGAGCCCAGGCAGCCGCTAACGACTGTTCTTAACCGTACCGCAACAAGGGATGTACAAAATATTGTCTTTACTTGTTTCGAAGACGGAGGGATTGATCTTGTTTGATGAAAGAATGATTAGAAAAGAGCATGTGGAAAGGGCAATTAATAATTACCTTTCGGGAAACTTTAAGCACAGTCCGGCAAGAAGTGCTTTTCTAATGTTCAACGGTCAAAAACTGCCTGCCAAATTTATTTTGCGGTTAGCCTTTCTGGAAGCCACCGGTGAAATGGTGTCAAGCGAATCCTTTACAGGAGGAAAAGCCAGTGTCAGGGTTTTAAAAAACCTGGGTTTCGACGCTATTTATGAAAAACCTCAGGGAAATTGCGGAAAGAGGAATCCCATAAAAAACGCCAGAAGAGAAGCCTTTAAGAAAGTTATCGCGAGGCATTGGGGAAATGTTGAAACTGAAAAGAAATTTTCCACTATTTCGGTTCCTGATTTTAATAGCTTGCAGACAACGGACACTACACTTTGGCGTATTCTGGAAGAAATTCAGAGCTGCAGAGGTATATGCGTGAAAGGACAAATAAATAGGAAATTGGCGTTTGATTTTTATGTTCCCAAGGTGGACCTTGTAATAGAGTTTGATGAAAGGCAGCATTTTACTCCACCACGAGCCGCCAGTCTTCTGGCATACCCCGATGATGTGGAATTGGGTTTCGACCGGCAAAGGTGGATCAGTCTATCTGAACAAATCAAAGCAGGAGATAACAGTCCTATTTACAGAGATGAACAAAGGGCTTTTTACGATTCAATCAGGGATATTACTGCACCTAAATTTGGACTTAGACCTGTAATAAGGATATTTGAGGAAGATGTTATTTGGGAAAAGGAAACTGTTGATTTAAGCCAAGCTGCATTAAAGGTTTTAAAGCAAATAGAAAAAGTTGTAAACCAGTGATTTGTTTATTATAAAACCAGAGACTTCTCGGACAATAAAATTTGGGGTTTCCCAATATTAGGGACCAATCTAAAGGAGGTGTAACCGGCAGGCATTTTAGAGCAACTTGATCAAATCTGCAAACGTCATTTGCTGGAAGAGAAACGATTTGTTATGTCCTCTTATTCAGCGGGACTGTCTTTATTGCAGGTTTTTGCCAGAGAGGGATATAACCGCTTTAACCTACGAATAACAACCATTTTTGACCTGGCATGGGAGGTTTGTGGTCGGAGTCTTTTTCAAAACGGGATTGAACTTCCTGAGAATAGTACTTACATAGTCTTTGAAATTTTAAGAACTCTATCCAAACAAGGTAAATTGAAATATTTTAAGGACCTCCGGATCACACCTTCCCTTAGCGGCGCTGTTTTTTATGCTATCAGCGAGTTGAAAACCGCGGGGATTTCTCCGGAAGACCTGACTCCAGACAAGTTCGTAGACCCGAAAAAGGGAGAAGACTTTAAGCTGATATTCACCAGATATGAAGAGGTCCTTAAGCATACCAAACGGATCGATGCTTCCGGCTTGCTCACTTTAGCCACGGACATAGTCAAAGCAGCAAATCCCTTCAAGAGTCAGATATTCATCATTCCTTCTAACCTCGAGCTTTCCCCGAAAGAAATGTTGTTTGTAGATACGATAATCAATCATGCAGAAATATTCCAATTGCCGAAGCCTTTTGGCCTTGAGCAGCCTGAATCAAGGCTTGATCTGCGTTGTGTTAATCAAAATGAAGGGGCCGAAAGACCTTTTTCCATGGATTGTGCGTATTTCGGAAACATCCGGACATCCATTCCGGAGACATCCGGACAGCGTTTCGGAATCATCCGGACAGCATTTCGGCACATCCGGACACCTTGTCGAGTTAGTAAATTAACTGCTACCCTCTAAACAGAATGGTTAGAGGGGGGCCAGACGATGAGGAGGCTGGATATGCTTAAAGCAAGAGAAATACTTAGACTGAAACACCAGGCAGGTTTATCACTAAGGGAGATCGGCAAAGCCTGCAGCTGTGGTAAGTCAACTGTTTCAGAAATACTTTCAAGGGCAGAAAAAGCAGGAATAACATGGCCGATTGATCACCTTAGTGACAAACAACTTATGTCTGCACTCTATCCACCAACAGATGGCAGGACATCACCCCCTGAACCGGACATGGAATACATCTTTTCCGAAATGAAGAAAAAGAGCGTTACCCTTATGCTTTTGTGGGAGGAATACAAAGAAAAACATCCCGATGGAATCATGTACACCCAGTTCTGTGAAAGATACAAGAACTTCAAAAAAGACAACAAGCTGTCCATGCATAAAGAACATAAAGCAGGCGAAGAAATGGAAGTTGACTGGGCAGGCAACACCCTGTCATATGTGGATACCAGTACCGGAGAAATTAAGACCGCATATATCTTTGTTGCCGTACTTCCCGCAAGTGCCTATCCCTTTGTTTATGCCTATCCAGATACAAAGCTTGAGAGCTGGATAGATGCCCATGTCAGAACATATGAGTACTTTGGGGGAGTCCCCAGAATCACCATTCCGGATAATACAAAAACCGCTGTTGTAAAGGCAGACTTTGTTGACCCTGTCCTGAATAAAAGCTACAACGAAATGGCCAGGCATTACAGGACAACAATTATCCCTGCCAGGCCAGGTAAACCAAAAGACAAAGCAGCAGATGAAAATATGGTGGGCAATGTATCAAGGAGGATACTTGCACCCCTTTTGAAGGTTTCTTTTACAGTGTCCCTTACACTTACATAAACAGCCCTGCTCTGTCCGTGCAACTGCTAAAACGATAGAAATATATATTGGCAGCGAAAGAATAGCTGCTCATCCCAGAAACTACAACACCTTTAAGAGATACACCACATTGCCGGAACATATGCCGGAAGGCCATAAAGCTGTGTCCGGATGGAACTCGGACAGGTTCCTTTCCTGGGCGGAAAAAACAGGGCCGAATACTTGTGAACTTGTCAAACGTATTCTTGAAAGCCGTGAATATCCTGTCAAGGCATATCGGGCCTGCATGGGTATCATGCGGTTTAGCAAAACCTATTCACCTGAGATCATGGAAAGAGCAAGTCAAGAAGCCATAGACAAAAAGACCTGTTCATACAAATATTTCAGTATCATTCTCAAACAGGAAGCAGCAAAGGAACCACAAACAAAACCTGAGAAAATCATCAAGCATGAAAACCTAAGAGGCAGCAGTGCATACGCAGGGGGTGGCATAAATGCTTAACAACCCCACTGTAGAAAAGCTTCGGGACCTAAAGCTTAAAGTCATGGCTCAGATGTTGGCTGAACCGGATCCTGCAATGCAGAAATTATCTTTTGAGGAACGCCTTGGCATTATGGTTGAAAAGGAATGGCTGTCCAAGAAGAATTCACGTATCAAAAGGCTTCTTAACAAAGCCTCCCTTTCCCAAAATGCCTGCATAGAGGACATTGATTACTTGGCGAACAGGACCATTGACAAGAAAACTATCCAGACTCTTTCTTCATGCATGTTTATCGAGCAAAAACTAAACATAGTCATTTCAGGTAAAACCGGCACCGGCAAGACATACCTTGCATGTGCATTCGGCAATGCAGCCTGCCGCCGCGGCTATTCTGTCAAGTATTTCAGGATTCCGGAACTCTTACTTGAAATCCAGGATGCTAAGAGCAAAAACCAGTATGGGAAGTTCATAACCGCACTGCACAAGATCAAACTTCTGATACTGGATGACATAGGCCTTAAAGAATACACCCTTGAGGAAAGCAGGGACATTCTTGAGATAGCTGAAAGCAGATACAATAAAGCTTCTACTATACTTTCAGGGCAAATTGCCCACACCAAATGGTATGACTTATTCCCAGACCCAACAATTGCGGATGCGATAATGGATCGGGTAATACACAATTCATATATCTTGGCCCTTGATTCCAAGAAATCAATGCGGGAAGTGATGGCAGAAAAAGCAATAAAGAATACCCAGTAGATGGCAGATTATCGTATAATCAAATCACTAGTGCAAGGTGTCCGGATGTTTCCGGTTTAGTGTCCGGATACTTCCGGAATTGCCGTCCGGATAAGCCGGAATACGCAGTAAAGGAACAATTAAAAAAAATCGGTGGCATGGAGTTCTACGACGTGAACTTCTCGTACATAGACAATGAGACTTTCAATGAGGAATATGTATCTATTCCGGAACAAAGTGGGGGCAAGCTGATTCCAGAAGGGATGGGAAAACCCGGCCATGTTTATACAGTATCTCATGGAAAATCCGGTATGATAGGGGTTTATAAGCTTGAAATGCAAATGACGTCTGGAACCGGTAAGTTCGAGAAGACCGGCCTGAGTTCGGATCGGGAAGCCAAAGAAGCTGTTGATACCGCATATCGTTATATTAAGGCCAATGGAAGAAATATAAGTGCTTCTATCAGCACTACGACTAAAGATTATCTTCTACACGTTCAGGACCTGAATGGTATTGGAATGACAAAACGACTTACCTTACCTGCTATAGTGGCTATTTGCTCAGTGGCTTTGAATAAACCTCCTTTAAGCAGTTCAGTTGTTCTTGGAGATGCCAGTATTGGGGGCACAATAATGAGAGTTGAGGAACTGGCAAGTACTTTGCAGGTGTGCCTAGATAGCGGCACAAAGAAAGTATTGATCCCTATTACATCTGCGGTTGATTTGGCTACCGTGCCTTCGGAACTTATCGGATGCTTTAATATAATCTTTTACCAGAGTGCCGAAGACGCAGCGTTTAAGGCGCTGGGAGTGGAGTGAGGAAGAATTTCTAAGTTTGGAGGATTTAATTCGTGGGGGTGAGGCACCATGGAATCATTTGATTCCACCAAGAGAAGTTTATTCGAGATACTTAATGATGTACATAGCGGGAAAATTCAATTGCCGGACTTTCAAAGGGGATGGATTTGGGATGACAACCGTATTAAAGGGATCCTTGCCAGCGTTGCAAAATCGTTTCCCATCGGTGCAGTTATGCTTCTGGAAACCGGTAACGAAAATGTTAAATTTAAAACAAAACCTGTTGAAGGTGTAAAGCTCGACCGAGAAGTAAGGCCTGATTTACTAATCCTTGATGGTCAGCAGCGAATTACTTCACTTTACCAAACAATTGTCAATAATGAGATTGTGACTACAAAAAATGAAAAAAAATATGAGATTAAACGTTGGTATTATATTGATATGGTTAAAGCCATGGATGGGAATTATGACCTTGAAGAAGCCATAGTATCCGTAAATGAAAAGAAACAAATAACTGAAGATTTTGGAAGACGCATTGCCCTTGATTTATCAAAGGAAGAATATGAATTTGAGAATCTAATGTATCCCGTTTGCATGATAGATGAATTTAGTAAATGGAGACGAAAATTTAATAAGTTCTGGGATTACGACGGGGAAAAGCTGTCATTTTGGGATAAGTTCGAAGACACTATTATCAATAGCTTTTATAGGTATATGCTCCCGGTAATAATCATGAAAAAAGAAAATCCAAAAGAAGCGGTATGTCAGGTGTTTGAAAAAGTCAACACTGGCGGAGTGTCCCTGACAGTTTTCGAACTGTTAACCGCAACATTTGCCGCTGAAGAATTTGACCTGAAACAGGATTGGCAAGATATAAAACAGGCGTTTAAGGATTACAAATTACTCTTTAACGTAAGTAACACAGACATAATACAAGCTATTACTCTCTTAACAACTTATAAACGTAAACTAAATCAAGTGAAACAAAATGTTACGGAAGAAGATGTAGCAGCTGTTAGTTGTAAAAGAAAAGATATGCTTAATTTATCGCTTTACGATTATCAAAATAACAGGGATTCTATTGTTCAGGGGTTTATTAAAGCAGCAAAAATTCTATCTGAGAATCATTTTTATACCGCTCGTGATTTGCCTTATAATACCCAGCTAATCCCTATGTCTGCGATCTTAGCAGTTTTGGGTGATAAAATTGATAATTTCGTGTGCAAAAAGAAATTGATGCAGTGGTTTTGGTGTGGTGTTCTAGGAGAATTGTACGGCTCGGCAAATGAGACCCGTTATGCTCTTGATTTGCCACAGGTCGTTGATTGGATTGAAAATAATGGACCTGAGCCAAAAACTATTTATGATGCTAACTTCTCTCCCGCAAGGTTACATACTTTAAGAACAAGAAACAGCGCAGCTTATAAAGGTGTTTACGCCTTACTTATGGAGGATGAGACAAAAGACTGGCTGTCAGCTACAAAAATTGACTTTAGTACCTATTTTTCTGAAGCAATTGATATCCATCATATCTTTCCCGTAACCTGGTGCGAAAAGAATGGAATTAGCAAGAATGACTACAATTGTATTATTAATAAGACTCCTTTATCAGGCCGCACTAATCGAATAGTCAGTGGTGATGCCCCAAGTAAATATTTAGTGAGAATTCAAAAACACGCAGGGGTAGATGATGAAAAATTCCATGATATCTTAAAGTCTCATGTCCTCTCACCGGAATACTTATATGCGGACGATTTTGAAAGCTTCTTTAATGATCGTAAAGAGAAAATATTACAGAGGATTGAAAAGGCCATGAATAAGCCGATACCAAAAGGGACAGCTGAACTTGAAGAAGGAATTTACATAGGAGAAGACATCGAAGAGGCCTAGCGGTTGATTGTGTCTTAAAAACTAGTCAAGCTGAAACAATTGCGAATTGTTAAGTGTCTTATATTGAATGGGAATTAATTGGAAATGGGCTGGAATGACTTTCGTTGGATGTACTGCTTCGGTTGAAAAGAATAACAAAACATCCTTTTGAACTTTTGGACAATACGCCTTAAGCCGATTAAGTATGTACTCCAAATTATTTGCGAGTAGGGAGTTTTCGGGAACCATCTTTTTGTTAAATGTTTTAAATTTAGTATCAAATTGCGTCATTCTTTGTTCGACAAAATCTCCCCAGTTATTAAAGGATCCTGAAGTCCATTCAGATAGATACCACTTAAAGATTTGATGTCGCAGCTCTTGTTCTGCTCTTAGATAGACCACCCCATTTTTTACTTCAGAAGAACTTGCCCATTTACTCTCTATTAGAAATGTGGCTTTTGGAGTGCCCATTATTGCGTCAAACTCGCCGAATTCGGCTCTTTGGCTTTGGGTGCCACCTCCCCTTCCGAAGCTAGGGCGGTAAAAAATGAGGCAATCTGAAGGCGCAGATTTATCATTAAGAACCTTCAATATATCAGGTAACTTTGACTTTAACGCCCAGAACGTTAAAGGATCTTCTCCATAGCCTAAGATCATAAAATCACCTCTTGGTTAGTTTTTTGGTCTGCTGTATTAAGACTTTACTCTTATTATTCTAGAAAATAACACTGAAACCTTGTTGTGACCAAGCAAACAGCTAAAAGGATTGATTTAAAGAAAACTCCTGTTCCCGATTATTTTTGTCAGTGTCAGGAGTGAATTTTTTAGAAAGTGTTTTTGATCGAAGGAAAATCTCAGAAGATTAAGGAGATAAGCAGACGAACCTTTTTCGGCCTAGAACGCAACGGCTCTTTCTTTATAATAGAGAGTAAAATCCTCGAAAAGCATGAATGAAAGTCGCAATGCAGCGAACCCGTAAGAGCTTGACACAAACTCAAAAAAATTAAGCTATAATGGAACTAAACCATTACCCAGATAGCCTCGGAAACAGGCGTACACCCAACAGTTTTAGCTCGATGGAAAGCAGAAGCCATCGAAAACCTTCCCAGCCTTTTCACCAAAGGCGCCAGTGAAGTAGAGAAAAAGCGCAAACAGTACGAAGCTGAAAAGGAGGAACTGACAAAACAGATCGGCCAGTTGACAATTGAAGTCAATTGGTTGAAAAAAAAATCTGCTGAACTCTACGAGCGCCGAAGAAAGACGTGAAATGCTGGACCGGAATGAAAAAGGCATTACCGTCAAAAAACAAGCTGAACTTCTGGAGGTCAATCGCACCAGCGTCTATTACCGTCCGGTCCAAAAGCCTGATCCTGATATAGAAATCATGCATATGATTGATGAAATCTACACCAGGTGGCCCCATTACGGATACCGAAGGATAACAAAAGAACTACAGAACCGAAATATTCCGATAAACCGGAAACGGGTACTGCGTCTTATGCGGCACATGGGTATATACGGGATAGCGCCCGGACCGAATTTGAGCAAACGGAACCACCAGCACCACATCTATCCTTACTTGCTACGGGGAATAAAGCCGGAACGCGGATCATATCTGGGGTATAGATATCACTTATATCCGGATGACAGGCGGATTTATGTACCTTGTGGCGATTATCGACTGGTATTCCCGATACATAGTGAGTTGGGAGCTTTCCTCCACGATGGAAAAAGGGTTTGTACTCAGGGCACTTAGAAAAGCAATTGCCTCAAGGAAACCGGAAATCATCAACAGCGATCAAGGGGTTCATTTTACCTGTGGAGACTATATTAATCTTTTAAAAGAACACGAGATTCAAATCAGTATGGATGGCAAAGGCCGTGCCACTGACAACGCCATAACTGAGCGGTTCTTCCGCAATCTCAAATGGGAAAAAATATACTATGAATCTTATTCCCAACCAAAAGAAGTTTACTGGGCGGTAAGGAAATACATCGAAGAATATAACAACATCCGGCCCCATCAGGCTTTGGGTTACAAAACACCTGACAGCCTTTATAACAGGCTGATTTCATCGGCAGAGGCCATCTAACCACCGCTTGGATGTAATAAACTGGCGAAGGACGCCAATGTCAAGGTCGGCTCCAGCCGGCAAAGCGTAACCTTGACATTGAAGCGGCCGGAGACGGTACAATTCAGTATGCGATGGTTGTTAAAAAATTACAATTACATGGAGGTGCAGCATAGCTTAAAATTTTTGAAAAAATGTCTTGACAACGGGGTGCACTACACTCACTATGAAAAATTTGAGGAAGCGCTTAAAGAGTTCGAAAAACGGTGATCAACTATTTCGAGCAATTCCTTTTAAAACGCAAGGTTTTTTTAACCAATAAAAATTACATACTTTTTTCTAATAAACAGATTTGTCATTCCTTATTAAATTGGATAAATCACCGAAAGAACTCCTGTTCCCGACTGCTTTTGTCGGTTGAAGGGGTTATTTTTTTGTTAACAGATTTTGTTTCTTAATACATTAAAGGAAAAAAGCCATAAAAACATTTTTCGACAAGATTCGTTATGAGTCTTCCTTATAATTAAAATTGAGTGACAATTCGCAAGATTCTTGAAGTATTTTTTGTTTTGTGCGGGTTATCGTGAGGGAGGGTTTTTTGTTGATTAATTTAACCATTAACGATCTTGAAAAAAAGTTTTCAAAGGCTATGGAAAACGTGGAAGTGATCTCGGACATTGAATACATTTCCGAGGAAATTGCTTTGATTACCTCTTATTTAAATGGTCGGGCAAATGAGCAGGAATTGAGTTCCGGCGTTGAACGATACCCGGTGTCAGTTGCTGTATTCTTGGTTGACCAGGGTATCAATCATTATAAAGAAGGGAATTTCTGGTCTTCCGTCTATAGAACTATCGGCTTACCAGAGGAGGACACAAAGTGGCAACGAATACTGGGCAGTGCATTTACTAAGACATTGGACAGATATAATTTGGCCAGGTTTGAAGTGAGCAAGCTTAAATTCGTTGGTCCGATACTTGCCCATGGAAAAATCCCAAAATTTTACCTGGATAAATTTTTTATAGACTTTCTTCTCCCAAATTTCAAAAAAGTTGTATCAGAACCAATCAGTCTTGAGGAAGTGACCCAACAACTAAAATTTTGGAGAGAAGATCATCAGGGCAGAGAAAAGTTAAAGGCTGAAATCAGTGAAACAGAAGATAAACTAAGAAAAGTTTCAGAGGAATATCTACTCTTCTCCAAAGTTTCAGAAAAATGGGGAACTCTTTCAGGACTTCAAAAAATTTCGGAAGAAATAAAGGACTCGGAAGAAATAAACTATTTGCTAAAGTATCCGGAGGATTATTATGAGACTATACTTCGGAGGCTGGAACAGCTTCAAGAGCTGCTGTCCACATTAAAAGACAGGGTTTATGACTGTAGGGAGCTTGTTTATTTTTATATTACACAATGCAGCAGGGTTGACTTTTTCTCTTCCCGCCGCCAGGCAATGAAGCAGAAAGTGGATAGGCTTAGCAATCATCTTCAAGTACTGGCAAGAGATTTCCTATCTGAAGAATGGCAACAGCAGTATGAAGAAGACCTTATGCGGTTGTCTGTGTCTTATCCTAGAGATAGGAAGTCTGAAACAAACGAGATTAAGAAAATTGGTAGGCTGAAAAGATTACTGTTAATTCTGCTCAGGTTTATTTTTTCAGAGAAAAGAGTTCAGCAGGCTGCTCCGGTTCCGGCTTTTTCCCCGGAAGATACTGCTTTGCCATTAAAATGCTCTCCTTATGAGGTGAATTATGATATCTATGAGTCGATAAAGCTTGCGCAAGGGGTGTTGGCTGAGTTACAAGAAACATCTCTTGACCTTGAAAGAGAAGAAAAATTAATGGCTTCAATTGAGTATTTACCAGAATTGGCAGCGACTTGCGAAAACATTGAAAGCTATTACGAAAGCTTGCTTTCAATTATTAGAGCAGAAGAAAAAACAATTGCCCGGTACGAGGCCATTATTACTCGTGTAGTAAAACGATTAAGGACTGTCCAAAAAAAACGGGATCATTTAGAGGGGCTTTTAAAAGCAGTTGGAAGAGGGAGTATTCAGGCCGGAAGGGAAGAACTGGAACAGCAAAGAAAAGTCCGGGCAAGACAGGAAGAGTTGAAATTAACACTCCAAAGCGACATTAATCTGGAGGATCTGTTATCGGTTTTTTCCCAATTTACTGAAAAAGAGAAGTTAGAGACAACTATAGAGGGCCTTTTAACCAGGAAAAACATTATTAAAGATTTATTAGATGAAAAGAAAAATCGCTTAGAAAGCTATCCCAATCCGCCATTTTATCCCCTTCCGGAATCAACTGCGGTATTTCTTCTCTCGGGAGTCGATTCGGCTGTTAAGTTTACATATGAAGCCCTGCAGGATGTTTATTCAATTGCTGTATCAGATGGAAACGAAACGGACTTAAATAACGACCTTCCGCCAGATATTGTTCAAGGTGTCTTAGATTTCTTGAGTAATATGGAAAAAGAGGATGACGCATACAGGGCAGAAACCGGCATAAGGTGGACAGTATCAGGGCTCAGGAAACCAGAGTTTATATTCGATGTAATTCAAAAGGAATTCCGTATAAAGCTAAATCGTCTTAGGTTTCCTTTGGAAGACCGGAACTTAGAGGAATACGTAACACTGGAACTTTATGGGGAAGAAAAGAAATTGATTAGGGAACCATTAGAGACTCATTTAATTGACAATGAGATTGAGGTTGAGGAAGTTTCCTTTCCAATCTTATTCCCTGCACGGGAATATACTTTGACTTTAATATATTCCCAAGAGACTTTGAATAGTTGGCGAATTCAAGGAATCGATGATTATCAGGTTTTTGACGCAGACGGCACGCAGACAAACTGCGTTCCAAACAAAGCGGGTTGGATTGTTTCTAAATCTAGTTTTAGGGTTGACCCTGAAAGTTGTGTCATGGAAAGGGACAGGTTAATCAAGGAATGGAAAGACTACTGTTTTTGGAACATTAATTTTGAAGAAACGGACTACGTTTGTTTGATGGAAGGCGCAAACCTCAAACAGACGCTAACAAAAAAGGAAGATTTCCCAGCTACTTTAGTAGGTGGAGGTTTGATTTCTAGCTTTACATCGTCCCTACAACCTGTTTATATTGAGGAACTGCCTTATTTGCTTTTTTCCATTGATGACCCATCGAAGTTGAGGCTCTGGAGTTTAACTATTTCCCGTTTTTCGGGCACGGAAGATTTGTTGGAAAAAAGCCTCTTTTCCTTGGAAGACTTAGTTGAAGAAAATTTATATAACGGTCTGGTAAATCTCTCTTTAAGAAACATTCTGAATAAAGCTTATGGTATTTATAGTTTGGAGCTTTCCAATAGGGGAAGAAAAAGACGATCTTTTTCTCTTTCCTTTGCTTTCATGCCCTCAGTGGAGGTGTTATTTGATAAGGAATTCATTCCTCCAGCTATAGAAAATGAAGATTGTGAGAATCATTTGATACTTAGCTCCAATACTCCTTATACGTTTTACCCTGACCCGCCAAACGGGGTAGACTCAGGTTCCGGTCGTGAAACCTCCTCCTGTAAGGTTCTTTTCCCCTTTTCTGAACGTATGGTAACTGGCAAAATCATCTTTATTATTGATGGAGAAAATTTAACTTTCCCGTTAGAAATAACTGTACCTACCATACGATATTCTTTTTTGTTTGAATCCTCAAATAGGTTGAATGACATCCCTCAATGGCATTTCCAGCACCACGAATTTTGGCATGAAGATATTATGAAAGCTCAGACAACAAACCTAATAGTTTATTGTCCTTTAGCTTTAGGGAGAAGGACGGCTTTGGTTTTGAATAATAGTGATGAGCAGGTTTTAGGAAAACGGAATAATGATGATACTTTTTCTTTTAGGCTCCAGTCCTTCAGCGATTCTTTAAAAGAAAGCGATATGGCTGTTCATAGTTTCAGTCTTTCGTTCCTGGACAGGAAAGACTTGTCCCCTGTTGGTCTCTTTCAATTGAGGACAAGGTGGGAAGTAACTAATCTAGTTGTTCACCAAGATTTACAAGACGCAGGCCGAATCCTAAACCTTAAATGGGAACAAAAAGGAAAGCCTGTCCATCAGCCCTTGATCAGGTTTTGGCACGTTACAGGAAGAAATGAAGAAAACTTGATCCGGGAACTTGAAATAGTTGAAGGCATTCCAAGTACGAAGTTTTTTGCTTCATATCATGATTTCCCCGAAGGGCATTATCTGGTTCATTTCGCAGAGGTCAACCCCTGGGGAGCCGTTGAAACAAGTAAACCTTTAGAACTTGATCAAAACGTATTTAAAATAAAATTGACGTCTTCAAAACAAGCGATCATAGACAAGATTCTTGAATATGGTTTGAGACTGAAACTGGTTGAGGACCGGCAGAAACGTGAATCAATAGAATTAACGGAACCAACTCATTTAATCAAGGATATTAAAGTCGAGACTTGCGATCTTGGTAGTGACGAAACCAGCTTCCTTATTGGTACAGGGTATGTAATCTACAAGTGGGGTAATCGAATTAAGAAAATGGAAACCAGTCCTGTTTCTTTCTATTATAATCTTAACCACCAATATATGGCTTATATTACTGATATAGATGGGGAAGGAGTAATTTATTGCCCAGAGTGTAAGGAACTGTTTTGGACTGTGGATTGTCGCCGGCGTGCTCATAGGAAATTCCATATTGACCCTTATGACCCGAATCGGTTATTAGCGGAACTAAATATAGAACCTTAGGAGGTGAAGTTCTATGACTCTGGACCCGGTAAAAACAAAAGAAGCTGTTGAAGGCAGGTACTTTGATTATTTGAAAACTACCTTTTTCATAAAAGACCCTGTCTTGGCTGAGGAATTTAATGAACTATTAACGGAAAAGGATAGATTTGTAAAAGGTCCAATTTTAGAAGCTGTTCCTCCCTATAAAACGGGATGTACCTTAGAACAACTAATTGATGAAGGAATATTATCTCCGGAATTTAGAAAATTGGCGTCTCCGGCTTTTCCTATCACAAGGCCTTTATATTTGCACCAGGAAGAAGGTATCCGAAAATTAGTTTCGCATAGAAGAAATGTCATCGTGGCAACAGGTACCGGAAGTGGAAAAACAGAAACGTTTCTGGTTCCTATTCTTAACCATTTATTAAAGCAAAAAGAAAGCAATTCCTTGGGGCCGGGAGTAAGAGTTCTTCTTCTTTATCCGATGAATGCTTTGGCTAATGATCAGCTGAAAAGGCTTAGGAGTATCCTAGCTGCTTATCCCTATATTACTTTTGGCCGTTATACCGGAGAAACCGAACACTCTCGGGATCAAGCCTACCACCGCTATTTGAAAATATTTAACGGTGAGGAACCTTTACCCAATGAGCTTCTTTCAAGGGATGAAATGAAAGAGACTCCTCCACATATTCTCCTGACCAACTACGCCATGCTTGAATATATGTTGCTGCGACCGGGTGACCATAGATTTTTTGACGGTGAGTTTGCATCAGAATGGCAGTTTCTGGTTATAGATGAAGCTCACACTTATAGAGGCGCAAAAGGAATTGAAATTGGAATGCTTCTACGGCGCTTAAAGGACAGGGTAGCCAAGAATAAGAGACTTCAATGCATTGCCACCAGTGCCACTATTGGCAGCGAACAGGAATCAGAACAAGTAGCCAGTTTCGGCAGGCAGCTTTTTGGAGAAGAATTTGAATGGGTGGAAAATGACTGTAAGCGACAGGATGTTGTGTATGCGGTTAGGCAAGATATTAGTTGCGAGGGCATTCAAAACTGTTGGGGCAAACCGGATCCGTTGCTCTATCTGGAATGGCATGATCTATTGAATGAAGGGGATGTCGAGATTTCCAATTATTCTTCTATAGCAAAGATTCGAGGAGTACCCGATGATGTGGTTTCGGTAGCTTGTAAGTCATCCAATTCCATTGATGAATACATTTTTGAGGTTCTCAAAGGAGATAGAAGAGTCCAAGACCTTAGAAATATGTTGAAGGAAGGGCCATGCTTTCTTGAAGAAGCAGGTTCGAAACTGTTTTCCAGTTATACAGACAATGAAAATACCCTGACCTCTCTAATCTATTTATGCAACAAGGCAAAAAAACAAACCGGCGACAATCCCTTGCTTCCTGCCAGGTACCATCTTTTTATCCGAGCCATCGAGGGGGCGTACATATCCTTTTTCCCAGAAAGAAAATTGTACCTCGAACGAAGAGTTAAGAACGTAATAGACGAAAAGGAGTACCCGGTCTTTGAATTAGCTGTTTGCTCCCACTGTGGTTCAATGTATCTGGTAGGTGAAGAAAAAGGTGGAGAAGATAATCGCCAGATACTGAAACAGCAGGGAGGAAGAATAATTGACGAGGGAAACGCGAAGCTTGATTATTATTTAATCCCTACAACCCCGGAAGAGGGTATTTCCGAAAATGAAGATGAAAACGTCAAAATCGAAGAGGATATTTCCCCTGAAGATTATCGGCTATGTCCGTCTTGTGGTGTTATAAAGAAGACCACAGCAGTTGGGCCTATTTGTAATTGCAATTCCAAAGCTTATTTGTCACTGAAAAAGGTAAAATCCAAAGCTGGAATGGTACATAAATGCATAGCGTGCGGGAACACCAATCCTCACGGATCCATTATATGGCGTTTCCTTCTTGGTGGGGACGCAGTAACCAGTGTTTTGGCCACCGCTTTGTACCAGAACCTTCCCGAGAAAGAAACCAGGAAGAAAAATTCTCCCCAGACAACTACTGAAGAAAATGATTGGGGAATAAATATTTCCTCTCGCGACAGAGAGGAGCCTCAGTTCAAGGATTCAAGCGGCGGAAGGCAGCTGCTGATCTTCTCTGACAGCAGGCAGGATGCGGCGTTTTTTGCCACATACCTGGAAGGTTCCTATGAACAAATCTTGAGAAGGCGGTTGATCGTAAGGGTTCTGGAAAAATATGGGGGAAAAATAAGGGAGAATAATTGGAGATTAGCAGACCTTGCTAAGTCTTTAAAAAAGCATCTCATGGAAATAGGCCTTTTCAAGGATATGAGTCCGCAACAAATAGAGGAAGAAGCATGGAAGTATGTGCTTCATGAGTTTGTCGGAATAGACAGGAAAAACAGTCTTGAAGGACTTGGTCTCCTTGGTTTTTTGCCGGTGAGACCAGATAGTTTCGTTATTAAACAAGGGCCATTAATAAAAGCTCCTTGGATTATGACCTCTGAGGAAATTTGGATCCTAATAAGAGTTTTGCTAGACAGTCTTCGGAAAAATGCAGCAATCCTTTTCCCAGATGAGGTTTCTCCTACTGATGAGTTTTTCAGCCCTGCTAACAGAGAATATTTCTTCAAATTAAGTGATTCAAAAAAAGGGAAAATATATAGTTGGCTTCCTGTGAACTCTCGGGGAACAAACGCCCGTGTTGATTATCTTCAACGCGTTGCCAGCCTTAATGGGGGAGCAGACAAGTCTGAATGTGTAGAAATCCTCGAAGGGATTTGGGAGTATGTACTTCGGCCAAACTCTTCAGGAGGCTTGTTTGATGAATATTTCATTTCAAACCAACATCCTATCGATGGTACTATGTTTCAAATGAGGTATGATTTTTGGGAAATCGTTTCAGGTATTTCTAATGAAAATGATTGGTTTATTTGTGATACATGCGGAAACTTGACTTTAAACAATTTGCGGAATATCTGTCCGACGTTCCGGTGCCCAGGAACCTTGCAATCTTTTAGGGCACATACCAAAGAAAACAACCACTACAGAAAGCTGTATTTGGAAACAAAACCTATTAAGATGAAAACCAGTGAGCATACAGCTCAGTTGACTACAGACGCTGCAGCCGAAAAACAACGACAGTTTTATGATGGGGTTATTAATGTACTTAGCTGCTCCACAACTTTTGAGCTCGGAGTAGATGTTGGTGAGTTAGAAGCCGTTTTTATGAGAAACGTGCCTCCTTCTCCGGCAAACTATGTCCAGAGGGCAGGTCGTGCCGGGAGGAGAACAGAATCTACTGCCCTTGCCCTTACCTTTTGCCAGCGGCGTTCTCACGATTTAACCCATTTTGCAGACCCAAACTGGATTGTAAGCGGGAAAGTCTCACCTCCATATTTCACCTTGGAAAATGAAAAAATCCTCAGGAGACATGTTTATGCTGTTGCTCTGGCCTGCATGTGGAGAGCAAAGGAGGAATACTTTGGGCAAGGAACAGTGGATAGCTTCTTCTTTGAGATAGATGGAACAAAAGCTATTTCGGAGTTTCTGAACCAAAGACCTAAGAATCTTGAAGATTCATTAATGGGAATTCTCCCAGCCGGGTTTTATAAACAATTGGGAATAGAGGACTGGACCTGGGTTGAAGGTCTTATTGGGGAAGATGGTGTTTTAATTCGGGCGGAAAGAAATCTTAAACATGATGTTGAGGAATTGGAAAGGGTAAAAAGCGAATTAAGTAAGCAGGAAAAGTTTAAACAAGCCGATTATATCAACAAAGTGATTAGGACTATTAAGGATAAGCATTTGTTAAGTTTTTTAGCTCAGGCGAATGTCATACCCAAATACGGTTTTCCGGTGGATGTCGTGGAGCTTCAAATATATCATCACGGGCCGGAAGCAAAGGGACTGGAGCTTTCCAGAGACTTAAGGATTGCTCTCTCCGAGTATGCTCCGGAAGGACAGGTTGTTGCTGGAGGAAAGTTATGGACCAGCCAATATGTAAAGAGACTTCCGGACAGGGAATTAATCCGATATCAATACGCTATTTGTGATGAATGCGGTTTTTATAAAAGTGAAAAAGCTGATATTGCTGACGGATTTGATACTTGTAAAGCTTGCGGCGCGAAGATAGGACGAAAAAGTGGACGGTTTGTAGTCCCAGAATTCGGTTTTGTAGCCGGCAAACCTCAGAAGCCGACAATGCAAAAGCCGGAGAGGACGTTTTCTACCCGGAACTATTATGCAGGTGAGCTTTTCGATATGAATAGGGTTGAAATAGGTTTTAATGGAGTTACTGTGCAACTCTCCACCAGTCGGGAAGGAAAATTGGCAGTGATTAACCATGCTGGCTATAGGCAATTTGCTATCTGCAAGTCTTGTGGATATGGAAAGATGTACGATGGAAATTGGGGACCACACCCTTTGCCGTTCCAATCAGAAAAAAAATGTAGTGGGAAATGTGAAAGGTTGTCCCTGGGGCATGAGTTCTTAACCGATGTCCTGCAGGTTATCTTTTATGGTTTTTCCGACAATAGATCAGGGTTTTGGTATTCTGTACTTTATGGAATGTTGGAAGGCATGAGTAATTCCTTAGGCATCGAAAGAAATGATATAGATGGATGTTTATTTCCGTTTTTGGGAGACCCCTCAAAACCAGCCCTAGTGTTTTTTGATAGTGTGCCTGGTGGGGCAGGGCATGTCCGTCGAATAGCGGATAAAAAGGTTTTTAATAACATAATCGAAACGACTTATCGGCTGATGAAACAATGCACGTGCGGTGGAGAAACAGCAGATGCGAGTTGTTATGGGTGTTTGCGGAATTATAGCAACCAGTTCTGTCATGAGGAGTTAAACCGGGGAATGGTAATTGAATTCTGTAAGACTCTTCTTCCGTGAACTTGATTAACAGTATAGTGGTCCGACAGATTTGAGCGCAGGAATAGGATATTAAATTTTTAAGAAAGGACGGGTGAAAAGTTGAGAAGAATGTAATATCGGTATTTGGTAAAATCCTTTTGACTTTTTCCCTACGATACTAATAACCCTTGGGAGAGAAATATGACCGACTTACTGGAGCGTTATGCTGCCTTGAAAAACAAGGTAACAGACCGAAAAGAACAATTTAATGCGCTTTGTGATTTTATCGAGAAGGAAACGGAGTGGATGACTGCACCTGCCAGCACTCGTTTTCATCTTTCTAAAGAGAGCGGACTTTTGGAGCACTCCTGCAATGTGGCTGAAACCATGCTTAAAATAAAAGAAGTGTTGGCCCCAGAGATATCCGACGAAAGCTGCGTTATCGTTGCGCTGCTTCATGATCTCGGCAAGGCAGGTATGCCGGGCAATCCTCAGTATCTTGTCAATGAACCCACCCTGCGGCAAAAACAATACGGATATTCCCCAAGTTTTCCCTATCGTTTTAACAAGGAGTTGACTTATCTCAGTGTGCCGGTACGCAGTTTGTATCTGGCATTACCATATTTGTCGCTTACAGAGGAAGAAGCCCAAGCTATCGTGTACCACGATGGTCAGTATGTGGAGGACAATCACAGCGCTGCAAAAAAGGAATGCCCTTTAACTCTGCTGTTGCAGTATGCTGACAACTGGTGTGGATTTGTAATTGAAAAGGAGATTTGAAAATGGACAACGTGGAATATTTAGAGCGTACGGAAAACCCCAATATTACCTTTTATGGTGAACGTGGTATAGTAAATGGACTGATATTGGATACAAAAGACGATATGGAAAAGCAAATATCATTTTTGAAAGCGATCCGTTTTGCTGGAAATGCCAGCTTGCCTTGGGCAGATGACGTAACAGGCATTCAGTGGCTTGTGGAGCCTTCCTTCTCAGAGTTTGGCAATCCTGACCTTGTTCTGATTGCACAAACTACATCGGGAAAGTATGTTGTCTTCATCGAGGCAAAGCTGCGTGGGTACGATGAGTCTGCAGAGAATATCAATGAAAAAACGCTTCTTCCAGAGAACTATAATCATAATGCCAGCAAAATTAATATCCAGCTCGCATTTAAGTACCGGTTTGCCAGGGCATTCACTTTGAACAAAAATATTAAAAGAATTGAAGAAACACAGGAAGAGGCGGCAATTTACAACGATAAACCACGCCGTATCCACAATGAGATAATTGTTGATATGTGCAAAGAATTCTTTGATGGAGTTAAAGAGTTCTACTTTGTTGCTCTTACCAACGACAACAAAAAAACGAAGCCCTACGAGTCAGGAGACTACCTTCCAGCTGTTGGCAAATCGAATTGGGATAGAGATAAAGGTTATTTTGGACTTGTATCCTATGATACGCTCGAATCGGTAAACTGGCGGGACTCAGCCGGAAAAACAAATAGGGGTATCATCAGGAGAAATCATGGATATTATGGCTCGGCGGCTCTCTTGATGCTTGGCTTGCCTGCGGACTCTGCAGAACGCCAAATTTGTGGCGAGTTTGCAACGCTGAAAACAAAGAACATTGAGAATTGGTCAGAAGAGCAAAGAGTACTGGCTTCCGACGCAAGCGTCAAGTTAGATGCCGTCCCATTGCACGGCTCTTACAGCAGAGTAATTTCCGGTGTTACGGTCTTGAAAATCCTGGCTGACCCAAAAGATAACCATCGAATCCTAATAGGGTTACGTGATGATAATATTCCGCCAGATTATGATGTGCAGTTCGACGAAACCGTCTATTACATTGGAGTGGGCTCACGAAAAAAGCTTTTCCATTGCTATTCCATCGCCAGTAGAAATGAACTTGAATTCTTTTATCCGTTTGCCAAGAGATTTATTTCACGTCATGAATTGGTATAGCAAGAAATTTTCAGTTTGGAGACTAAATAGCATAGATACTCTGCACAGGAGATTTGCACTGTAAGAAATGGTCTTTACCCACAGGAAATATTGAAAGTGGATTGTCGTTAAATTTCATTGTCCTTCTATTCATAGATTTTATAGTGCTTGAGGGCTAAAAGTGACATATTTCCCCTTGTATAAGCCGTTCGAGTAAGGAGGATTGAAAATGCAAAGCCGCCTTGTAGGGGATATCGGTGATTTTGGGAAATATGGAATGCTCAGATGTTTACTTTCTGCCGGTTGCCGGTTAGGAATAAACTGGTATCTTACTGACGGGACAGGTAAAATGGTCGGGGTTGCGTCGGCCGCATTTTATTAAAAAGGAGTTATAGCCGACTTTAACTGATTTTATATTCAGAATCGGGGTGATTAATTTGCCGAGGCGGATCTGTCCACGCTGTGGTTCAAAGAATACAGCAAAAATACTATATGGAGAGCCGAATATGACGCCGGAACTGCTAGATAAACTTGATAAAAAGGAAATTGTGTTTGGCGGCTGCTTTTTCGCGGTTTCTTCTCCCTCTCATCACTGCCACGCCTGCAGGCAAGACTTTGGCGGCAGTTATTTTGCGGAACCAACTTTTATTAAGGAATTATATTTCTATGTGGGCGGTTATTTCGGCACGTCCCACTGGGTGTATTTAAACACTGAAAAATTTGGCAAGACATTAAGATATGCGTTTTCAGAGGAACATGCCATTGACATTCGATCGGAATGTGTTGGTTGTAATAATATGGTTATCATTCCCATAGATGAAAGGTGGTTTGAATTCAACAAAGATTTACTTCGATGCTATTTCCTTGACTGGGAAAGCCATTACATAAACACAGATATAATGGATGGGACCCAATGGGTGCTTAATGTTACATTTGATAATGTTACCAAAATTGAACGGCATGGCAGCAACGCTTACCCGCCTCATTGGAAAAAGTTTGTTTTAATGTTGCATAAATACGGCTTGCCAATAATTGAATAGATCCGCTGGAATGAACATGAACTGCCCTCTCCTTTAGGAACCTCCTTCTGTCTTACAGTATTTGAAAATAATTTAAATAATGGTATAAATATGCCGAATGTTAATAAAGGGAATGAAAAATTGTGAAATTTGGTGATAGCACCAAAAGGGAAGGAGGTTTGAAGATGGCCTTTTTTGAAATTGCCAAAGAATTTATAATGAACAAACCTCCAAATTTGAAAGGACCGCATTTTTATAAAGCAGACAGTGATTTGAGGGCGCAGTTGGAACAGTTAAAAGAGTTTTATAAAACTGCTCCGGACCATATCAAACCCCAAGTTGAGCAGGATATTAAGATGCTTCATTACGGTATTGCCGGTGAGGAGAAGGTTGCTTTTGAGCTAAACAACAGCTATATGCCGATGATTGTCTTGCATGACCTACATCTTGAATATGGGGACCTATCTGCCCAGATCGACTTTTTAGTAATAACAAACAAAGTAAATATTGTTTTAGAATGCAAAAATCTCTTCGGGCATTTAGAAGTGAACGACCGGGGAGATTTTATCCGCACTTTTGAATATAAGGGCAAATTGATTAAAGAAGGAATTTACAGTCCCATTACTCAAAACGCCCGGCACCTTGAAATGATTAAAAAAATAAGATTAAAAACCAAAAACAATTTTATAACCAGATCCGGTTTTTTGAAGTATTTTGATGATATCTATAAATCTGTAGTTGTGCTTGCCAACCCCAAAACATGTTTTCTGCAATAAGAAAATCCTCAAATCTGCAAAAAGTTTTCCCCAGGCACCGGTGGGGAATTTTTTATGTCACCCCTGCCGAACCAGTGAGTTCTTCATACGCTCACTTTCTCCCTCAAAGATCAAGAGGTAGCAGTGGTGTAAGAGCCTGTCCAACAAAGCTCCGGTCATCTGCTCATCATAGAGAACATTGACCCACCTTGAGAATTCAATATTCGTTGTTATCACAAGGCTTTTTCTCTCATAGCATTCGGAGACTATCTCAAATAGCAGCTGTGCCCCGTCCCTGTCCAGGGGGACGTATCCCCACTCATCAAATATCAGCATATTCGCTTTCATGATCTGCTTCATAAATGTGGATAGGTCCTTGCTTTTCTTAGCCTCGGATAGTTTGTTGACCAGTGCTGCTGTTCTAAAGAATTTGACAGACTTCCCACGTTTTATGGCTTCAAGCCTGTTTTTTGCAAGTACAAATTCCTCAGTTTTGCAAAGATTTTTCCCCAGGCACCGGTGGG
>LFTO01000153.1 GCA_001513335.1 Clostridiales bacterium DTU086 | reverse complement strand
TTCAGCAGACACGGGAATACGGGTCAAGGGCAGACTCCTTTAATCCTCAAAACGCTTCAAGTCTTCCCGGTCAAATTTCCACTCGGGGGTTATCAGTGTTTCCCCAAAATCTGTGGAATACCAGGGGTTGCCGTTACCCTTTTTCGGATTTTTCAGGATGTGAATGTCCTGGGCAGGCATATAACTTTGGGCAAGGAGGAAGAGTTTTTCTCCCGTATCCTTGTTTTCTGCCATATCAACGACGATCACACAGTGTCCGGGGCTTCCCCCTTCAATGAAAACATCTCCTATTTTTATTTCTTCCAGTGGCACCTTTTTCAGTTCTTTGGATAATGAAAGAGTCCCTGCGTAAGCGAAAACCATATCCAGATATTTTCTGAAGCTTGCGTAATCGTCTGCATAACCTGTCTGATTTACCCAGGTCACGTCATTACCCTGGACTTGAATTCTTTTGCCCTCCATCCAGGTGGAGTAGTCTGCACGAAAACCGTTGGTGAAGTTGAAGTGTATCTTGTCATATTGCCCAATCCCGTAGAGGTATTCTGCCCGCAGGCGTATAACGGCATCGGCGCACTGCTGCAGGTCCCGTTCACCAACATCCATATCCACCACTGCTACATGGACATTCCGTAATTTTGTCCGGCCGTCATGGTGTTTTACCTTTGAACCATGGGGCTTTAGGGGCAGGTTGCGCAAATAGTGCCCAAAGGAGTTCCCGGAAACTTCTGTCCTTTCATAACCATCAGGAGCTGTTATCCTTTCCTGAACCGTCTGTCCATTTTCATTAATTAAATAACTGTNNGCTGATCACTGTCCGGTGCGGTTTTTGTGTTGAGCGATTAACGCCGGCTGCCAGTGGGTAATCTATATCATGGATAATTATAGCAGAGATATTCTTTGAGGTTTTTTATTTTCCTGGAGACATGTGTTAATATGGAATTAATAGGAAGCAAAAAAGGGATGATACTGTGAAGCTGAAAGTTAAGGATCCAGTCAGTGGTTTTACTCATTTGGCCGGCGCGCTGCTGTCAGTAACAGGTTTGGTAGTGCTTATCTATGTTGCTGCCCGTAAAGGAACACCCTGGCATATAGTTTCCTTTGCCGTTTTTGGGGCCAGTCTTATTCTGCTGTACACTGCCAGCACACTCTATCACTTACTGCCTCTGTCGGAAAAGGGGACATGGACCCTTAGAAAGGTCGACCACATGATGATTTATGTGCTGATTGCCGGGACATATACACCTATTTGCCTGGTGGTGCTTCGAGGCATCTGGGGGTGGAGTATCCTGGGGTGTATCTGGGCCCTGGCATTATTGGGGATCATTATGAAGATTTTTTGGTTAAACGCACCCCGCTGGCTTTCCACACTGTTCTATTTATCCATGGGCAGGTTGATAATCATTGCCTTTCCGCCTCTGCTTGAGACAGTGCCTTTGAGGGGTATTTACTGGTTGGCTGCAGGGGGCATTTTGTACACTGCAGGGGCAGTAATATACGGGATAAAAAAGCCGAATATTGTCAAAGGATTTGGTTTTCATGAAATCTTTCACCTGTTTGTGATGGGCGGAAGCTTTCACCACTTTTGGCTGATGTACCGCTATGTTTTATATATTAGGTAGTGACCTGCAGGGTTTCTGTGGTATGGAAGGTTTCGTTGGTATCTCGTTAGTCCTGGATGTAATTACTTTCCCAGGACTAATTTTTTGCCTATTTTGTCACATATTCTGGAAGTATTCATATTATATACCAGAGAAACCATAATATACCAATTTCAAAAGGAGTGTTGTGTTGTGGGTTTTGAAGACGAAGTAAGGAAATTTTGTGTAGACAACAGTCCTACACAAGCTGCATGGGACACGTTGCTGGGGAATTTAACAACCAACAATGCTGCAGCCAGAAATATCGCAATCGAATTTGAATGCGGCGACTGCTGTAAAAAGGTATTAAATGGCGACCGACTTATTCCCATCATTTCCCTCGGGATAGTAGTTTTACTGCCCCCCAGTGGATCTACCCTTTTAATTAAGCTGTTTAGCGGGGGACAACGAGTTGAAACACAAATGGCCAGAGCAATTATCATCCCCATTGACCGCATTTGCGCCGTTGAGTTTGGTGCTGTACAGGTCGATGGCGTATGCCCGGTATAGCTTAACTTAAACTAACTTGCCCGCCTGTTTTGGCGGGCTTCAAAATTTTCCGAGCCTCTTGGGGTTCATTTTTTAATGGGAGGAACAATATGTGCTAGCAGGAGAGGTATTGAAAAAATGGTTATGTTATCATAGAAAAGACTATTCTTTTTGCTTGGGAAATTACTTTGCCCAGGGAGGGCATCGAAGGAAGGGGTATGAAATGAAGATTTACCAGGTTGATGCTTTTACAGACACATTATTCAAGGGAAACCCTGCCGGAGTATGCATTCTTGATGAAGCTGCAGGTGAGAAGTGGATGCAGGATGTGGCAATGGAAATGAATCTGTCGGAAACGGCATTTCTTTATCCATTGGAAGGGGGATTTAATTTAAGATGGTTTACACCTGAGACTGAAGTAGACCTGTGCGGGCATGCTACCCTTGCAAGTGCCCATATCTTGTGGGAGACCGGCATTCTGGGAATTGACAGGGAAGCTGTGTTTTTCACCAAGGGCGGCAGGCTTTCGGCCAAAAAGGAAGGAGAATATATTGTGCTGGATTTTCCGGCAGACAGGGACAAGCCTGTTGACCCCCCTGATGAATTAATAGAAGCTCTGGGTGTACCAGTAAACTATGCCGGGCGCAACAGCAGGGATTACATTGTTGAAGTTGAAAATGAGGAAACTGTCAGGTCATTAAAGCCAGATTACGAAATTATGAAAGAGATTGATATTCGGGGGATTATTGTTACCAGCCCTTCAGATAACGAGTACGACTTTGTTTCCAGATTTTTTGCACCCGGAGCCGGAATACCTGAAGACCCGGTAACAGGGTCAGCCCACTGCTGCCTGGGCCCCTACTGGCAGAGACGTTTGGGGAAAAATGAGCTGAAGGCTTACCAAGCTTCAAAGAGGGGCGGTATTCTCAAGGTAACAGTGCGCGAAGATAGAGTATACATTGGCGGGAAAGCCATTACCGTTTTTTGTGGTGATTTGAGGGGATAAATTAGGGGGTGTTTTAAGCCCTTTTTTTTTGAAAAACAGGTAAGTTGGAGATGCACGGGAAACTATAGATTTTTAAAGGTTTTAGACAATATTGTATTGACCAGGTCAATTAATGGGAACTACCTGTAAAACTTGCCGTCTAAATATGAAACTATGTAAGGGGTGAGGAGAATGAAACGCTTAAAGGAAGCTATGGCTGCACTGTTTTTGCGGCTTTCGGTTGCTGGCCTGCGTTTTCCGCTGACTGTTTTTTGCCTTCTCTGCTGTACGATTTTGACGTGTTACATAATATCTCTCCACGAACCTCCGGGTCTATTACTTGAAAAACTCCAGTTTGTATTTATTTTTGGGGCCTTTCTGGGGGTTACCGCCCAGTTTGCTTGTGAGCGCTTTTCCTGGGTGGGCAGAGTCCGTTTAGCCGTTTATGGAATTTCTGTCCTCCTTACCTTGGGCTACTACTTAATCATCTCTCCTGCTCCGTCCATTGACTATGAGGTAGGCGCCCGTACTTTTGTGGCCGTATTTTCCATGTTCTGTGCCTTTGTCTGGCTCCCTTCCTTTAACGGGGATACTGATTTTAACAGTGTGGCTCTGATTCATTTTAAATCGGCCCTAATATCTGTTCTTTATGCCGGGGTACTTACAGCGGGACTGGCGGCAATCATCGGTGCTGTTGATATTCTCCTTTTTGATGTCAGCAGCGACGTTTACAGCTACATGATGAGTATTGTCTGGATCCTTTTTGCCCCAATTTATTACTTGTCTCTGTTACCCCGATTTAACTCCGAAGAGCAAACAGACCGGCATTATGTACTGGAATACAGCCAATATCCCCGGTTTCTGGAAATCCTGGTGTCTTACATTGCAATTCCTCTGGTTGCGGCATTTACACTGGTCCTAATATCTTATTTTGTCAAGATTGGTATCACCCGGGTGTGGCCTACGGGACACCTGGGACCGATGATTCTTGGTTATTCTTCTGCCGGTCTCATAATCTATATCCTGGCCAGCCGGTTGGAAAACCGTTTTGCTGTCCTGTACCAGCGTATCTTCCCGAAAGTGCTGGTACCGGTGGTGGTCATGCAGCTTATCTCAGTATATATACGTTTGAATGCTTATGGGGTCACTGAGTCCCGCTATTATGTAGCTTTATTCGGGGTCTTTTCCATCGTCATCGGTATAATTCTTTCCTTTAAGCCTGTAAAAAGGAACGGCCTTATTGCTCTACTGGCTGCAGGATTTGCTGTTCTATCAATCATTCCGCCGGTAGATGCCTTTACCATTTCCAGGAACAGCCAGGTGACGCGGCTGGAAAACATGCTGGAGGCTGCAGAGGTTCTTGTGGAGGGTGAAATAAAAGCGGATCCCGAGGCCGATATGACTCTGCGCCTGGAGACTACAAGTATTCTGAACTACCTGGAGCGGCGAAACTACCTGGAAACAGTTGCCTGGCTGCCGGAGGATTTTCAGCCCCACAGGGATATGGAGAAAGTATTTGGCTTTGAGCCTACATATGAATACCTGGACATGGAGAAAGAAAACTTCTTTTTTGCCAGCCTGGATACGGAGGAACCATTAGATATTGAGGGCTATGATGTAATGCTCCTTACCGGCACTTATAGAGGTATGGATAAAGAAAACGAGTCAGTTTCCCACGAATTTGAAATAGGAGGAGTTCCATACAGGCTCACCCTGGAACGCCTGTCGCCTCAGGAAACCCGGGTATCGGTTTGGGATGACACCGGGTCACAGCTGGTTGCTACCGGTTTGTATGACTTTGCAGCTTCACTTGCCGCCAATAGAGATCAAACTACGGAAGCTATGGAGGCAGACGAGTTGACTTTGGATGTTGAAGACAATGGTTGTAAGCTGCGGATTATCTTCCAGCACTTAAATATTTATTATGGCAGCGATGAGGCCCCGGGGGCCGACTATAATATGTATATCTTGTTTGCGGCTCCGGATCAGGGCGTTTAAAAATCTGACACTATTCCCTTTTGGAAGTTACATAATTCCTCTAATCTCGCAGGAAAAAGGCCGGGTTTTGGAGAAGAAAGAATTAGGGGTTGTTGTATGTGCCTAAATCTAAAAAAGACACTGAAGAAAGTTGAAATTAAATACAATTATACGTCTGGAAAAACAAGTTGTGAAAGGGTGAGGAAATGGGAAATACAACGTTTTCTGCTGAAATGGAGAGACTGGCTTCCCTCTGCAAAGAAAATGGAAAAATAAATCCTGAACTCTATTCCAAATTCGATGTAAAGCAGGGGCTCCGCGATGTCAGTGGCAGGGGTGTATTGACGGGACTGACCAATATATCGGAAATCTATGCTCGGGAAGTAGTCGATGGTAAAGTAATTCCCTGCGACGGCAGGCTGTTTTACAGGGGATTTGAAGTGGGGGATATTATTAAAGGGTTTACGAAAGAAAACAGGTTCGGTTTTGAAGAAGTAACATATTTGCTCTTGTTTGGTGAACTTCCTACCGCGGAACAATTAAGGGTATTTAACGAGATATTGGCTGAAAAGAGGGTGCTGCCCAAGAATTTTGTACGGGATATCATTATGAAGGCCACCAGCCCCGACATGATGAACCTTCTTTCACGAGGTGTGTTGACTCTATTCTATTATGATCAGAAAGCAAGTGACAACTCAGTAGACAATGTATTGCGCCAGTCCCTTGAGTTGATTGCTAAATTCCCACTGGTTGCGGTATATGGTTATCAAACCTACCGGCATAGATACCACGGAGATAGTTTTGTTATCCATAACCCTGAGAAGGGACTGTCGACAGCAGAGAATATATTACACCTTTTGCGGAAAGACAGTCAGTTTACGGAACTGGAAGCAAAAGTTTTGGATATAGCTCTTGTACTGCACGCAGAACATGGAGGGGGAAATAATTCTACTTTTACTACCCGGGTTGTTTCGTCAGCAGGTTCAGACACATATTCCGTTATTTCTGCTGCACTGAGTTCCCTCAAGGGCTCAAAGCATGGTGGTGCCAATATTAAGGTTGTGGAAATGATTGACGATATGAAGGAAAAGGTCAAAGACTGGGAAGATGAAGATGAGATTACCAAATACCTGAATGATTTATTGGATGGGAAGGCATTTGACCGTTCCAAGCTGATTTATGGCATGGGACATGCTATCTATTCCAAATCTGACCCCAGGGCAAAAGCTTTCCGCTCATTTGTGGAACCATTAGCCAAGGAAAAGGGGCGGCAAGCAGAATTTAATTTGTATCAGAAAGTTGAAAGAATTGCTCCGGCACTGATTCAAGGCAGGAGAAAGATCTATAAAGGCGTCTGTCCTAATATTGACTTCTACAGCGGTTTTGTATATGAAATGCTGGGGCTTCCCAGGGAATTGTATACACCTCTGTTTGCTATTGCCCGTATTTCCGGCTGGTGTGCCCACAGGTTGGAGGAATTAATCAGCGGCGGGAAAATCATTAGGCCGGCTTATGAGAGTGTTGCACCCAGGAGGGAATACGTTTCCATTGACCAGAGATAGTTATGTAATATAGTTTTAGCCTCTTACCCCGCAGAGTCATATAATTTGATTTTGCGGGGTTATTATATTAAAAAACTCCGAAGGTTTTCACAAAGCAACCGTGATCTAACAGAATCTCTCATTAGAGTTATTAGATGGAGTTCTTTATCCGGTTTATTGGCTGATTATTGCCACCGGGGAGGGTGGTTAGTTTTCAAGGTCTCGGCTGACGGGATAAATTCCCACGGATGCTGCTTAAAGAGGGGTTTTTTCCCGTTGGTCGAAATCAATAGAGAATAGGAAGTCACAGGAGATCTTGTCATGGACGAAAAGAAGGAAATTGAAAAGGAATTTACCAAAGAGGAGTTAATTGACGAAGGTTTTTCGGAAAAAGACTTTATTGAAGGGGTACCGGAGCCAGAGGACTTTCTGGAGGAATGGGAAGAAGAAGAGGAAAGCAGCACATCCGGCTGGTTTATGAGAACGGTAGCCCTTTTAATTATAGTGACTTTTGCAGTCTTTTCTTTTCCCCACATATCCAATTATTTAACGGGAAAATTTAATTTCCTTAAAGAGAATCAAGAGTTAATGGAGGATGAAATTGTCCGGCAGTGCCGACCTGCAGTAGTGAGCGTGGAGGCTGGGAACAGCAGGGGTACCGGCTTTAATATATCGCCGGAGGGCACAATCATAACTAATGAACATGTTGTTTCCGGTGCGCCAAAAATTATTGTCCGCTTCGAAGATGGGCGGATATTTCATACCGACCGGTATCAGGTTATTGCCGGTGCAGATATCGCTGTTCTCCATATCAACGCTGATACTCATGACCTGCCTGTTGTAGAAATTGATAGGGGCAACCAGGTAAATAAGGGTGAGACAGTGACTATTATCGGCAACCCTTTGGGATTTGAAAAGATTTCCCAGAGGGGGACTGTGGGGCGGTTTCACAGGATTAAAGACAGTCCGCACCTGGTTTTTGACATCAAAGTATCCATAAACCCGGGAAACAGCGGTAGCCCTGTAATCAACAGCAGGGCAAAGGTTGTGGGTATAGTTTTTGCTTCCACCATGTTGGGATTGGGAAAAAGTGAAGAGGATGAGGGACAGAAGCCTTTGGCGCTGGCATTTCCCGTTAACGTTCTGCCGGAGTCTGTAATAAAAAATAATAACAAGTAAAAATTCTTGGACAGCCCGACGATTACTCCCCGCCGGGCTGTTTATTATTTGCCTAGAACCTTTCTACATTCAACTTTTCTTTACGGCCATCTTTAAACGCTCTAATATCCTGGGCATGGAATGTCCAAGGACTTTTTGACGCGAAACTCAATAATTTTTGATTTTAAAGGGTAAAAAATACCGGAGTTGGTCCAAAAAAGGTGTTATTTCTGGAACCAAATAATGGTATTTTGAGTCTAATAAAGGAGTTGAAGTTATCCATTGTTTTTTTAGGGAGGTATTTCAATGGCTTTAAGCTGCGTTAGAAAAACAAAACCCCTTTTAGTTTGTGCGTTGGTTGTTGTGTTTCTTTTTTCTTTTGGCAATAAAGTCTTAGCTGCACAGGAGGGGGATTTTATCTTTTCCGTAACCGGTGGTCAAGCCTGGATTACCCGTTATACCGGTCCCGGCGGTGATCTTACCCTACCGTCATCCCTGGGG
>LFTO01000191.1:3573-7799 GCA_001513335.1 Clostridiales bacterium DTU086 | reverse complement strand
CATAATCCCGAGTTTACCATGTTGGAATTATACCAGTCATATGCAGATTATCATGTGATGATGGAACTGGTGGAGGAAATGTTTGCCTATATAGCCGACACTGTACTGGGGTCCCGTGAAATTACCTATCAGGGACAAAATATCGATTTAACGCCTCCCTGGAAGCGGCTGACCATGGTGGAAGCTGTTGAAGAATATGTAGGGATAGACTTTTCTGCTGTTGCAGAAGATGACCAGCAGGCATTAAAGGAAATTGCCGGTCAATTTGATATTGAGGCAGAGGAGACTATCAACAAAGGTAACCTGATAAATGATGTCTTTGAAACTGCAGTTGAACCCCTGCTGATTCAGCCCACTTTTATCATGGATTATCCCATTGAGATATCACCATTGGCAAAAAAGATACCGGATAAACCTGGTTTCACCTACCGTTTTGAGGCTTTTATCGGGGCTTTTGAATTGGCTAATGCCTTTTCCGAGTTAAACGACCCAATGGACCAGAAGGAGCGGTTTGAGAGGCAGATGGAACTGAGAGCAGCAGGGGACGACGAAGCCCATGCAATGGACGAAGACTTTGTTAAAGCTCTGGAATACGGGATGCCTCCTGCCGGGGGCCTGGGAATTGGTATTGACCGGTTGATTATGGTGCTGACGGACAGCGCCTCCATTCGTGACGTTATCCTCTTTCCTACCATGCGTGCCCGGGAGGATTAAAGGAGGGCTTTTCCCAACTGTCCGAATCTGTGCCTAAAAAAACAAAGGTTGATCGTAAAAGCCCGCATGTATTATTTCGCTACGGACAAGCTCCCACGCCGTTACCGGCGGCAGAGCCGCGCAAGGCTTAAGGGAAACAGTCCCGCTCACATAATACATGCGGGCTTTTGTTACCACTATATATAGCAGGCTTCCAAAGTTCACAAATATTAGGGAGGGAGGGCTTTTTTTCTCAAGCCTTCCAAGGCTTCGCAGCCCCTAAAGGTGTGGGAATTTGTCCGCAATTTAATACCTGCGGCCTTCGAAATCGGTTGAACTTTCTTAAATGGGGACAGTACTCCCCTTTTGTTGATACCTTCCGTTTTGTCTCTTTAACCTTTGTGGAGAGCTGTATAAAGCTCATAGATCGTTGGTGCAAGCATTGGAAGGGCACTTCATTATATATATCCACAGACCGAGAGAGTACTCCATGCGGGGTCCTTTTTTAATCCCTGCTGCGGATGACCAGAAGTTTACCTTCCGTCAGGCTTACCCCTGCATTTCTTTGTATTATCTCGTTGCTAATTCCCAGGGAATCCCCCATTTCAATGGTATGGTCAACCAAAGGCCATTTTAATCCCCGGAGAGTAACCCCTTTGACTATGGGAGTCATTGGAAGGAGGGAAATCCTCTCTCCGGGCTCACCGTACAATTCCGTACTGTCAGTTATCAGGAAAAGTTCATTGTTATCGTTGACAATTAAAATAGGGGCATCCGGGAACACTGCCAGTAAGGTGATGTTTGCCAGGGTATGGTCAAGGCGGGACCCTGTGCCCCCCATGATTAAGATTTTTTCCGGGTTCATTGTCAAGGCAAATTCCACTGCCAGGTGGGTATCTGTTTTATCTTTATTTTCGGGAAATTTTATCAGCTCCGGAGGATTATCGATATTTTTCAAAGTCTCCAGCAGCTTTCCGCCGAGGGAGTCAAAATCTCCTAACAGGTAGTCGGGTGTTTTTCCCATGGCCAGGGCATGCCTGGCTCCTGCATCGGCACAGATTATGCAGTCCTGGTCATCTATATATTTTTGGTGGAGAGAATAGTCTTTTATTTCACCGGCTGCTATTACAATACACTTCAAAGTAATCAACTCCCAGAAAAACGATTATCAGAATCCATTTCGCCTGAGAACAGGTTTCTCCCTGCTTTTTTGACCTACCGTAATTAATTGCTCTGCCTCTTTTCTTATACAGCATTAGCCTGAGGGTGTAAGATTGAAAAAATTTAAGCAAAAAGGAGTGTGAATTGAAAAAATCGGACTAAAGGTACCTGGGGGCGGGGAAAATAATAGAATAAGGCCTTGCATTCCCATCCCTGGGGTATAATAATATGAATAAAGGTCAAAGATAGTCAAAAGGACAGTAAAGGTCGAAAAAGAGGTGGTACTGTGGGGAGCCTGGCTGACGAAATTGAACGGTATATAAAAGAAATGCTTGAAAAAAGCAGGCAGCGTGCTGTCCGTTTGAACAGGAGCCAGCTCGCAGAGATGTTCGATTGTGTACCGTCCCAGATTAATTACGTGCTTAGTACCAGGTTCAGTACGGAGAGAGGATATTATGTTGAAAGCAGGAGGGGTGGCGGCGGTTACCTGTTGATTACCCGGTTTCCTATTTCCGGAAACGAGGATGTCCTTGATCTTATTAATTCTATCCCTAAACAGGTGTCACAGAGAGAAGGAAGAGATCTTATTCAAAGGCTGTATGAAGAGGGGATCCTGACTAAAAGAGAAGCACTGCTGATGCTAGCCGTTACAAAACGGGAAACCCTGATAATACCACCCCCTGAAGGGGACATACTCAGAGGGTATATTATCAGAGCAATGCTTCAAACAATACTGAAGGAAGGATTCCGCAGCTAAGGGGGTGTCGACTTGATATGTGATGAATGCCAGAAGCATCCTGTAAAAGTGCATATTACCCGTATAGTGAATGGTCAGAAGACTAAACTCAACCTTTGTGAGGAGTGTGCCAGGAAATATCAGAAATTTTTTACCCCTCCCAACATAGGTCAGAACTTTTCCATAACCAAATTTCTTGCCGGTTTGCTGGATGATGAGTTGGGAGGAGAAGTGCCTTTACAACTGCAAACTGAAATTAGCTGTCCCAAATGCGGCTTGAGTTATGATGATTTTTCTGTTCACGGCCGGTTGGGCTGCGGTGAATGTTATGAAACTTTTAAGACGAGAATCGGCCCTTTGTTGGATAAAATTCACGGTAATAATAAGCATGTAGGAAAAACCCCTCTCCATGCTTTAAGGGGAGACATAGATACCAAAGATTCACAAAACCCGTTGGAAACAAAGCTCAATGGGCTTCGAAGCAAGCTGCAGGAATTAGTAGAAGAAGAACGTTTTGAGGAAGCGGCTGCTGTTAGAGATGAAATCAGGGAACTGGAAGCTCAGATTGAGGGCGCATCTTAGAAAGGAGGCCTGCAAAATGTACAATTGGGAAGCGAGTAGGAAATCCCTCAGCAAATGGATTGAGGGAAGTGGGCCGTACCAGGATGTGGTTCTCTCCAGCAGGGTCAGGCTTGCACGGAACCTGGGTGAGTATCCGTTTCCCTGGAAGCTGAACAGCGACAAGCAGAAAGAAGTTGTTGAAAAGATAGACGCTGTATTTAGAAATAAATCAACTGAAAAGGAAATTGGAAAGCTGCGGACTGTTTGGCTTAAGGACCTCCCGGACATACAAAGGAAGGTGTTTGTTGAAAAACATGTGATCAGCCCCCAGCATGCCGATGTAAGCGGAAATACCGCTAAAGCAGTTATATTAAGGGATGACGATGTTATTGCCATAATGATGAATGAGGAGGACCACCTGCGTATCCAGGTCCTGCTGCCGGGGCTGCAGTTGGAACAGTCCTTTGACCTGGCTTCAAAGGTGGACAATGCCATTGAGAACACTGTGCCCTATGCCTTTAATGAGAAGTTTGGTTATTCTACCACATGTCCTACAAATGCAGGAACGGGTCTTAGAGCATCTGTAATGGTACACCTGCCCGGTCTGGCTATGACCCAGCAGATCAACAAAGTGCTGAGGGCTTTTTCCCAGGTAGGGCTAGCCGTAAGAGGTTATTATGGTGAAGGCACGGATGCCAAAGGGAATTTGTACCAGGTTTCCAACCAGATAACTCTTGGGCGCTCAGAATACGACATTATCGGGGACCTTTCCATGGTCACAAAAAAACTTATTGAGCAGGAAAGGGCAACAAGAGATTTGCTGATGGGGAAGAAAGAGACTGAAATGCGGTTAACGGACAGAATCTACCGTTCCCTGGGGATACTATCCCATGCGAGAGTAATCAATACGGGGGAAGCCCTGGGACTGCTCTCAGAACTGAAAATGGGCACAGACATGGGAATTATAAAAGATATTAAGCCCAGGGCCGTAAATGAATTAATGGTTCTCATTCGACCTGCTTTTGTTCAATACATGGTTGGAGAAGAATTAAGCGGAGAGGAAAGAGACATTGCC
>LFTO01000191.1:0-3544 GCA_001513335.1 Clostridiales bacterium DTU086 | reverse complement strand
ATGAAACTTACTGAGAGAGGCCAAAAAGTTTTGAGGCTGGCTCAAGTTGAGGCAATAAAATCAGGTAAGGCTGCAGTTGGTTCCGAGCATCTTTTACTGGGGCTTTTTGCTGAGGGAGAAGGAGTGGCTGCCAAGGCTCTCCAAACCCTGGGCATTGAAGAGGATAAAATTCGCCAGGAGATCAACAAAATCACCGGAGGGGGAGAGGCGAAGCCGACTCCAAGTGCTCCGGCGAAGGAAGTGGTTTTGACCCCACGGGGCAAAAAGGTAATCGAACTGGCTGCTGACGAAGCCCGGAAAATGGGCGTAGGTTATGTAGGCACAGAACACATTTTGATCGGTATCTTGCGGGAAGGGGAAGGAGCGGCTGCCCGCCTGCTGAATAATAAGGGAGTGACAACAGAAAAAGTGCGCCAGCAGGTTTTGAATCTCCTTGGAGGCGCAGGCAGCGGAATATTTACCATATTTGGAGGGATCCCTTTAGGAGGGTTTTCACAGGCCTTTGAACCGGGATTTGGCTTCCAGCAGGGTCAGGGGCAGACTGTCAATACCAACAGTAAAACACCAACCCTGGATGAGTACGGTCGTGACCTGACCAGGATGGCTTCCGAAGACAAACTTGACCCGGTTATTGGCCGGGACAAGGAAATCGAGAGGGTCATTCAGGTCTTAAGCCGGAGGACAAAGAACAACCCTGTGCTCATTGGGGAGCCGGGGGTCGGTAAAACTGCCATCGTAGAAGGTTTGGCCCAAAGAATCCATGAAGGTAAGGTACCCGAGGTTCTTAAAGGGAAAAGAGTTATTACACTGGATATGTCCAGTATTGTTGCCGGCTCCAAATACAGGGGTGAATTTGAAGAACGTTTCCGTAAAATTACCAATGAAATAACCGAATCCGGGGATGTAATCCTGTTTATCGATGAGCTCCATACCGTTATTGGGGCAGGAGCAGCTGAAGGTGCAATTGATGCTGCCAACATCCTTAAACCCACCCTGGCAAGAGGTGAGCTCCAGTGTGTGGGCGCTACCACCCTTAACGAATACAGGAAGTACATTGAAAAGGATGCGGCACTGGAAAGGCGTTTTCAGCCGATTACGGTTGGAGAGCCTACTGTGGAAGAGACTGTGGAAATCCTTAAAGGTCTGCGGGACAGGTATGAAGCCCATCATAAAGTTGAAATTACCGATGCTGCCATCGAATCTGCCGCCAAGCTTTCCGATCGCTACATCAGTGACAGGTTTTTGCCTGACAAAGCCATTGATCTGATAGACGAGGCAGCTTCCAAAGTGCGGCTGCAGTCCAATACTGCTCCCCAGGACCTAAAAATTCTGGAAAAGGAAATTGAGGAACTACGGCAGGAAAAGCAGGCAGCTGTAAATGAGCAGGATTTTGAAAAGGCAGCCAAACTGCGTGATGCAGAGCATGAGGCTGAGGAAAAGCTTGAGCAGATGAAGGAACAGTGGAACAAGGAAAAAGGTCAACAAAGCTCTACAGTATCCGAAGAAGACATTGCAACGGTAGTCTCAAGCTGGACCGGAATCCCTGTCAGCCAGCTTGCCCAGGAAGAATCTGAACGGCTGCTTAAACTGGAAGAAATTCTGCACAAAAGAGTGATTGGGCAGGATGAAGCGGTTACCGCTGTATCGAAAGCAGTCCGCCGCGCCCGGGCAGGACTGAAAGACCCGAAACGGCCTATTGGTTCCTTCATATTCCTGGGACCTACCGGTGTAGGAAAAACCGAGCTGGCCCGGGCACTTGCGGAGGCTTTATTTGGTGACGAAGATGCAATGATCCGCTTGGACATGTCAGAATATATGGAGCGCCATACCGTGTCGAAAATGATTGGGGCTCCTCCGGGGTATGTGGGTTATGATGAAGCCGGACAGCTTACGGAAAAGGTGCGGAGACGTCCCTACAGCGTGGTCCTCTTTGATGAAATAGAAAAGGCCCACCCGGAAGTGTTTAACATCCTGCTCCAGGTATTGGAGGACGGACGCCTAACAGATGCCCAGGGGAGGACTGTTGACTTCCGCAACACTGTCTTGATAATGACATCCAACGTTGGTGCCAGCACCTTTAAGAGGAGCGGCCACCTGGGATTTACTGCAGCGGGGGCTGAGGACAGGTATAAAGAAATGAAGAGTAATATTATGTCCGAACTGAAACGGACCTTCAGACCTGAGTTCTTGAACAGAATCGACGAAACAATCGTATTCCATCCCCTTGCCAAGGAGGATATCCGGAAAATTGTGGACCTTATGCTGCAGGAAGTAAAGGGACGCTTGGAAGAATACGAATTAAGTCTGAATGTTACTGATGAAGCGAAGGATGTTTTAGCAGGGGAGGGCTTTAGCGAGGAATATGGTGCTCGCCCCCTGCGCAGGGCAATACTCCGTTATGTAGAGGACCCCATTTCTGAAGCTCTGCTGGAAGGAAAGTTCAAATCGGGAGATACGATTGAGGCTTATTCTGAAGAGGGAGAAATAAAGCTTAGAACTGCATAAGGGTGTTGCTGCACAGCCCGGGTTTCCCGGGCTGTTTTGATTCCCTGGAAAAATTCTTTTATAGGTGGAAAGGAAAACGTATGTTTGGTAAAATAAGGAATGCAGAGATGAGGCGACAGTGTTAACCTGTACTAGTGTCCGGTATTTTCGCAGGAACTTATTGGGGAGGTAGAAGCCAATAGATAAGGGGAAAATAAGATTTGTGTGCCAGAATTGCGGTTACGACTCGGCAAAATGGTTGGGCAAGTGCCCCGGGTGCGAGAGTTGGAACACCATGGTTGAAGAATCGATCCCTAAAGGAAAAAACAGACTGTCAGCTTCCGCAGGAAAGAACACCCCCCTGCCCATTACTTCAATAGGAGGGGCAGAAGGTAGGCGGTATTCTTCAGGTTCATGTGAACTGGACAGAGTCCTTGGTGGTGGAATTCTACCAGGTTCCCTGGTTCTGGTTGCAGGTGAGCCCGGTATCGGCAAGTCCAGCATTATGCTGCAGATGTGCGCTTATATGGCTGAAAGGGAAGGCAAAGTGCTTTATATCTCAGGGGAAGAGAGCACTTTTCAGATAAAAATGCGTGGGGAACGTCTTGGAGCACTCCATGACAACCTTTACCTGATGAGTGAAACTGATATGGAAGCAATTGAAACCCATGCCGCTGACCTTAAGCCTTCCTTGTTGGTTATAGACTCTATACAATCAATTTTTTGCCCGGAAATCTCCAGTGCACCGGGGAGTGTAAGCCAGGTTCGTGAAAGTACGGCCCACATCTTAAGCTTTACAAAGAGGAAGGGGATTTCCACCTTTATTATTGGACATGTTACAAAAGACGGTTCCCTTGCAGGGCCAAGGGTTTTGGAGCATATGGTGGATACAGTCCTCTATTTTGAAGGTGACCCCAGTGGGCAGTACCGGGTACTCCGTGCCATCAAGAACCGTTTCGGGAGTACCAATGAAATCGGCCTGTTTGAAATGGAGACGAAGGGTTTGAAAGATGTGCCTGATGCGGCCAAAGTCTTTTTAGATGAGCGCCCCCTGGATGTG
>LFTO01000044.1 GCA_001513335.1 Clostridiales bacterium DTU086 | reverse complement strand
TTCTTTTGTAATAAAAATGGGGTACACCACCGCGGGTGTAAATTGCCCCATTTTTTTTTATAATACGCCGATTTTAAGGAAAGGGGGTGTGGGCTTTGAAAGTAAACGGCAAAACTGTAAGTCTTGAAGAACCGGTGAAGCTGAAAGACTTTTTGCTAAGCAGTGGGTATGATTTACCAAGAATTGCAGTCGAGCTAAACGGTACTATTGTCCCAAGAGCATCTTATGATGAAGTGATGCTATCCCCGGAAGATACTCTGGAAATTGTAAGTTTTGTGGGAGGCGGGTAAAATGCCTTTAATTACCTTAAACGGTAAGCCCTATGAAACAGAATATCTAAGTGCCTTTCAACTGCGCAATGCCCTATTTAATAATAATCATGTGGTTATTTATAACGGTTTTCAGATAACTGAGGACTGCCCTATACAAGACGGAGATTTATTATTCATTTTCAATAACGGTTCAATTCCTAATGAGGATATCTTGGATGGAATGCTGTCAGCCAGGTATTCTCCCAAAGTATACAAAAGAATTAAGCAGGCCAAGGTAGCAATTGCAGGGCTGGGGGGACTGGGTTCAAATATTGCGGTAATGCTTGCACGGATTGGTGTGGGACGTCTTCTACTTGTAGACTCGGATACGGTGGAACCCAGCAACTTAAATCGCCAGTGTTACTTTATCCGGCACCTTGGTTTACCGAAGACTACTGCTCTGAAGGAACTCCTGCAGGAAATCAACCCGTATATTACAGTGGAGGTACAAAATGTTCGAGTGGACTCCGGGAATGCAGTCGAAATATTCAAAGATTTCCCAATTGTCTGTGAAGCTTTTGACCGTTCAGACTGCAAGGCGATGCTTGTAAACACCCTGCTGGAGAACCTTCCGGAAACAAAGATAGTGTGTGGTTCGGGAATGGCGGGGTTTGGCAGTTCTAATTCAATTAGGACGGAGCGGAGGATGAAAAACCTTTATATCTGTGGGGATTTTTCCACTGAATCACAAGGTTATAACAGCTTAATGGCTCCAAGGGTTTCCATATGCGCAGGACACCAGGCAAACATGGTATTAAGGCTGTTGCTGGGAATTGAAGAAATATAAATGGGAAGGAGAGGATAAACTTGGAGGACAAACTGGTTATTGGCGGAAAAGAGTTTAATTCCAGATTTATTTTAGGCTCGGGTAAGTTTTCCCTGGAAATTACCAAGGCGGTTATCGAAGCCGGAGGTGTCGAAATGGCCACTCTGGCTGTTCGCCGGGCAAATACTGACGGAGAGGGCAATATCATTGACTATATTCCGGAGGGAATTACCCTGCTGCCCAATACTTCAGGAGCAAGAAATGCAAAAGAAGCTGTACGGATTGCCCGCCTGGCCAGAGAACTGGGGTGTGGCGATTTCGTAAAAATCGAAGTGATCCGTGATACAAAATATTTAATGCCGGATAATTATGAAACTTTGAAAGCCACAGAAGTCTTGGCTGCGGAAGGATTCATTGTAATGCCCTATATGATGCCTGACTTAAACGTGTCGCGGGACCTGATGAATGCCGGTGCTGCGGCTGTTATGCCTTTGGGTGCACCTATCGGCAGCAACAAAGGGTTATTAACCAGGGACTTCGTGAAGATGCTGGTTGAAGAGATAGATCTGCCGATTATTGTTGATGCAGGGATAGGCAAACCTTCTCAGGCCTGTGAAGCCATGGAAATTGGTGTGGATGCAATTATGGCCAACACAGCCATTGCCACAGCTAACGACGTGGTTAAAATGGCAAAGGCTTTTAAGTTGGCCATTGAAGCAGGACGAGCAGCCTACCTGGCGGGCTTGGGGAGGGTACTGGATTACAGGGCTGAGGCATCAAGCCCCCTTACCGGTTTCTTGGAGGAGTGATCTTTGATGGCTGTAGAAAAAATAGACCATATGGAGTACCGTGAAGGTATGGAAATCATTGATTCCGATGTGATGGATAGGGTCTTGGGTTATTTCTATCGATATGACTATAAAAAATATACTGCTTACGATGTGCTGAGAGCATTGCAGAAAGACTATCCCGGCATTGAGGATTTTGCAGCTTTGCTGTCTCCTGCTGCAGAACCGTATCTGGAACAAATGGCCGTAAAAGCGAGAGCGGAAACCAGGAAGCACTTTGGGAACGCTGTCTCCCTGTTTACCCCTCTATATATTTGAAACTACTGTGAAAACTACTGTGTCTACTGCGGTTTCAGCTGCCATAACAGGATTAAGCGGGGAAGTTTAACTTTGGAAGAAATTGAAGATGAGCTGAAAACAATTGCCGCAACAGGACTTGAAGACATTTTGCTGCTAACGGGAGAATCGCGAAAAAAATCCAGTTTAGAGTACATTGGAGAGGCAGTAAAGCTGGCCACCAAATATTTTAAACTGGTGGGAATTGAAATTTACCCTCTCAATACTGATGAATACCGTTATTTGCATGAGTGCGGAGCCGATTATGTTTGCCTTTACCAGGAAACCTATGACCCGGACAAATACGAACAGTTGCACCCCATGGGGCCGAAAAGGGTATACCCTTACCGGTTCTATGGTCATGAAAGGGCACTAAGAGGTGGTATGCGGGCTGTTTCCTTTGGAGCACTTCTTGGCTTGGCCGACTTTCGGAAAGATGCCTTTGCTGCAGGTCTTCACGCTTACTTTGTTCAACAAAAGTATCCCCAGGCTGAAATTATGCTTGCTTCACCCAGGCTGCGTCCCTTTATCAATCACGAAAATACAAACCCCAATGACGTTCATGAACGTCAGCTTTTACAAATAATCCTTGCCTACCGGCTGTTTTTACCTTTCGCCGGTATCAGCCTGTCTACCCGTGAAAAAGCTCGTTTTAGAGATAACGTTATGGGGGTAACCGGGACAAAAATGTCAGCGGGGGTAAAGGTCAGTGTTGGAGGGCACGACAATGAAGAAAAAGGTGACGAGCAGTTTGAGATTTCCGACCCCAGAAGTGTTGATGAGGTAAAGGCTGCCCTTCTGGCCAGGGGGCTGCAGCCGGTCTTTGTGGATTATGTGAGGGTATAGCGGGTTTCCGGGCTAACAACGGAGTTTCTTTAATGAATAAAGCGGTTTCAGAATTACAATCAATCCTCATAAGGGCTATAAAGGCAGGTGGAGAAGATCAGCCTGCCTTTTTGGATGTTTAGTTTCTTCTTTTCTTAAAAAACCCGCAGCAGTGGTGGGATACAGCAGTAAAATGGATTCGTTTGGCGACTTTTTGTTTTACACCAAAGGAGCACAAATCCAAATCACAGGATTGACAATTTGATATAATTAGACAAATCAAAGTTCCTTCGGGAAAAGGTTGGAGGATATGCGGATGAAAATTCTATTTGTGGAAGATGACCATACATTGGCTTCCGGCCTTGAATATTCCTTGGAGCAAGAACAATTTTCCACAGTTTATTGCTGCGATTTCGTATCCGCAAAAAGGGTATTAGACGAACAACTGGATGAAATAGATTTATGCTTGTTCGACTTGTCTTTGCCGGCTGGGAGCGGATATGAATTATGTAAGATGGTAAAAGAACGCAGAGACATTCCGGTAATTTTTTTAACAGCAATTGATGATGAAGGTAATGTAGTAATGGGACTTGATATGGGAGCGGATGATTATATCACAAAGCCTTTCCGTATTCGTGAACTTATTTCCCGGATTAAGTCTGTTTTAAGGAGGTACCATAAGCAGATTCAGACAGCTCCAGTGATTGAACTTCAAAATATTCGAATTAATTCCCTTGAAGGGAAAGTTTACAAAAATGGCAGTGAAATATTTCTGACTGCTTTAGAGTACCGGTTGTTACTATTTTTCGCTAACCATATTGGACAGGTTCTTTCCAGAAATCAACTTCTGGAGCAGATTTGGGATGTGGCAGGAGACTTTGTTAATGATAATACTCTAACCGTTTATATTAAGAGGTTGCGTGATAAGTTGGAGGACAATCCCCAAAAACCTACTCTCATTAAAACAGTGCGCGGCTTGGGCTATAAGGTTGGTGATTAGCATGCTGCGTAATAAAGAGATAAAAACCTTTTTAGTTGTTATGGGATCTATCAGTATGGCAATGGCTGCGGCGGCATACTTTTTTCCGGTACCGGCTGCAGTGATGATTCTGATAACTTCTCTGTTTTTAACAGGCTGCAGCCTATTGTTTTCCAGGCGGAGGTATCGGGAAATAGAGATGCTTTCCAGATATTTGCGCCGAATAAGTTCCAGCGATTATACTTTTGATGTCCGGGATAATCAAGAAGGTGAGCTTAGCATTCTGAAAAATGATATTTATAAAGTGACTTCAATGCTGGCAGAACAGAGCTTACTTTTACAGGAGGAAAAAAACAAGCTTGCAGTTGCAATGGCTGATATATCTCACCAGCTAAAAACCCCTCTTACTTCAATGATGTTGATGGCGGAACTGCTCAGTGATGAAAAAATGACAGAGACAAAAAGAAAACAATTTACCCGCAGCATCCGTGTCCAACTGGAGCGGATTGAGTGGCTTGTTTCTTCTCTATTGAAGCTTTCCAAGATTGATGCAGGGACGGTCCATTTCAAAAAGGACAGAGTAGCCGTGAAAGACCTTGTCCAGAAAGCGCTTCAGCCTGTATTAATCCCAATGGACATAAAGGAGCAAACAGTTGCCATAAAAGGGGAAGACACGGCTTCTTTTACCGGTGACCTTAACTGGACTGCTGAAGCCCTTACAAATATTTTAAAAAACTGTGTGGAACACGCTCCCCAGGGCGGTACTTTATCTATTGCTTTTTCCGAAAACCCGCTGTTTACAGAGATAGTGGTTGCAGACAATGGCAAGGGAATACCCAAGGAGGACATCCCCTACATTTTTAACCGTTTTTATAAAGGGAAAGGTGCCAGTGAAGAAAGTGTAGGCATTGGTCTTGCCATTGCCAACAGCATCATTACAAGCCAAAATGGAGATATTGCGGTAAGCAGTGAAAAAGGAAAGGGAACCCGGTTTCATATTAAATTTTATAAACAAATCATTTAGAGGACAGCCCTCCCGTTAAGTAATAGTGCAGCTCAGGTGACAGAATTGTCACTTTAAATTCACTGTAAAGTCATTTTTGCTGGATATTATGAGCTTAAAAAACCGGGGAGGTTTTGTTTTGGAGATTTTAAGAATAGAAAACCTATCCAAGGTTTACGGAAAGGGAGAAACGGCTGTAAAAGCTCTGGACGATGTTTCTTTTTCGGTAAACCGAGGGGAATTTATTGCAATTGTCGGCCCGTCCGGTTCCGGGAAATCAACCCTATTGCACCTTCTGGGCGGCGTGGATATTCCCACAAGCGGAAAAGTGTTTGTGGACAATACAGACGTCTACAGCCTTGATGAGACGCAGCTGGCTATTTTCAGACGCAGGCAGATTGGACTTATTTATCAATTCTATAACCTTATTCCTGTCTTGACTGTTGAAGAAAATATTATGCTTCCGCTGCTGCTGGACAAGCAAAAGGCAGATAAAAAACATTTCAACACTTTAGTTAAAGCTTTGGGTATCGAGGACCGGCTCAATTACCTACCAAACCAGCTTTCGGGAGGGCAGCAGCAACGGGTTTCTATTGGGCGGGCTCTTATCAATGACCCTGCTATCGTGCTGGCCGATGAGCCAACAGGAAACCTGGACAGCAAAAACAGCAGGGAAATAGTTGACCTTATGAAGATTTTTAACAAAACCTACAATAAGACCCTTATTATCATTACCCATGATGAGCGGATCGCACTGCAGGCGGACAGGGTGATGACCATGGAGGACGGAAAAGTGGTAAAGGACGAGGTGATCCGCCCATGAACATTGTAAACAGGTTGACGTTAAGGCACCTGAAACTGAACAAAAGGCGGACCCTTGTTACAATCATAGGTGTGGTCATTTCGGTGGCTATGGTGACCGCTGTAGCTACTATAGGGATTTCTTTCCTGGACCTGATGAAAAGGCAGACAATAGCGACCAGTGGAGAATGGCATGTATTATACCAGGGTGTCACCCGTGACCAGCTTGAGGCGATAGAAAAAGACCGGGACACAAAGACCCTTGTCATCACACGGGACCTGGGTTATGCTTCTTTGGAAGACGGCCGGAATAAATTCAAGCCCTACCTGTTCATTAAAGAGTATAATGCCCAGGGTTTCAGGCAGTTCCCCATTGAGCTGAGCCAAGGGAGGCTTCCACAGGCCGAAAGCGAAGTGGTGCTTTCGGAGGAGGTTGCCGATAATGCCGGCTTAGAGTACCGAATTGGTGACAAGATAACACTGGATATAGGCCAGCGGTTTATGAAAGAGGGAAGCGATGAAGCACTGCAGCAGCACAATCCGTTACAGAGGAAAAACGGTGAGTTAAATGAGGTATTAGATTTAAGATTTTCCAAAAGTTTCACTGTAGTGGGCTTTATTAAGCCGCCGGTATGGGAACCCTCATGGGCGCCGGGGTACACCGCTGTTTCCTATGTGGACGAAATGTCCCTTGGCCCTGGAGAAAAAGTGGATGTTGCAGTGGTATTGGATAAAATAAAGGGTTCACTATATGCCCATGCAAAGGACCTGGCCGAAAAAAACGGCATTGGAGAGGTTGGGTTTAACAACAGCCTTTTACGCTACTACGGTGTGACCGACAACGATAAGCTGCGCAGCACCCTTTATTCGCTGTCCGCAATACTCATGGCAGTCATTGTTATCGGTTCAATCTCCCTTATTTATAACGCCTTTGCAATATCGGTATCCGAACGTTCCCGCCATTTGGGCATGCTCTCCAGCGTAGGGGCTACAAAAAGGCAGAAGAGAAATTCGGTGTTCTTTGAGGGGGCGGTAATAGGTGCTGTTGGAATACCCCTTGGGATAGTCTGCGGCCTTGCGGGGATTGGAATTACCTTTCTGGCCATAAACCCTGCCATTAAGGGTGCCCTGGGAGTGAGCGAGAATCTGAATGTAATAGTAACCCCGTTATCCATACTGGCTTCCTGTGTAATTTCGGCGGTGACAATTTTTGTATCAGTTTACCTGCCTGCCCGAAAGGCATCCAGGATTTCCGCCATCGATGCCATACGACAGACAACTGATGTTAAGCTTACAGGTAAAGAGGTAAAAACCTCCAGGTTTGTGGGCAGGCTCTTTGGGATTGAAGGGGAGATTGGCCTTAAGAACCTAAAGCGAAACCGGCGCAGGTACCAGGCCATGCTCTTTTCACTTATAATAAGCATAGTACTGTTTCTGACCGTTTCCTTTTTTACCTCTAACCTGGAAAAATCCGTGGAGCTGTCTCAAGATGGGTTCAATTTTGACATCCAGGTCTACACGACCAGAGAAGATGCTCAAATAGATGACCAACTTATTGGCACTATCACGTCCCTTGAGGGTGTGACCAAGCATACCGTGATTAAAAGCATAGATCTCGGTTCCCTAATCGGCCCCGAGTTGGTGCCAGAAGGGTTTAAGAAGCAGGTCGGGGAGGGGGGAAGGCGAGATAATGAAAAATACTGGTACTATATAAACTTCTACTCCTTGGACGATGATAGCCTTAAGAGCTATGCCAAGGCAGTAGGTGTCGACTACCGGGAATTGCAAAGTTCGAAAGGTTTAACCGGAATTGTTGTTGATACCGTTTCTTATCAGGATATGCAAACGGGAAAATTCGTCCGTGAAAAGGCCATTAATGCAGAGGTTGGGCAGAGCATTGACCTGGTTTACACTGATGAGGAAGGTAGGGAAAAGCCTTTGGGCGGCCTGGGAATCGCCGCGTTGACGGAGGAGCTTCCGATGGGCATTTTATCCACCACATTGGGTGGGCTTATTGTAATAGTATCCGAACAAAACATGGACCAGCTTATTGAAAATAATAGCGATCTAAATGCCCGAATTGACTTTTACCTGGACAGCGCGGACCCTATAAAGACGCAGCACCAAATTGAAGATATTATTGAGGGTGATATGTATGTATTCAATGTGTACCAGATGAGAAGGCAGGAGGAGCAGATGCTGCTAATAATGTCGGTTTTTACCTACGGTTTTATAGTGCTTATCACTGCCATATCCATTGCCAATATATTCAACACAATCTCAACGGGCATTTCCCTGCGAAAAAGGGAATTTGCAATGCTAAAGTCCGTTGGGATGACGCCTAAGAGTTTTAACAGGATGATAAACTATGAAAGCATTTTTTACGGAATAAAATCGCTGTTGTACGGGCTTCCCATTAGCGTAGGTGTTATGTACTTAATCTACCGGTCCCTTATGAATACTTTTAGTTATGAGTTTTCGCTTCCTTGGGCAAGTATTGGATATGTTATTATTGCCGTGTTTGTCATGGTTGGTTCGGCAATGCTGTATTCCACAAAAAAAGTAAAGAAAGAAAATATAATCGACGCCTTAAAACAGGAGAATATATAAACCGGAACGTTTTAAATCAAGAAACAACTTCCACGGCAGGTTAACAAAAATCTAAAACAATGTTTGAGTAAATTTTCAGATAAATAAAGGAAAAATTTTGTCTATGAAGTAAATTAATACCAGTGAGTAGTTTTCTAGCTGCACTGGTTTTTTTATTATTGGCATCGTCAGCTAATAAGGATCCTGCTTATTAGGTGCAAGGGGCTTAATGTTTTCCAAAATACAAATTAGAAAGTGGGGAGGACCGTGAACAAGCTGATGAATTCCAAGGCCGTCAAGAGAGTAATTTCTGTTGTAGTAATGGGAGTATTTATTTTCTGCCAGACTGCCGGTTTTGCAGAAGCAGCGGTACTCAAAAGGAGTGAAGTACCGGATAAATACAAATGGAACCTGGCCGACCTTTATAAAGATTCCCAGGCTTTTGAGGCCGATTTCAGCCGAGTCCAAAATGAATATATACCCAAAATAAAGGAATTTCAAGGTAAACTGACCAACGCTGATACACTGTTGAAATGCCTGCAATTGAGTGATGAATTATGGATCATTATGGATAGGCTTTACGCCTATGCTTGTTTAAAGGCTGATGAGAATCTTCAAGACAACGCAGCCTCTGAGCAAAGTCATTAACAGCTGAAACCACAGAGTTAATCCCCTTCCTTATTGTGTTCGGATTCCCAGCTCCGTAGAACCTGGAAGGGACAGCGGGGAATGCGCTTTTATCGAGGAAGCACGAGTTGTGGCAGTCCGTCTGCCAATACAAACTTCGCACCTGATGAAAGCGCTTCTCCCCATT
>LFTO01000123.1 GCA_001513335.1 Clostridiales bacterium DTU086 | reverse complement strand
GAAATATACAATGAAAGCACCTCTTTGAATGGTTTAGTGAACAGTAATCTTAAAATCAGGAAATCTTTCGGGAATATTTGTTGCAATATGTTAAATTTATATGTAGAAGAGAGGGGATACAGTATTGAGGTGTAAATAATGGGCTAACAGTATCCCTTCGCCAAAAAGAGAGTTTTCCCTTTTGGAAACAGGGGGCAGCCCCGGAATAACCTGGAGGGAATGTATACTGGCAGGACATGTTTTCTGCAGTTGAACAATAACAGCAAGACTTGTTTTTTGTATGGGGATAGTGCCTGTCGGGCCGTAAAGGCTGTTCCTCTTTCAAATCATTGTTTCCTGTTGGGGAAAAATATGCTATAATATCAAAGTTAAAGGATAAAATGGGGGGCATGAAAATGTCAAAACATATTCAGACGGTTGTTTCGGTATCAGCCCAGAAAACAGTAAAGTCAGGGGGTTGCGGTGAATGTCAGGCTTCGTGCCAGTCGGCATGCAAGACCTCCTGTACAGTTGGGAATCAGGTTTGTGAGAGGCAGTAGGGCCCACGTAAGTGGGTTTAATTTTTTTCTGCAGCTTGCGCCGTTTTTTCCAACTATTCGCTTGCAGGAGGCGAGAGTTGCTCCTGGCGCCAGTGCTTAGAGATTCGACGAACCTGTTGCTGGGCTCAGATAGTGGGATTACGAAAGCCCGTATGTATTATGTAGCGGGACTTGTTTCGCTCAGCCGTCGGCGGCTTTGCCGCCGCTAACGGCGTGCGAGCTTGTCCGTAGCGGAATAATACATACGGGCTTGACAGGAAATGTCTGCCTTGATGGGAACTGCTTTCTTCAGTTGTCAAAAGGGCAAATTTGTTTTTAGGGGGAAAAGGATGTCTGTTCAGGCTGTTGGTAAAAACTTTACAGTATACTGGAGCAGGGATATTCACAAGTTTATGCTCCATGGTACACGGGTTTTGCTGGATGTAAACAGCGGAAGTGTACACATTATCGATGAACTGGCATGGGATGTCCTGGAGGCACTGGAGCAGTGCCGGGGAAATGTTCAGGCCGCAGTATCAAGGCTTATAGGGAAGTATCCGGCAGAAGAAATAATTGAGGTTATCAGGGAACTTCAAAAACTAAAAAAAGAGGGGAGCCTCTTTACAAGTGACAGCCAGGTGGAGGAATGGACGAAGGAGGAAAAGGAGTACCTGGTGAAATCCCTCTGTTTGAATGTAGCCCACGACTGCAATATGCGTTGCGGATACTGCTTTGCAGCAAAAATCAGCTTTGGAGGCAAACGGGAACTGATGTCCCTGGAAGTGGGGCAGAAAGCAATTGACTTCCTCCTGGAGCAGTCAGGAAGCAGGATACACCTGGAGGTGGATTACTTTGGCGGTGAACCCCTTCTTAACAAGGGCATGGTGCAGGAATTGACCCGTTACGGAGCAGAAAAGGCTGCCCGGAGGGGAAAGAAAATAAAATTTACCATTACCACTAACTGCTTGCTTATAGATGATAGCTTTATCCGGTTTGTTAACGATTATGATATGCAGGTGGTGCTCAGCCTGGACGGAAGACAGAGTGTTCATGACGGAGTACGGTGCACGCCGGGGGGAGGGCGCACTTATGACACAATTCTTCCCAGGATGCTCAAACTGACTGAGAGCAGAAACCATGATAACTATTATGTAAGAGGTACCTATACCCGCAAGAATATGGATTTTTCAAAGGATGTGCTGCACCTTTTCGATCTGGGGTTTAAACACGTTTCCCTGGAGCCGGTGGTTGCTCCCCCGGATCAGTACGGTTTTTCGGAAGAGGATATCCCTCCCCTGGAGGCGGAGTACGAAAAACTGGCTGGAGAACTATTGAAAAGACACCGGAAGGGGCAGGATATCGATTTCTTTCATTTTAATGTGGATTTAGACGGGGGGGTCTGTATCCCTAAACGGATAAAAGGGTGTGGGGCCGGATTTGAATATCTTGCAGTCACACCTGACGGGAGCCTGTTTCCCTGTCACCAGTTTGCAGGCATGGATGAGTTTATTATGGGCGATGTGTTCAGGGGCATAAGGAATACTGCCATAGGCAGGAGTTTTTCCTCCGCCCACGTATACAGCAAAGAGGCATGCAGGGACTGCTGGGCACGCTTCTTGTGCAGCGGCGGGTGTCATGCAAATGCCCACGAATATTCAGGCACTATCCTGGAACCTTATTCCATAGCCTGTTCCCTTCAGAAGAAGAGGCTTGAATGCGGTATTTGGTTTCAGCTGAAAAAATGCCCAAATAAAATTGTTTAGAAGGCTGAAAACGCCCTATTACAGCGTTTTCAGCCTTTTTCTCATAGGAATGTGGGAAAGAATCTTTCGTCGAAAAAAAGGATATTAACTGTCCTCCGCCGAATAAAAAACGGTATCGGAATGGATGGGGTTGGCACTTGAGGCAACAGATGGGGCAAATCCGTTCGGTACCGGGTTTACGGAATTCCATAGAGGAGGCAAAAGTATGGACCAGCGATCTCCGGGAGAGACTGCCAGAGCAGTAAAAACGTCAATATCAGAATTCTTTGACCAACAGAAAGAGAGGTTACCCAAATCCAGGGCAGTATTCTTAATCCCCGCCTTAATATTAATAGCCGTAGGCTTCTTGGTCACTACTAGCTTACACCCTGATGCTTATGCAGTACTTATTGATGGGCAAGAGGTGGCTGTTGTAGAAGACCAGGCATTTGCGGAAGAGGTTTTTCAAAAGATTTGTGCCGATTTTAGCAGTGAGCAAGAAGTCTTTACTGAAAAAGAGGTTTCGTACAAAAAGGTACGGCTTCAGGGTCGGGAACCTGCATCAGAGAGTGAATTAAGAAAAATTTATTTAGCCCACCTAAATTTTCTTACCAATGCGGTAGCTATTACGGTAGATGGGGAAAGTGTTGCCTGGGTAAAGGATGAAGCTGCAGCAAAAGAAGTGCTCCAGAAATTTAAAGATTCTTTCACCCGTGAGGATGCCCAGATGCTCTCCCTGGAATACGAAAACGAATTGGCTTACAGCCCGGGGACAGTGAAAGCAGATCAAGTTATGGATTGTAATGCCGTAGTCAATTTATTGAGGAACGGGACTGATAAAGAAGTTTCTCACACTGTCGCCGAGGGTGAATCCCTTTGGACTATTGCCAGAAATAATGACACCCGTGTAGCTGATATCCTGAAAGCCAATCCCGGACTGACGGAAGACAGTATCTTGCCCATTGGCCATCAAATTAAGCTTACCAAGTC
>LFTO01000192.1 GCA_001513335.1 Clostridiales bacterium DTU086 | reverse complement strand
GGCAGCTCTACAACATCCCCTTTAGGTGTAAAAACGTAGACACGGTCGGAAAAAAAATCAACCTTTAATGACTCCATAAACTCCCTGGCATCAGGCATATCCCTCTGCCATTCCAGCAGCTGGCGGAGCCAGGCAAGCTTTTTTTCAAATTGTCTGTCGCCTTCAACATGATTCTTGTATTTCCAATGGGCGGCAATTCCGTATTCGGAAATACGGTGCATTTCCCATGTCCTTATCTGAATTTCAAAGGGATCTCCCCGGGGTCCGATGACTGTAGTATGGAGGGATTGGTACATATTGGGTTTTGGCATGGCAATGTAGTCCTTAAAACGGCCGGGAATAGGCGTCCACAAAGCATGGACTATCCCCAAAACACTGTAACAATCCTTAATAGTATTTACAATGACGCGCACAGCAATCAAGTCATAAATCTCATTTATGGTTTTGTCTTGTTTGACCATTTTATTGTAGATGCTGTAAAAATGTTTAGGCCTGCCGCTGATATCGGCCGTTAGTCCCACCTTTTCAAACTCTTCTTTGAGGATGACGATTACTTCATTGATATATTCTTCCCGCTCATTTCGCCGCATGGATATTTTTTTAACCAGGTCATAATAAGTGTCCGGTTTGAGATACCTTAAAGACCAGTCTTCCAATTCCCACTTAATTCGAAAAATACCTAAACGATGAGCAAGGGGAGCATAAATCTCCAGGGTCTCTCTGGCTATTTCTTTTTGTTTGTTTTTTGGTTGGTGCGACAGAGTTCGCATATTATGCAGCCGGTCCGCCAATTTAATGATCAGAACTCGAATATCCTTGGACATGGCCAGAAACATTTTTCTAAGGTTTTCCACCTGCTGTTCTTCTTTGGAGGTGTATTCAATCCTGCTGAGCTTTGTAACCCCATCAACCAGCAGAGCTATCTCATCACCAAAAATTGACCTGATATCCTCCAAAGAGACTGACGTGTCTTCTACAACATCGTGAAGAATAGCGGCAGCAATTGTAAGAACGTCCAGTTCAAGTTCAGCAAGAATAGCCGCAACATTTAAGGGATGGTTAATAAAGGCCTCTCCCGACAGACGCAGCTGCCCTTTATGAGCTTGGACAGCGTAATCATAGGCTTTTTCTATAATTGCAGTATCTGCTTTTTGATTGTAGGACTTTACCTGATTAATAACGGTATTTATATCCATAGAACATCAATCCGTTTCTCCACTATCAACATTTTCTAGCTCAGCTGCCGCTTCAAGCAACCCCACATCTAGATTTTCTATCAGAAGCTCAAAAAATTCAACTTCTTTCAATGCTTCGGTATACCTCCATGAACTTTTCACAGTTTCAATTTCAATATCTCCCCAGCCGGAGTTCACAAGGGACGTATCAAAAAAAATTGACAGAATAATTGCTAAAGCCCTCCTGCTTACAGACCTGTTCCCCTGAAGTCCCCTTGAAAGCCTTTTAAACAACTCATTTGCAGAAACGTTTCCCGAGCATTTAACATTATTGGCGACATATTGGATTAAATCCTCATCAGGACACAGTGACCGCACGTAAGCAGAGGATTTTCCCAAATCAGCGTTATTATATATAAGGTAAACCCAGGGGGCAATAAGAAACCTGTTAAAGTCAAAAATATTGAAAGGGAAGGAATTAACAACAAGGGAACATGTATGTTTTATTCTGTAGGGCTCAAAACTTCGTGAAGCAACTAAAACACCAGCAAATCCATAGTTAAAGTCCTCTACCAGGAGATCTTTCTGGCTGGATACCATGTCTCCGTAATAACTTCTTACGACATATGGGCGGTCATTATATATTTTCCGTATTTCCCGGCTCACAGCAACAGCTTCCCGGCCAGTGTTGACGAAAACAAGATTTTTTTCAAAACGGGAACAAATGTCACCTAATAATGCCAACTTATCATTAGAAGTCGGAAAAAACAGCTGATTATCGCTTTTTCTTATTTCTCCCAACACTTCCTTAATACCAAGTTTTGAGCATAATTTTTCATCCAAAAAATGCTCCCCGGACCCCAGGAACAAAACCGACTTTTCCCACTGAGACAAAACCAGTGCGACTTCGTAAATATAATTTTCCCCGGGATACATTTTTCCCCAATGCCCTATATTGATACACATACAGGCATTTCTACCTTCAAAAGCTGTCACCAAATTTTTATTCTTCAGCCAGGTACCAAGAGAAGTAACCAGCAGATCCAGACTGCCATTTGCAAAAAGACCGGCAGCTCTTTCAATAATTTCATTGGAAGTTATACAATCTATCCTAAGTAACCGCAGGTGGGGGTATACCTCCAGTACGGACCTCTCGAAATCTGCTGCCATACTCTGCAGCGGAAAAAGAAATATCACAGCCATACCTGCTTCTCTCAGATAAGGGAGAACCGTTAAGACTTTTCCATCTGCATCTATATTCAGATATCCCATTCGACCACCATTTTTCAGACCTTTCACGTGCTTTTGGAGATCCAACTCTTCCTCCTTGAGGAGCATGGCAGCATTACAAATATTGGTAATTTTTTCAATCCTTTTTGCTGATACCCTCCTGCATAGTGTTATATCAGAAAGCAGGTATTGAAGTTTTGTGGTACCATTCCAAGTGTTCATCTGAGGAGAAAAAACAATATCCACATAGTCACCCTTTTTCAAAAAAGACGCTTTCTCCCCCATTTTGAAACCAATACACTCAACTTCACTTTCTCCCGCGCTGACAGTAATTTTAAGATGCTCATTTTTTTTTCCTACAAGCCTGGCGTTTTCAATATGTACATTTCTGCACACAAAAAGCGGAACAGGATTGCCCGGCCCAAAGGGTTTAAAGGCATCCATTTCTTCAATTAGCCTAAAATCTATATCCTCCAAAAAAACTTCACTGTCCACTTCTCCCAAACACAAACGATTTTCGGAACAGGTCAGGGCATAATCGTTAATCATTTTTCGAAAAGTGGGGATATCTTCTGCCCCTATTAAGAAACCGCCAGCCAACCTGTGCCCTCCGTATTTAATTAAAAATTCACTGCAGAACTCAAAAGCTTCATTTAGATTAAAACTGCCCAGACTTCTTCCCGAACCTTTACCTATACCGTTCTCTAAAGAAATCAAAATAACCGGCATATTTAAACGTTGGACAAGCCTTGCAGCCGTAATACCTATTACCCCTGGATGCCAGTTATCTGAGGCAAGAACAATCACTTTTTCCCTTTCCAGGTCAATCTCCTTTTCGATTATCTCCAATACCTCCAAAAAAACTGCTCCATCCAAATTCTGCCTGACAGCATTTTCCCTGTGCAGTTTTTTGGCCATTTCCCATGCCTGCTGGAGTGAATCCGAAATTAAGAGTTCAACAGCATCCCCTGCATCCCCAATTCTTCCAACCGCATTTATGCAGGGAGCAATTTTGAAGCTGATGTCAGCAACATCAAAATCCTTCTTATTCTTAAGCCCCTCAACCTCAAAAAGCGCCGCTAATCCAATATTAGCGGTTTCACCAAGTCCCTTAAGCCCGTGCCTGACAATAGTCCTGTTACAGCCAACAAGAGGAACAGAATCTGCAACAGTACCAATAGCAGCAAGTTCCAGCAGTTCCTGAAAAATTCCGCCCCTGAATCCCGTTTCTTCCCCACTCCAAAGAGTGCAGATTAATGCCAAGGCAACCCCCACTCCAGCCAGGTCCTTAACAAAGAAATCGTCATTCAATTTAGGGTTTATTACTGCGTTAGCCTTTGGGACAGTGTCAAAGGGCTCATGGTGGTCAGACACCACAATTTTCATCCCTGTTTCTTTAGCCAAATTCACACAGTCAAAAGCCTTTATTCCGCAATCAACAGTAATCAACAACCTGTATCCCTTATCTGAAGCCCAACGGACAAAGTCTTCGTTCAAATCATACCCTTCTGAAAATCTGTCCGGAACGTAGTAATCAACTCTTGCACCCTCTGCCCTGAGCCCTTTCACCATCAAGGCTGTGGCCGTGACACCGTCAGCATCGTAGTCGCCAAAGATAACAATCTTTTCCTCCCTGGCGATACTTTCCCTGATAAGTGAAGCAGCTTCTTGACACCCGGGAATACTGACCAATGAAATTAAACTTTCCAGGGGAGTGTCAAAAAAAGTGGCGGCAGCCTCCGGAGTTTCTATCCCCCGGTTGACTAAGAGTTGTGCTGCTAAAGGGGAAATATCGAGACTTTTTACTAAAGAGCTGACAGTTTCCCAATTTCGTTTTTTTACAGTCCAGTATTCCGTACCCCCCATGCTCTAATTCACCCCTTGACAAATAAAGCGACTTCAAGCTCAGCCAGAAGCCGCAAATTAAATATTTTTTATTCTTTATTTGTTCTCTGTAGAGTCAGCATTATTATCCGGCTCCTCTGCCGGTACCTTTTTAGCCAAATTATCTTCCAATTCTTTAATTCGGGAACTCAGCTTTCCATTTTGCACCCTGAGATGGCGAATCTCCCTTTTGAACCGGAACTGATTAAGGAGACCCAAACAAAAAACAGTAACCGCTCCGGCAACAGCAGAACCAATGATGATTAATACCAGAGATATTTCCGTATATTTCCAGCCTAAGAAAGAAATATTTACAGGAATATTATTTTGAACTGCAAAAATCGCTACGATTAATGCGAAAACAAGAGAGACTACCAAAATTAAATTAACCATATGCCCACCTCAAAGGATCTTATCTTGACCTCCATATCTCTAATACAGTTTCCCTAAAACAAAAGAAATTCCTTCCTCCTGAAGGTATAAAAAACCCCAAAGGAGAAAGAGACACCTTTTCTCCCTTTGGGGTTGCTACTCATAATAATTTTCCGGAAACTATCCGGCTTTCTCCGCTTTTAGATGTCTTTGTGGTGACCGCCTCTGCTTCATCAGCATCCATATGGGGCTAGCAATAAATATCGTGGAATATACACCGGTAATACAGCCAACGGTCAGAGCAGTAGCAAAAATCCTTGTAGTGTCACCACCAAGGAAAATTAGTGCAAAAAGAACCAGCAAGGTTGATGCAGTAGTAAAAATTGTCCTCCTCAGAGTCTGCATAACACTGTCATTAACAAGGGCGGCTAATTCTTTATACTTGCGTGAATGTATATTTTCACGTATTCTGTCAAAGACAACTATAGTATCATTTATGGAGTACCCAATAATTGTTAAAACTGCAGCAATAAAAGTGATGTCAACTTCCAGGCGGAATATAGCCATGAAGCTTGTCATAACCATAACATCATGCAGCAGTCCTATTATCCCAGCAATAGCAAAATTGAACTCAAACCTCCAGGTTATATAAGCAACTATTAGAAGGGAAGCCAATACCAAAGCAATAATCCCGTCTCTTGTTAACTCACCGCCAATAATAGCATCCACTTTTTCATTACGCAGGATATTGATACTTCCTAGATCCTTTTCCATAGTGTCAAGAATCTTGGTACTCTCTTCCTCGCTGAGAGTCCCCGTTCTTATAATGTACCTGTTGTCACCTGAGCTTTGGACAGGGCTTTTCTCCAGGTCAAATTTTCTCAATACATCTCTAACTTCACCGGAGGAAACAGACTCAGAAAACTGCACCTCAAGTAAATTGCCGCCGGTAAAATCGATGCTCAAGTTTAACCCGCCATTGACCAATAGAGATACCAGACCTGCGCCAATGACTATTAGTGAGATTGCAAACCAAATCTTCCATTTTCCCGCAAAATCCATTTCCTGCCCCCCTATGCTCCGAACAACTTAGGACTGCGAATTGACCCTGTTGCAACAACTTCTCTAAGTAAGAACCTGGTCAAAATTATGGCTGTTAAAATACTTGCAAAAATACCGATACTCAGGGTTACTGCAAACCCACGAACAGGACCCGTTCCAAACTGGTAAAGAACTGCAGCAGCTATCAAAGTAGTGATATTTGCGTCCATGACAGTCCTAATAGCTCTGTTAAAACCTGCATCAACGGACGCCCTGATAGTCTTGCCTAGCCGTATTTCTTCCCTGATTCTTTCGAAAATAATTATATTACAGTCAACTGCCATACCCACCGATAGCAGCAGACCCGCTATTCCCGGCAAGGTAAGTACCGCATTTATTCCCACCATAACACCAACAACCAGTAAAGCATAAACCCCTAAAGCAAAATCAGCAATTAAACCAGGAACCCGGTAAAGTATCACCATAAAAACCATAATACCTAATAGCCCCCAAATTATGGCCTGTTTGCTCTTTTCCAGAGAATCAATGCCCAGGGTTGGTCCAACAGTTCTCTTTTCGATAATCTCTACATTAACGGGCAAAGCTCCGGCACGCAGCAAGGCCGCAAGGTTTGCAGCCTCATCAAGACTTGCAAAGCCTCCTGAAATCTGGGCTTGTCCATTAGGAATGGCTTCATTTACCATGGGATTTGTGAGGAGCTTATCGTCCAGGTAAATACCGATAGATCTACGGGGATCGTCCCGACGGTATTCGTCAGTAAGCCGCTGGGTAACCTCAGCAAATACCTTTGAACCCTCCCTGTTAAACTCAAGGTTAATCAAAGGTTCCTGTGTTGTTGGGTTCAGAGCGCCTTGTGCATCTTTCAAATCCTGACCTGTAAGAATTGTCTCTCCATCTGAAGTTTTGAACTCCAGATAGGCAGTCCTCCCAATAGCTTCTACCGCTTGTTCCGGATCTTGTACACCTGGCAACTCAATAATAAGCCTGTCTCTTCCTTCAGGCTGAATAACTGTCTCACCCACACCCAGCTCGTCAACACGTTCCCTCATAACAGCTGTTAATTGTTCCATATCCTTTTTTGAAACCTCACCGTCCCTAGGGTCATCAGCTAAAAGAACCACATGGACCCCACCCTGAAGGTCAAGACCCAATTTCAGGTTTTCCAAAATGGGATTAACAGCCAAGCCTCCAGCAACGGCAAGAATCAATACAACCGCTAGAATTTTAACCCATCGCATACCAGTTCCTCCTTAGCCCAACAAACACGGAATACCCAATAATTATAAACCTCCAAATTTAGACTGTCAATTAACCACGAAAAAATGGAAATTTCCACCTGCCAAAATATACTGGTAACCTTGGTAATTCCAGAACCTCACTTATAAAAGCTTGGCTCCATTTACCATCAGCCAGAAATTCCTTCCAAGAAAGGCTGCCGCCCTCCTGCACATTACCATGCGGACCAAAAAAATTTCAAAGTACTCCATGATACCGCTGATTTCCGGATCTATTTCAAGTTCAAGAATTATGGCCTTTTGTTCTTCATCCACTCGTAAAAAAGAATGCTGTACAGCATAATTGACCCGGTCATGAATATCGAAGGTTGCTATTTCCGTATTTCGCACTCTGGACCGGTGAACATCAGATTTGTCCCCCAGGATTAAAGCAGCTGAAATGCTGCTGACAGGGTGACCATATTCCTCTTCATGGTTTCCTATTGCTGATACAATCGCTGCAATTTCTTCAGGGTCAGCTCCCATCTTGGACAATATATTAAACGCTATAACCGCTCCTGCCGTGCCGTGGTCATGTCTGCCTACTACATTGCCTATATCATGGAGGTAACCTGCAATAGAAGCCAGTTCAACGTCCCTTTCATTATACCCCAAGTGTTTAAGCACATTGCCAGAAATATTGGATACTAAATCCAAGTGCCGGTAGCTGTGCTCGGTAAACCCCATTGCACTTAAATATTCGTCCCCTTTACGTATGTAGGTATCAACTTCTTTGTTTTTTTTGACATCTTCAAGAGTAATCAAAACTTCATCCCCCTACTAAATAGTACAGCGTTGAAAAAAAAAGTAACGACACCATTGCAGGCACCATTACTACAACATTAAGGCAATTTGATTTCCAAAACCTACTTTTCTTCTGTATCAGAAGAGATATCTTCTTCGTCGTAATCTTCTTTTTCATCGTAATCATCTTCATCATCGTCATCATCTAATTCTTCATCTTTGATAAAACCAACTGCCGTTTTTTGAATTTCAATTTCCACGTTTTCCGCGATTTTCAGAATTACAGTATCCTTATTAATCCTAACGATTTCCCCGTGAATTCCCCCAATAGTAACAATATCCTTACCAACCCGCAGAGAATCCATTAATTCCTGTCTTTGTTTTTTGTGCTTCTGTTGAGGTCTATACAGCAGAAAGTAAAAGATACCTATAAAAAGAAGTAAATATAGGAAAAAACCTGAAGTATCCATTTAGTAAAACCTCCTCTTTCTCTTACAAAGCAAATATTTTCGTCTACACAAACTTTCTATTATTCTCTTTTATCATAAACACCTTTGATTTCCTCTGCCTTCTCTTCAAAACAACCTTCAATTATAGCTGATCTCAGTTCTTTTACCAGAGATATTGTAAAATGCAAGTTATGAATGGTAGTTAACCGGATTCCAAGGACTTCGTTAACGTTCAGCAGGTGTCTTATGTAAGCCCTGGAATAATTCCGGCAGGTGTAACAAGAACATTTTCTATCCAAAGGCGAAAAGTCACGGCGGTATTCTGCGTTTCTTACAGTAATCCGCCCCGCGGAAGTGAAAACAGTACCGTTCCTGGCTATTCTCGTTTGCAAGACGCAGTCAAACATATCAATGCCTCTCCTGATCCCTTCTACAAGACAATCCGGGGAACCAACTCCCATTAAATACCTGGGTTTTTCCCGCGGCATTAAAGGCACTGTATAATCAAGTACCTGGTACATTAAATCTTTTGGTTCTCCTACGCTTAACCCCCCAACTGCATATCCGGGAAAATCCAATGAAATGATTTCCCTGGCACTTTTCTCTCTTAAATGCCTGTAAACGTTTCCCTGAATTATTCCGAAAACACTCTGGTGCTCCTGCATTTCAACCTGAGCACACCGCTCTGCCCAAAGAGTTGTCCTGCGAACTGCCTCAGCAGCTTCCTGCTCGGAACAGGGATAAGCTGTACACTCATCAAATGTCATTGCTATGTCTGACCCTAAGGACCTTTGTATTTCCATGGCCTTTTCCGGAGAAATAAAATGCAGAGAACCATCGATATGTGACCTGAAAGAAGCACCTCCATCCTCTATTTTTCGCAAATCACCAAGACTAAAAACCTGAAAACCCCCGCTGTCAGTTAGAATTGGCCCCGGCCAGTTCATAAATTTGTGCAGCCCTCCAGCTTCAGCAATCAGTTCATGACCCGGCCTTAAGTAAAGATGGTAAGTGTTGCTCAGGATTATCTGGGAACCAACACTTTTTAACTCCTCCGGTGTCATAGTTTTTACTGTTGCCTGAGTGCCTACAGGCATAAATACAGGAGTCTCTATGTAGCCGTGCGCTGTTTGAATTATTCCCGCCCTGGTCAATCCATTTTTATGTTCCTTAACAATCTCAAATTTTAGTGTCATTATACAGGGAATAACCCTCCTTAATAATCTCTCTTTACCATTGCCCTTTTATACAAATGGAAAATCAGATAATAAGCATTGCATCCCCGAAGCTGAAAAAACGGTACCGGTTTTCTACCGCTGTTTTATAGGCATTTTTAATATTTTCCACCCCTGCAAAAGCACTAACCAGCATCAACAGAGTGGATTTTGGAAGGTGAAAATTTGTAACCAGGACGTCAACAACTTTAAACTGGTAGCCGGGATAAATAAAAATATCTGTCCAACCCTTTCCGGGAGAGACCTCTCCCCGTTGGGCCACCGTCTCCAAAGTCCGCACCGTTGTTGTGCCGACCGCTATTACTCTCCCCCCCTTCTTTCTGGCATTGTTGATTCTTTCAGCTGTTTCTTCATTAACCTCGTAATATTCTGAATGCATAACATGGTCCTCAACGTTATTTGCAGTAACAGGACGAAAAGTACCTAAACCGACATGGAGAAGAAGTTTGACAATCTCTATTCCACTTTCCTCAATCAAAGAAAGGAGCTCAGGTGTAAAATGAAGTCCTGCAGTAGGAGCTGCACTTGACCCTTCAACCCGGCTGTAAACCGTTTGATACCTTTCCTTATCTTTCAACTGCTCTTTAATATATGGGGGAAGAGGCATCGTACCCAATTTATCAAGGATCTCCTCAAAAATCCCACCGTAGAAAAATTTTAATATTCTTCCTCCTACTTCGGTCCTGTCCAAAATTTTGGCTTCCAACTCTCCCTCACCGAAAATTATCTCAGTTCCTATTCTGGCTCGCTTACCCGGCTTAACCAATACTTCCCATTCCGAAGTTGAAAGCCTCTTTACTAGTACAACTTCGATTTTTCCACCCGAATCCTTTCTTCGCCCATATAATCTTGCCGGAATAACCCGGGTATCGTTCAAAACTAAAACGTCGCCGGGTCTAAAATAGGCGACGATATTGGGGAATTGGCGGTGTTCAATCTTGCCTGTTCGGCGGTCCAGCACAAGCAGCCTGGAAGCATCCCGGGGATATAACGGCTTCTGAGCAATTAATTCCTGGGGAAGAAAATAATCAAAATCTGAAACTTTCATCCATTAAATGCCCCTCAATAAAGTTTCTCTATTTCCACATCCGAGTAATAATGCTTTACTATTTCATAATAACCGGCTTCCTGTTCCGCTGCCATACCCCTGGCTCCCCACTGGCTGAGACCAAGCCCGTGACCATTGCCTCTCCCATTTATGGTTATACTATCAAAAAGGCCTTTGGAGCCGGATTCTCCCACAGCCCCCTTATTAAGAGTGATATCAAAAAGAGTGCTTTTTAATATTTGTCCATTTGGCCGGAAGAAACTGCGGATATTGTCCTTACTGATTGTTTTCTTTCCCGTTGAACCTACCAGGGTTAAAGCAGTAACTCTTCCCGAAACAGTATTTTTTCCGGAAACAGAATCTGTCCTGCTTAAAATAATATTCTTCACTTCTCCAATATTTATGACATCATTTGGACGTGCAGCGTTCCAATCTGCAATAAATTTTTTCAACTGGTCCCTCGTAACATCAACAGACCACTCATAGCTGTTTCCAGGCCAGCCGTTAGCATCCTGGTAAGAATAACGGAGNNTAAGAATAACGGAGTGCATACTCATCCCACGGTGATGGAACGGCTCTCAAATACGGAACGGGCTGCTGCCATACATTCTCGCTGGACTCAGTGAACCCCCCGCTGTTGGAATGAAAAACAGCGTCAATGATTTTATCCTGGTAGCAGATTACTTCCCCTGCCGTGGAATCTACAGCTTCTTTAACATTTTCAAAACCAGCTACCAGCTCAGCGTTATATCCCCTGTAAGCCTGAGAGTTCTTCTTCAAATCAGCATAAAGACCCGTCCCTTTTTTCCCAAGAGCGTAGGAACGAGAAACAAGTGCTTGAGCTTTTAGCGCTTCAAGGGGTGCTCCGTAACCCATTTCTTGCCCGACTACGCCGTATAAGTATTCCTCTACAGGGAGTGTATTGACAGCCACCAACCCTTGATGATCCGTATTATGTACAGTTATCCT
>LFTO01000178.1 GCA_001513335.1 Clostridiales bacterium DTU086 | reverse complement strand
TATATGGATGCCAAAAAAATAGAATGGTTTGAATACTGCACCCAAGTTACCCCCTGGGAGCTGAAAGCCTATTTGAACAAATTTTAAGGCAATTATACTTTTGAACATTGAGACACTGAACTAAAGTAGTATGGTTCCAGGTTTTCCCTGGAACCTCTTTTTTTATTGAAAATCATCGAGCGGTGAGTTACAGGTGGCAACGGCCTTTTCTAGACACAGGATGTCAATATATGAGTTTATTTGTGAAAATGCGTTGAAGGGTTTTAAATTTGCGCTATCGAAACAATGGCAAGGTATTATTGCTCTGGTAGGGGGGGCACAGTTGAGAGTAAGCGCTCATTTAAAAGGTTCAACATTGCTGGTTGAGGTTGCAGGGGAATTTGACATGACACTGACAGAGGAATTTCGCACCACTGTTGACAGTTATTTGGATACGGGCATGGCCAAGTTTTTATTGATTGATTTGAGCAAGGTAACCTTTATTGACAGTTCCGGGTTAGGGGCGATCCTGGGTAGGTACAAAAAAATCCAAGGATTAAAAGGAAAAATAGTTTTAGTCGGCCCGCACTCCCAAGTAAAAAGAATACTCAATGTGTCAGGAATAAACACGATTATCGGCATTTATGAGGACAAAAAATCAGCTTTGAATCATTTGGGTTAAAGGAGGGTTGAAAATGTCTGAAAACCCGGATAAGAAAATAATCAACTTTATGAACATGGAATTCTTAAGCGTGCCGGAAAACGTTGCCCTGTCCAGAGTAGTAGTTGCTTCTTTTGCAGCTCAACTGGACATGACGTTGAATGATATGGAAGAACTGAAAGTAGCTACTTCGGAAGCAGTGTCGAACTGTATAATTCACGGTTATAATAATCAACCTATAGGTAAAGTTTGGATATCGGTTTCCCTTTACAGTAGCCGCCTGGAAATAACCATTAAGGACGAAGGAGTAGGTATTGAGGATATCGACAAGGCGATGGAGCCCGCCTTTTCAACTGACCCGGAAAGGATGGGGCTGGGATTTGTTTTTATGAAATCCTTTATGGATGATGTAGAAGTAGTCTCGGAAGTAGGAAAAGGAACATCGGTAAAACTCATAAAAAACCTTCCTCCTGTTAAACCACAAGCCGGTAACCGGTAAGGGTGATTTGGGATGAAACTTTCCGAAATGAATTTACCCAATTTCCCGTTACTGTCTGACGGAGAGATGAAGCACCTGCTCCAACAGGCAAAAAGCGGGGACAAAAATGCCCGGGAAAGATTGATTAATTGTAATCTAAGATTAGTTTTTAATCTGGTGCGCAGGTTCGAAAACCGCGGTTACGAAATGGAAGACCTTTTTCAAATTGGAACCATTGGATTAATGAAAGCCATTGATAAGTTTGATTTATCATATAACGTTAAATTTTCTACATACGCTGTACCCATGATTGTTGGTGAAATAAGAAGGTTCCTACGGGATGATAATCCGATAAAAGTCAGCCGTTCCCTGAAAAAAACCGCCTATGACATAAATCGAAAACGGGAAGAACTGGCAAAAGAACTGGGCAGAGAACCTCTTATCAGCGAAGTGGCTGGCGCTCTCGACCTGCCACCGGAAGAAGTTGTGTCGGCTCTTGAGGCAGTTCAAAGTCCAACGTCCATTCACGAAACACTGTACCAGGACGACGGGGACCCAATTTACGTAATTGATCAGTTGAAAAGCGAAAATTCTAACGAGGGCTCCTGGTTTGACAACATTGCCTTAAAGGAACTGCTTATCAAACTCCCGGAGAAACACCGCAAGGTACTGCTTCTGAGGTTTTTCCAGGACAAAACACAAACAGAGGTGGCAAAAATCATCGGTCTGTCTCAAGTGCAGGTTTCCCGTATCGAACGCCAGGCACTGGCGGAGATAAGAAAGCTTCTGGAGTCTGAGAAAAAAGAGAATACAGGTGGGTTGAGTTAGCGGGAAAACCCCGCTTTTTTTATTTGTCCAATTGAGAAAATATGGTGTTGTCATCCACTCCACCTTCTACCCTAGAATAAATAAAAACGTGCTGGAAAAAATACTTCTCAGAAAGGCGGTAGATTTTATATGTCCGAAACAGGAAATATGAACCAAAATAATCTGGACAAGGAAATGCAGCAATCCCAGAAAGCATATGAAGCTCAAGAATATCAACAAGTAGTTAAACGCCATTCTCCCAGGCCAAAAGTATTAAGAAATACTATTATGGCTTTTGTCGTTGGAGGTACAATTTGTGCTTTTGCACAGGTCTTTCGAAACTTATTTTTAGGTGCCGGCCTGGTGGAACAGGATGCCAGCGCAGCTGTTGTAATGATTATGGTTTTTCTGGGAGCGCTCCTTACAGGTCTGGGAGTTTACGACAATATTGTTAAAGTTGGAGGCGCCGGTGCTATCGTTCCCATTACTGGCTTTGCTAATTCCATAGTTGCCCCGGCACTGGAATTCAAGAGAGAAGGTTTCGTTTACGGAGTTGGGGCAAGGATGTTCACCATAGCAGGACCGGTACTGGTTTACGGATTTTTGACTTCTATAATCATAGGTCTATTGAGGTTTATTCTTGGGTAAGGAGTAAATGTATGTCCAATACGAAGAAAATTGGAAAGCAGACAATAAGGTTTGATAATCCCCCTGTCATAGTTGAAACTGCAAGCATTGTAGGTCCTAAAGAAGGGAAAGGGCCATTGGGAGAAACTTTTGACAGAGTAGTAGATAATATGTATTTTGGCGAAAACAGTTTTGAAAAAGCCGAACGGAAGTTTATTGAGGAAGCTATTAAACTGGTGGTTGAAAAGCAGAAGATACAGGCCTCAGATATTGACTTCCTTTTAGCCGGAGACCTTTTGAACCAGATGATCTCAGCAAACTTTGCGGCAAGTACTTTAGGCATACCCTTTTTTGGTTTATATGGTGCTTGCTCCACAATGATGGAGGGGATAATCCTGGGCTCCATGCTAATCGACGGCGGTTACGCTTCGAAGGTAATTGCCGGAACATCCAGTCACTACTGTTCTGCAGAGAGGCAGTACCGGTTTCCTGTAGAGCAGGGGGTCCAACGCCCAATGACCGCACAATGGACAGTAACAGGAGCAGCAGCTTTTTTGCTTTCCGCTGAAGCACAAGGTGTTAATGTATCCCATGCTACTGTAGGAAAGGTTGTTGATGCCGGCGTAAAAGATCCCCATGATATGGGAGCTGCCATGGCTCCTGCAGCAGTAGATACAATAATCACTCACCTTCAGGATACAGGCAGGGATGTAGGGTATTATGATCTTATTGTTACCGGAGACCTGGGTGCCGTTGGCCGCGCGATTGCTGCAGATTTAGGCAACCAGCAGGGGTACGATTTTTCTCAGCTGGAGGACTGCGGTGTCCTAATCTTTGATTCTTCCCAGGATACTCATGCCGGGGGGAGCGGTTGTGCATGCTCTGCCGTAGTTACAGCCGGTCATTTCATGCAGCAGTTAAGGGCTGGCAAGTACAAACGCATTCTGATCGTAGGTACAGGTGCTCTGTTAAGCGTGACCAGTTCCCAGCAGGGAGAGTCTATACCTGCAATCGCCCATGGGGTCGTTTTGGAAAACTCCAAAAACCCGGAATAATTTTTTTCACTGCTTTCAACAAATAATTCGGGTGGTGAGGCTAATGACAATCTTATCAGCATTTCTGGTAGGCGGAATATTATGTGTAATTGGCCAGCTGATAATGGATCTAACTCCCTATTCCATTACGCCCGGTCATGTCCTGGTTGGGTATGTTACAGTTGGAGCCCTTGCTAGCGGCCTGGGCTTTTACCAACCTCTGGTGGACTTTGGCGGGGCAGGTGCGACCATTCCCCTTACAGGGTTTGGGCACAGTTTGACCCAGGGGGTAATTGAGGGCATCAACAGGGAAGGTTTTCTGGGAATATTTAAAGGTGGAATTAATGCCACAGCAGCAGGAGTTGCAGCCGCCATACTTTTTGGTTTCATAGTTGCCGTTATTTTTAACCCCCAGGAGTAGAAATGGAGAAACGAAAAGTAATTTTGATTACTGATGGTGACAATATGGC
>LFTO01000023.1 GCA_001513335.1 Clostridiales bacterium DTU086 | reverse complement strand
AGAATCTTTACGCAAATTCCAACGCCAGCATAAGATCCCTCTTTATACTCAGGATGACATGCCGGCTAGTTTGCCAATGAAAGATCCTTCACTGCGCTGAGGATGACATGTTTTCTGTCATACTTTACAAGAAAGCAAAGCCATTTCTTGCTTCACCCTGGGGAGACTGTGCCTCTTTCCAGGTCATCCTGAGAAGTGCGCCTTTTCTCCAGTCATTCCGAGGAGGCAAAGCCGACGAGAATCATAAAGTGCCAGCATGAGATCCTTAGCCGCGCTCAATATTACATGCTCCCCGTAAAACTCGTTGCTTAGTAAGACCCTTCGCTGGCTCAGGGTTACGTTTCCTTGCGGATGAAACACAGGCTCAGGATAAAATACTGCGGGGATAAGGGTCAGTGAAAAACACTCGTTTTCAATAGTCGGCGTGCCCGTATTGACTCGCCGTCAGGGACGAACCCTGGTTCTTGTGAAAAGGTTCTGGTAGGTATAAGTAACCAGAATCATCCAGGTAAGATAAACAACTGCAGGGGCCACCAGACGTCCGGTCCTCCAGGCGAAAATACCCAGGTTCTGGAGGACATTGGAAAAAATCAGGCTGTAAGCAGCAGCACTTAGGGTAAAAAGATAATTCCACGGATATCTTTCCGGCAAAAGGTGGAGGTAAATGATAAAGAAAAAGGTCCAGGCCAGCAAGGGGAAAAAAGGCATCCCCAAAAAGCCGAATGGACCGTAGTTTATGTAACCTGCAATACCTAAATAACCCAAAATAAGGAGCCACACAAAGTCTCCCACTGCCCCATACAGCAGTGCATAAGGAACCAGGCGCCTGATTCTCTCCCTGGGTACTACTGCCAGCATGACTAAGAATATCCCGGCTGTGTAAAGGGGATACAACAGATACAACGGCATGTCTTTTTACCTCTGAAGGATAGTATGCCCTTTTGAGAGGTAAAAATGCTGCTAAAACCGTTCACGCCTGATGTCGGCTCCAATCCCCTGAAGCTTACCGACGATATTCTCATATCCCCTGTCAATATGCTCTATCCCGGATACCTCTGTTACTCCGGAGGCTACCATACCGGCAATGATCAATGCTGCACCCGCCCGCAGGTCCGTCGCTTTAACCTGGGCTCCTGAAAGCTGGGGAACACCTTTGACCATTGCACTGTGGCTTTCAATGGTAATGTCTGCACCCATTCTTTTAAGTTCATTAACGTGCATGAAGCGGTTTTCAAAAACAGTCTCAGTAATTAAACTGGTCCCCAGGGAAGTAGTAAGCATGGCCATCATCTGAGCCTGCATGTCCGTGGGGAATCCCGGGTAAGGCAGGGTCTTGATATCTATAGGCTTGAGAGGAGGATTGCTGATCACTCTTACACCTGACATTTCCTCAACAATGGTAACCCCTGCTTCCCTTAGTTTCGCAATTACGGGTTTTAAATGGTCCGTAATAACATTAGAAACCAGGACATTCCCTCCACAGGCGGCAGCGGCCACCATAAAAGTCCCCGCCTCGATACGGTCGGGGATTACTGTGTGGTGAGCTCCGTGGAGTTCTTTGACACCTTCAACTTTAATTATATTGGTACCGGCACCGGTAATCCTGCTTCCCATGTTATTGAGAAAGTTGGCCAGGTCAACAATTTCCGGCTCTTCCGCTGCATTTTCAATAATCGTCAGGCCTTCTGCAAGGGAAGCAGCCATCATGATATTCTCGGTAGCGCCAACACTGGGAAAGTCAAGGTAAATCCTTTCCCCGTGCAGTCTTTCAGCTTTGACTGTTATCCATCCCCGGTCCTTGACAATCTTGGCTCCCATGGCAGCCAGGCCTTTGAGATGGAGATCAATGGGCCGGGAACCTATAGCACAGCCCCCCGGCATGGACAGTTTGGCACATCCAAGGCGGGCAACCAGAGGCCCCATTACCAGAACGGAAGCACGCATCTTGCGCATGTACTCATAGGGTGCTTCCCAGGAATTCAAGTTTGATGCATCAATCTCCAGCTTATCTCCCTGTATATAGGCTGAGGCCCCGATATGTTCAAGAAGTTCACACATTATTTCTACGTCTGCCAGGCGGGGAATCTCTTGAAGGACAGTTTTCCCCGGGGCAAGAATAGAGGCAGCTATTACAGGAAGAACAGCATTTTTGGCACCACTCACCCGGATAATACCATTCAGCTGATTTCTTCCAGTTACCAAAATTTTTTCCAAGATATGCCCTCCCAAAAAAACCCAGCAAATTGTATATCACTTGCTTTATTCTTGTTTTTTCTCTGTTTTCCTGCAAGAACTCATGGAAGGATAATTGCTAATATTCTCCAGCCAGGAGCGGGGAACCAATATAAATATATGTCTGTCCATCATCAATATGATACCGGACAGCTATGTTAAGGTTCACCTCATTATCCCCAATTTCCAGAAAGTCCTTTATTGCCGGGGTAAACCCCGTTACACTTACCAGCTGCTCAGTATTGACCCCGTCAATCCTGGCCGCCTCTGCGGTACTGAACATTTTCGAGATCAGTTTTTCCTGGTCTTCCCGGGCCATTTTCCCCGGTCTGGCAGCAATAACAGTTGTCAGTACCTGGGGGCTGCTGGCAAAGGGGAATGACAGGGCCGCCCGGACAGTATCGCTCCAAAATATACTGTTTGCGGTATCAATCTTTTGAGCAATGTTTACCGAGATGTAGGTTTCCCCTTTGCTTTCCGGCTGGGCATAATTGATCAGTGACTGGGCAGCCAGGCTGAGAACAGTGCCGTCTTCCAATATTGACTGGATGCGCACCTGTCTAAAATCCCCGTCCCCTTCACTAATCATTCGGGGAGCACTTTCCCCCAACCTTATTGCCGCCTTTTCCGCCAGTCTTTCCAGTTCCTCCAGGGTAATAAACTTCCTGTTTACCCGCGTCCACCCCTGGACATTTAATTTCACAGGACGCCCCCCTGATACTTCCACCAAACTGTACAGTTTTTCTTCAACCCTTGGCCTGTAAACCATACTTTGAGCAGGTTCCCAGGCAAAGGGTATCAGAGCCAATACGGCAACCAGCAGCATTACAGCTGTTTTTATTCTTTGACGGTTCATTGTTATTCCCCCAATTATAAGGTCTATTCAATATAGTTCCCATAAATTGGAGTAGATAGTCATTAACAGGGAAAAAGCCGATTTCATGGGCACACCTGGGATTTAATGCAACCGTCGTCTTTCAATTGCAACCGGAAGGTTTGCCGCGACAGGCCAGGCAGCGGGGAATCTCTAAAACTTTTCAAAAAAATTTTTTTCAATTTACTGGATCGGACAGGGGGGTAATGGAGAACTTTTGTTAATTATGGCCAGGGATTTCACCGTCACCAAGGTAGAATATTTACAACTGATTTGCAACATGCAGGCAAATTACACCGTTTCCCACCGGCAGCTTGTGTGTTATACTTATACAAGCCGATAGCTTTTTTTTAATGTTGTCCCCATTTAATGTTTCTGTGTTATACTTGTGGATTGAGAGAGAGTAAACCTAAAATATTCAGGAAAGGGGGAAAAGACATGCTGAATGATTCTTTCAAGGCTTTTTTCCGCAGTACCGATCCGGGCATAGAATTTGAAGACCCTGAACCGGAACAAGAACAAATAGTATATGCAAAACCTTTGAAAGGCAATGAATTGGATTCCCTGGTTGGGGAAATTGGCATAGAGCGCAAGGATGGAGAAGAGGACGTCGATCTGCGGGAGCGGGCTGCACTTAAAGCATTGGATAATGATGCTGTTAAAGCCCTTGAAATGATGCTGGCAAAGCGCCGGGAGGATTGGCATCCGGATGAAGAACTGCTCGTTGAACCCTTCAGTAAGGCGGAAAAGGAGCAAAAAGAGAAGTTTATCAATGATTACCTTCACAGGGAAGAAGTCTCCAAAGAAAATAAGGAACTTGCCGCTCAGCATCATGTAATGTTTCCCGAGTTTTGCGTTTTAAGAAACGACCTTCGTGAAGTTATGTGCTGGTTTTTAGGCACTGTTGCTCCTTGGGACAGGGACCCCTGCTTCGGGTGCACTTACTGCCTGATGGGTAAGAATCCTCAGGAGATTTCACTGGAAGAGATTGAAAAGGAAATAGAAAAAATAAAATCTGAAACTGAAGAATAAATAAAAAACGGTCCAAAGCCGGCTGTGTCATAAAGAAGTTTTTTAATAGGAAACAGAGACGCAGAGGCTGAGATCAGCTTGCCAGGATTATATGAGTTTTTATTTGCAGGAGACGGTGCATCCAAAAAAGCCGTCTCCTGTTTTTGGCAGCATTTCATTTTCGTAATTTTTTCATTGGCTAATTCTTACATACTCAATATGCCAAAATCCGGTATTGACACTTCCTAATCACATGCCCACCAACGGGCCATTTTTTACTCTTATCTTATCCCGGCATGGTTCTGTTATCTCTGAGGTGAAAGAAAAGCGGGAGCAGATAATTTATTGCCTCAAATCACAAAATCAGAAAAATGAAGGTTTTTGGTTCAGTAGTAAGAGGAGAGGAAACTCCGGATAGCGATATAGACTTTTTGGTTGATTGCAAGGATAGGTGCTCCCTGTTTGACTTAGTTGCTTTAAAGGGGGAACTTGAAAACTTATTAGGCAGAAAGGTAGATGTTGTTTCTGAAAAATCCATTCATTGGGCATTAAAGTATAAAATACTTAACGAGGCAAAAGAAATATGAAAGACGATAGATAAAAAGACCCTCTCCCGGTATGGGAAAGGGTCTTGTTCGCGAAAAATATTACGCCCCGGCTTTTTCTTTCTTTTTCCCCAAATAGGCAGCCTTGACCTCTTCGTTTTCCAGCAGCTCATATCCTTTCCCGCTCAAGACGATGTTGCCGGTTTCCAGGACATAGCCATAATCTGCAGTGCGCAGGGCCAGGTTTGCGTTCTGTTCAATCAAAAGAATTGTCGTCCCCTGTTCACGAATCTTTTCAATAATCCCGAAAATATCCCTGACAACCAGGGGAGCAAGCCCAAGGGAGGGCTCATCCATCATCATGATTTTGGGCCGGGACATGAGGGCACGCCCAACTGCCAGCATCTGCTGCTCACCGCCTGAGAGGGTCCCCGCCAACTGCCAGGACCGCTCTTCCAGCCGGGGAAACAGCTCATAGACGTGCTGAATGTCTTCCTGGATGCCATCCTTATCGTCACGCAGGTAGGCTCCAATCTTGAGGTTTTCCAAGACTGTTAGGTTGGGAAAAACCCGGCGGCCCTCCGGAACGAGGGTAACCCCTTTGGAAACAATCTCCGTAGTAGACAAATCCGTTATATCTTCACCCTTCAAAGTGATTTTTCCTGACTTTGTCTTCACCAGACTCATAATCGAACGCAGGGTAGTAGATTTCCCGGCTCCGTTAGCCCCAATCAAGGTCACAATATTTCCTTCCGGAACCTCAAAGCTGATCCCTTTTAGCGCCTCAATGCCTCCGTAAGCCACCTTAAGGTTCTCGATTTTAAGCATCTTCATCCACCCCCAGATAGGCCTCAATAACTCTCGGGTTGTTTTGAACCTCGCTGGCTGTCCCCTTGGCGATGGTCTCACCAAAGTCCAGGACATAGATCCGCTCTGAGATTTCCATAACCAGGTCCATATGGTGTTCGATTAAAAAGACCGTCAGGTCATTTTTTTCTTTGATTTCCCGGATAAATGACGTAAGCTCTTCAGTTTCCTTGGGATTCATCCCGGCAGCGGGCTCGTCCAGGAGCAAAAGGTGCGGTTCCGTTGCCAGGGCCCGGGCTATTTCCAGCCGGCGCTGCAGCCCGTAAGGTAGTGAAGAAGCAATTTCATCCTTATACCTGCTTAAGCCGAATTCCTCAATAAGGTAGTCTGCCTTTTCCCGCATTACTTTTTCTTCTTTCCTGTATCTGGGCATCCGGACAGAAGCCGAGAAGAAATTGGACCTAATGCGCAGATGGCAGGCAATCAGGATATTTTCCAGAACGGATAATTTCTTGAAAAGGCGGATATTCTGGAAAGTCCTGGCGATACCCAGGGAAGTGATTTGGTCCGGCCTTTTCCCTGTAATATCTCTCCCCTCAAACATTATCCGTCCTTCCGTTGGTGTATAGACACCGGTAATCATGTTAAATGCCGTAGTCTTTCCTGCACCGTTAGGGCCTATCAGAGCCACGATTTCCCCCTGATTGACTTCAATGGAAAGGCCGTTTACGGCAGTAACACCGCCGAACCGCATGGTAATAGCCTCTGTCTCCAGCAGTGGAATTTCAATTTCCTTCATTGTACTTCACCGCCCTTTGAAGGCCGGCCGCCGGTAAACCTGCCGGTTATACTCCTGCCGATTCCTTTAAGCATCTCCCAATTGAGTTCTTTCGTTCCCATGAGGCCTTTAGGGTAAAAGAGTACAATTGTCATCAGGAGCAGGGAAAAGATAACCATCCTGAAACCAGGTCTGAACAGCGGGATGGAAAAACCTGCAATACTCATAGGTGCGTCCAGGAATCGGAGCCACTCCTGTCCCGCTGTAACTATAAAAGCGGAGATAATGGAACCGGAGATGCTCCCCATTCCACCCAGGACAATAATCAGCAGGAAGTTATAGGTTAGAACGAACATAAAGTTCTTAGGGTCAACGGTCCCCAATAAAGAACCGTAAAGGCCGCCGGCAACTCCGGCAAAGAAGGCCCCGATCATGAAAGACATCATCTTATGTTTGAAAAG
>LFTO01000225.1 GCA_001513335.1 Clostridiales bacterium DTU086 | reverse complement strand
AACATGGCCACCGTGTAAAACTATATGCATTTGTATTTTGCTTAAGCTGGTCAAGAGAACGCTATGCTGAATTCATAACCTCCCTCAACATGGCAGTATTTAACGCCTGCTTACACAGGGCACTACATTATGTGGGCGGTGTTCCCGAAACAATTCTCTTTGATAATGCCAAAACAGTGGTAGCAGAACGAGTGGGTACGGTAGTGCGATTTAATCCGGGGCTTTTGGAATTAGCACTAAAATACGGATTTACACCCAAAGCATGTTGGGTAAGCGATCCTGAGAGTAAGGGCAAAGTAGAATCCAATGTAAAATACGTAAAAAATGGTTTCTATTACGGCCGGGAGTATAAGGATGTGGAAGACCTAAATAGCCAACTTAAGATCTGGCTCAAAGAAATTGCCAACGCCAAAGTACACGGGACAACCGGTGAAATCCCACAGGAACGCTTAATAGAAGAACGTAATTACCTAAAACCATTACCGGCAATCGATGCTCCATTACCCATCTATGAAAGCCGCAAAGCAAGCAAAACAGCCCTCATATCCGTTGGTAATAATAAATATTCTGTCCCGGCTAAGTTTGCCCGTAAAACAGTGCATTACAAACGATACGAGGATAGAATCGAGATCATTGATAATCAGAGAATAGTAGCCCAGCATACCTTGGTGTCAGCGAAAAACCAAATAATCATTAACGATGACCATTATCCCCAGCATAATACAGTGCCCAAAAGGCCCAAAAATGCACTGCAAGCCGAGTTTGAAGCACTGGCACCGGCGGCAGCAGAATACCTGCAAAAACTAAGTCAACGACGGGGAGGACACCTTAGAGAACAGATGCAGAATATTATCTCGCTTACCCAGGACTATAGCTTAGCAGAAATTAGTGCCGCAATGGAGCGAGCCTTAGAGTTTGGTGCTATTGGCTACAGTAAGCTAAAATCCATACTGCAAAAACAGTCTCAGGCACCAGAAAGCCTTCCAACGGTACCCAATAATAAATGCACCCGCAAACTGAATGACCTTCCCTATCAAGTCCAAGTAGAACGCCGAGACACCAGTTACTACGGGGAGGTTATCTAATGATTAGACAAATACCTACTGCAGAACGAGCAGTCCTTGAACAGAATCTAAAACGGCTAAGACTACCGCATATTAGAAATATTCTTGACGATGCCAACGAACTAGCTATTGAAGAAGAACCGGCTTACATAGATTTCTTAGCCTATCTCGTTAACAGAGAAGTAGAATTACGGGAAAAAACCCAACAGGAAAAGCGGATGAAAAGAGCCTGGTTTCCCCAGGTAAAAACCCTGGAAAGCTTTGATTTTTCATTTCAAAACAGTATCAGTCAGCAAAGCATATATGATTTAGCAAGTCTTCAGTTTATCGAAGCCAAAGAGAATATCATTTTTCTTGGACCCCCTGGAGTTGGCAAAAGCCATCTGGCCATAGCCATGGGAGTCAAGGCGGTACTAAAGGGTTACCAAGTTCGCTTTTATTCTTTCACCGATCTTATCACAGATCTTTATGCAGCCCTAGCTGATAACACCCTCAATAAGAAAATTAACAATATCTTGAAAAATGACCTTATCATTTTAGATGAGCTAGGGTATGTATCTATGGATGAAACCGCATCAGATCATATTTTTCAGCTGGTGACCAGAGCCTATGAAAAACGTTCGTTAATAGTTACCAGTAACCTGGACTTTAGC
>LFTO01000091.1:5554-5740 GCA_001513335.1 Clostridiales bacterium DTU086 | reverse complement strand
GCTAAGATGTCAATCTGAGAAGGCGCAGCCGACGAAGAGTCTAGTCTTAGGATCCTTCGCTTTGCTCAGGATGACTCCTTTGTGTAAGATCCTTCGCTTCGCTCATGATGACAAAAAAGGGATGGCTCAGGATGACAAAAAAGGGATGAGCTCAGGATGATAGGAGAGAGTATAGAGAATGACAGG
>LFTO01000091.1:3910-5328 GCA_001513335.1 Clostridiales bacterium DTU086 | reverse complement strand
GTCAAGATGACAGGGGAATGTAACCCCTTAAATTTCCCTGGGAGTCAAAGTCCATAACCCTGCCCGTTTGAATTACCTCCAGGCCGGCCCTTTGCGCCAGATTGGAAGACACATAGAATTCTTCAATTTCCAGGGTATTGGAGATATGTACCAGCCGGACATCTTCCCCTGTTTCGGGCAGGAGGCTAATGGCAGTTTCAATGGCTTCCTTGTCGCTCTTTAAAGTAACGGGGATTTTTGCTCTATCAAGGAAGGAAGTTGTTAAGACATTCTTCAGTGTTGCTGGATAGTCTATTTTTTCTACCAGTTTACTGGTAGTAATATCGGCAAGGCCGATGCCGTTAGCGTTTCCATGGGATTCCTCCGCCAGGTCCAGGGCAACTATAATCTTTATCTTTGGCCCCCTGTCGGGTATCCCCCTGATACCGAACCTGCCGATTATGTTGGTATCCATCCCTGTCCCGCTGAAGCATTTGCCAATTTGGTCGACAATAAGAACATCAATTTCTTCAAAGGGTAGTCGGGGCATGTACCGCCGGGCTTCTGTTAGGAGTTCTCTATCAACAGCAGTAAAATCTTCTTTCCTGCAGGTACGGATGCATTTGAGCCTGTGCCGTTTATCTTCTACAAGGGCAATTCCAAAAAGGATTGGGAGGCGCTGTAATAATTCCTGTCCCAACACTTCGATTAATAAGGAAATAAATGGTGCGCCCCGGGAGTGGATTACCCTTGCCCCTGGAGGCCCGCCAATTCCAACAGCCACCATTTTGGTAAGACCGCTTTCAATGGGACCCCTAAAAGAAGTATGGGGTTTTACCCTGTTTACAGGCACGATGTAATCAAAAGATAAAGCCAAGCTGTTGACGTAAAGGGGCAGACCGTTAAAGACTCCTATCTGCCGGTAGTTATCTGAGGCCTTTACCGCAATCCCCAACCTGTCTTCGGATATGTTCAGGGAACGCAAAACTGCCAGCTGGCCTGCCTCTGTTCCCCCATGGCTTCCCATAGCGGCAAAGACTGCAGGTTTGGCCCCGTATTCTTTTAAGATTTCAGCTGCAGTTTTTACAACTGCATCAAGCCGGTCAATGCCCCTGCTGCCAACTGCTAAGCCAATGGCACTGCCGGGTGAAAGCTTATTTCCAATTCCCAGGCGTTCAAAATCTGTCCGGAGCTGTGCCTCAATATCCAAAGGCTGACAACCGTCAAAGACCTGCCTAACCTTTACCATTTCAATCAAGGAGACTGCTCCTTTCAGGAAATCAGATCAAACCTATCAGGGGCCAGTAGAAATATGCTGCCAGGGTCAGTACGATTATGCTGGCAATGGTAATCCAAATTCCCGGCTTCAGCATATCCGTAGGGCGCAGGTAACCGGTGCCGAAAGCAACAATATTTGTTACTGTCTCCACCGGCAGGAG
>LFTO01000091.1:2586-3866 GCA_001513335.1 Clostridiales bacterium DTU086 | reverse complement strand
ACCGGGGACAGGGAAACCGGCAGGCCTCCCAGGGTCCAGTCAAAAATTCCGTTGGCCAGGAAGTTGGCTGTTCCCGTGGAATTCAGTGCAGTTCCCAGGGACAACGTAAAACCTATCAGGACAATGGTACCCCAATCAACATCGAGCATTTTCTTCCACTCCATAAATCCTATGCCGGGCAGCCCAAATAAAATGACTGCCAGCATTGAAGGAACTGCTGTATGGAGCCCGTGCCAACTTTCCGTAAGCCAAAGGCTCAAGGTAAGAAACAGAATAAAAATACACTTTTTCTCTTTAGTATCCAGGGGGCCCATCTGGGACCCTCTCCTGCGGAACTCTTCGGCCCCACCGGGGAAAACGGATATTTCAGGAGGAAAGGTTTTCAGGAGAATGAACCAGGCAAAGGGAAGCAGAACCAACCCCACAGGGAATATATAGCGAAACCACTCATTATAAAGGATGCGTATCCCTGTTAACTCCTCCAGCAAGTCCACCGTGATGATATTGGAGAAAGCGGCCGGCAGGATACCTGAGCCGGTAATAGTCCCGCCAAAGGCAAGGCCGAGAACCAGCAGCTTGGAAATATTGCTGACGCCCCGCTCATTTCTGGCGTTTTTGATTATCGTTTGTACTGTGGGTAGAAGAAGTGTGATTCGGACAGTGGAAGAAGGGACAAAAAAGCCTAAGACCTGGAGAATTATCATTAGACCCGCCAGGACGCCTTTGGGAGTACCGCCAAAGCGCCCCAATACAAAATATGCTGTCCTTTCAGCCAGGTCCGTCTCTTTGATAGCCTGGGCAAACATCAGCCCCGAAAGAACAAGGAACACAGAGCCGGATGAGAAGCCCCCCAAGCCCGTTTCCAAGGGAATTACCTTTGTTACCATCAATACAACAATTATTAAGAAGGAAGTAAAGGACAGGGAAAAAGGAGACAGCACCCAGAGAAAAACCCCTGCAAGAAGAGTAGCAGCAGTAATCCTGATCTGCATGTCCGCGCCTTCCAGCAGCAAAATGCAGCCAACCCAGATTATACAGGCACAGACAAAAAAGAAACTTCCCCTAACACTGCCTTTGGCATTACCTAACCTCCTTAAAAAAGACACACTAATACGCCCCCTAAAGCAAAGATTCCTGCAAAAAAAATGTATAAGATCCTTCGGTTACGCTCAGGATGACAAGGGGAGTGAGCTCAAGATGACACTTTCATGATCGTTCCCTTACCCTTCTGGATGACACCCTGCCTCAGATGTCACTCTGAGGAGGCGCAGCCAGCGAAG
>LFTO01000091.1:0-2546 GCA_001513335.1 Clostridiales bacterium DTU086 | reverse complement strand
GCTCATTCATTAACAGTGGTATTCCTGCCTTTCCATATTCTTAATGTGCCGGATATCCTTAGGGACAAAAAGACTATAAATGTCACACAGCTCCACAATCCGTGAAGTTGTTCTCTCCCCTAAATACCGCTCAATCTGTCCCAGATTAAGGTTGCTGTTGATAACGGTAGGCATATTATTGTTCAAGCGGTTGTTGATAATGGAATATATCTTGTTCCTCGCCCATTCGGTATAATTGTGAGCGCCCAAATCGTCAAGGATGAGTACGGGAGCATTAATAGCATAACGCAGGACTTGGATTTCAGAGTATTCGGAATCCCCGCTGTACGATGCCCTGATTTCATCCAATAAATCAGGGACAACGATAAATAAAACCTCTTTCCCGTTTTCCAGAAGGTAGTTTGCAATTGCGCTGCAGAGGTAGGTCTTCCCGCTCCCTACGTTGCCGTAGATAAAAAGCCCTTTCCCCCGGCTTTGGAGGATAGTATTACGGGCAAAATTCTGCGCCGCTTCAAAAGTGCTCTGTGCAACCTCCCTGTAGGACATTTTCCTTTTTTCCGGAAAGGCACCTTCCGGGTAATAACAAAAATCAAATCCGTCAAAAGTATAGTCCTGGAGTTTTACAGGCAGCCGTGACGCGGCATAGCGCCTCTTTTTGGCCAAATCCCGGTTGCAGCTGCACTGAAAGGCTACGCCGTTTTCAATGTATATACCTCTATCCCCGCACTTTTCACATACCATAACACTACCCCCAAAATCCAACTCTCTCGCTTATGTTAAATACACATCGTCATATTTTTTATCTAAATCTGCTGCTTCTACATCAGAGGGTATTTTCCCTTTAACGTTTTTGCTGTTGGCAAAGGCTTCTTCAAAAGCCAGGACTGCTTTCACAGTCTTAATATTGTTCTTGCTCCAGCCCCGGAGTATCGAATCAATATACTTGAAATTAAGCACACCCCTTAATACGGCCCTTTTGAGGGCTTCAATAATTAGTTCACAGGAATATTTATCACCATAATACCATTCCATTATCTGAGTGCTTTCAATAGGCGACAGGGGACGGCCAAATTCCTTTTCAAAACACCTGTAGAGGTTGCCAACTACCCTGGAAGCTCCCCCCATTTTTTTAAACGGCTCTTCAGAAAGTTGATCTTTTTCGTAAACCTTTGCCTTTTCACATCCCCAGATTTCAAGAAGCCTGTCAAAGAGGCGGTCAAACCTTAACGACTGGAGGGGAATATTATCGTACATAAATGAAGCATTGGAATCCTTTAGAAGAACACCCTTTTCTTCCAGGGAGATTAAAAGACTTGATACTTTGTCCGGGGTGACCCCCATACAATCAGCAATTTCCCCTGTTTTTAAGTGAGTTGAACCTGTAGATATATTCCCCAGGAGGTGAATTAAGAGGATCATTTCCGTATTTGTAATACCTAATTTGGTGTAATTCCGCAGGAGAAGCTTGGGAACCCACACTCCCCCGCCATTAATTAAGTCCACCCCGAAAGCTGAGGAAATACAACCCTTGTTCGGTTTCACTACTTTGACCCCTCTCGTTTATACCTAAAAAAAATTATATCACTTCAAGCTGTAGATAAGAAATGCCTACGTTACCAATTTTTGTTGGATTCCTCACCATACCCCAAACTATGGACATTCATCTAAATTTTTCTTCCAATTGCTGATTTGCTTCCTGGCGATGGAAAGTTACGACAATTTGATTATAATATTAGGGAAGCATGTTATTTTATTGGAGGAATAAACTTGGATATATTAGGCCTTGTTGGACCCTCAGGCAGCGGCAAGAGCCACCTGGCTCTTATGGTTGCCCATGAGCGCTCTATTGAACTGATTATCGATGACGGGCTTCTGATCAACGGAAACCATATTGTAGCGGGAGTGTCCTCAAAACGCCAGTCTACAAAAGTAGGAGCCATAAAGACGGCCATGTTTTTTGATAACAACCATGCTGAGGAAGTCAGGGAAAAAATAGCCCAAATAGCCCCGAACAAAATCTTGATTCTGGGAACTTCAGAGGGAATGATTCTGCGCATTGTTGACCGGTTGAATCTTCCGGCACCTTCTGAGTTTATCAGGATTGAAGAGATTTCCACAGAAGAGGATATTAAAAAAGCACGGAAAATTAGGGCTGAGGAGGGCAAACACGTGGTTCCCGCCCCAACTGTGGAGGTCAAACCACGCTTGTCCGGACTCCTGATTGACCCGCTACCCACTTTTTTCGGCAGGAAGAGTTCCGATAAATATAACCAGTTCATGGTGGATCAATCTGTGGTCCAACCTACTTTCAACTTTTACGGAAAATTTTTTATCACCAGCAATGCCATCAACCAGATAATTACTATCGGCGCCAAACAAGTTGAAGGGGTTGAAGACATATACCACATCCGTACCAGGACAGTTCCAGAAGGTATAGAAATCAACTTCCACATGTCGGTATTTTTTGGATACAGCATTCCCCATATCGTAAAAAATACCCGGAGTAGGATAGCTGATATCCTGGAGCGTATGACTTCCCTGCATGT
>LFTO01000188.1 GCA_001513335.1 Clostridiales bacterium DTU086 | reverse complement strand
CGAGATTGGTCTAAAGGGGAAAAACCGTTCATCTTTTGAATCTGCACTAATACGTAATATGCGCAGTGCCCTTGAGGGAGTACAGGGTCTGAAGATTCTTCGGGAGCACGGGAGGATATATGTCCAGTACGATGATTCCACCGAAAAGGTTGCCGCAAAACTCTCTCGCGTGTTTGGCATTGTGTCCTTAAGCCCGGTGATTACAGGCAGACCTGATATTGAAGACATTAAAAGGAAGGCCCTGGAAGGAGCGCTCAAGGCGGGGTGCCGTTCGGGAGTTTCTTTTAAGGTGGAGACTCGCCGGGCAGACAAGAGGTTTTCCATTACTTCTCCGGAGGTCAGCAGATTGGCCGGAGGTTTTATTTTGGAGAATATACCGGGGCTAACTGTTGATGTACATAATCCCCAAGTTGTTGTCCATGTGGAAATCAGAGCTCATGATGTCTTTGTGTACAGCACCTCAATACCAGGACCCGGGGGTCTGCCGGTTGGAGTAACCGGCCGGGGGGCTTTGATGCTGTCCGGCGGTATTGACAGCCCTGTAGCCGGGTGGCTGGCAATGAAACGGGGCATCAAGTTAGTGGGGGTCCATTTCTATAGTTTCCCCTTTACCAGTGAACGTTCAAAAGAAAAGGTATTGGACTTAAGCAAGGTTTTGGCTTCTTACGGGGGGAAATTCCCTGTGTATGTAGTACCTTTCACTGAGATTCAAAAGCAGATAAAAGTAAAGTGTCCGGAAAGCCTCTATGTTACCATTATGCGCCGCATGATGTTCAGGATTACGGAGGCTATCTGTGCAAAAGAAAACTGTTCCTCAATTTTTACAGGGGAAAACCTGGCCCAAGTAGCCAGCCAAACCATTGAGAGTATTGCCGTAATAGAAGAGGTTGTCTCTTTGCCTATCCTGCGCCCGGTAATCACTATGGATAAAACAGAAATAATTCAGGTGGCCAAAAGGATTGGTACTTATGATATTTCAATCAGGCCATACGAGGACTGCTGTACGATTTTTGTGCCCAAAAACCCGGCAACGAAACCCAAGCTGAGAGATGCGGAAGCAGCAGAGGAATTAATGGGAAATTACCAGGATCTGTTGGAGCAGGCTGTTGAAAACAGTGAAATATACGGAGTATAATCCCGGCTGGACTGCCGACAAACCATAAAATAATAAAACTTGCTTCTTTCGCTTTCGGGAACGACTAAAGACCTTAAGACACCAGCTCCTGGCAAAGCTAGGGTGTAAACTGGGAGGCGTGGGCAATTACTTCCTGGCCAGCGGGGTGAAGACAGGGTGTCACTTTTTTGGCAGCCGGGATCCATGTGGGGTCGAAAAGAATTTTTTTCAAAGGAGACAGGCAATGGCCCAGCTAGTAGTCGGTATAGATTTGGGAGGAAGTTTTATTAAAGGTGTCCTCACTGACCGGTTGGGAAAAGTCCGGAGATGGGAAAGGGTGCCTACGGAAAGGGAAAAAGGTGCAGAACATGTCCTTAACCGGGTAAAAAGTACTGTGAATACTCTTACCCAAGGGGGAGAGGCTTTAGCTGCAGTTGGTGTAGGCATTCCCGGTATGCTCGATAGGGACAGGGAGAGAGTCTTTCTGGCGCCTAATTTGGGATGGAGAGATATAAACATAAGGAGCGAACTGCGGCGGCTTATAGGTGTGCCTGTGTTTCTGGATAACGATGCCAATGCGGCTGCTTTAGGTGAAGCCTGGTTGGGGGCTGCCCGGCACAGCAGCAGTTTTATGCTGGTTACCATCGGCACCGGCATCGGTTCCGGCTTGGTCCTGGGAGGGGAAATATACAGGGGTGCCAACGGCTTGGCTGCGGAGCTGGGGCATATGGGGCTGCTGCCTCAAGGGACCAGGTGTTCCTGCGGCCAAAGGGGCTGCCTGGAAACCCTGGTAAGTGCAGGGGCCATACTCCACGAGGCCAGGGAGGCTTCTGTTGTGCAGGAGGGAGCGGAGGCCAGAGAAGTTTTGGAACTGGCCAACAGCGGCAATAAAGAAGCAGTCGGTGTGGTTGCTGAAGCTATGGAATACCTGGCATTAGGCTTAAAAAATACCATTGTACTGTTGGATTTAGAGTTGATTCTCATTGGAGGTGGGGTGGGGGATTCTTCCGCCGGTTTTATTGACATGTTGAGAGACCGGACTATTGACCTGCTCCCTGTGAAACGGGAAGTAAAAATTAAACAGGCTATACTGGGCAACAGGGCCGGTGCTCTTGGTGCAGCCCGTTTGGCCCTGTTGGAACTGGGTTCCTGAATCTATGGGCCAGAGTCGTAAAACCTAGTTGTGGTTCAGTCTGGAAAAAATTTTATTTTGTTTTATTGGAGTAGGACTATTTAAGCCTCATAATTTATATAAGCGGGGATACCGACACATGTGCTGCACTGCATCAGGTGCACCTCATACTTGTATGGAGGGTTAAACCGGAGACAAAAGGCAAAGGCTGTTTAGCTGTCAGTATTGCAGTTTGTACGGGGCTGCATATACCTTTTTATGACAGCTTTAAGGGGGGACTTCAAATTGACCGAATGGCTTATCGAGCTTGTACAAGGGATACCTACTTACCTGCAGATTATAATCCTTGCTGCCGTTCCAGTTACTGAACTGCGTGCTTCCATACCTTTAGCCGTGGCCATGGGGGTCGATCCTTCACTGGCATTTCTTTTTTCAGTTTTGGGTAATATACTGCCTGCCCTACCTCTTTTGCTGTTTTTGGGGCCCGCCTTTAACCTTGCCGCACGGATTCCTTTTTTAGAGAGATTTCTGCACGGTCTCCTGGAGAGGACACGCAGTAAGGGAGACCAGGTTGCAAAGTACGGTACACTGGGACTGGTGCTTTTTGTTGCTGTTCCCGCACCCGGTACCGGGGTTTGGACCGGCACCCTTTTGGCATTTCTATTTGGAATTCCCTTTGTTCCGGCATTTTTCGCCATACTGGGTGGAGCAGTAACTGCCGGGGTCCTGGTTACACTGGCCACAGTCGGCGCTTTCTCGGCTATCAGGGGCGGATATGGGGTTATTCTGCTGATTGTGTTAGCAGCCCTTGCCCTGTTCTTTGCTCTTAGAAAGAAGGGAGATAAATCCGGGGATTAGGCTCTAAATTGAAGATTTTGTAAATAGGGGACGAGGGGAAATCCGAAAAATAATACAAATTTTATCGAATTTTTACAAAAATTTTCCTCTTTTGAAGGAGGATTTTATTCGTCCAGGAAGAATATAGGTGGTAACAGGTGGAGCAAAGTGGTTTGATTATGCCACATGGTGGAGTGAACTGATTTGTTCATGGGAGAATACGAACATACAATTGATTCCAAGAACCGGATAATTGTACCGGCTAAATTCCGTGAGGATTTAGGCGATTCTTTTATTGTCACCAAGGGATTGGATAACTGCCTGTTCGTATATCCTATGGAAGAATGGAAGATCATCGAAAAGAAAATGCGTTCCCTCCCTTTTAACAGGGCAGACGCACGGGCTTTTTCCAGGTTTTTTTTCTCCGGTGCCAGCGAAGTAGATGTTGACAAGCAGGGACGGGTTCTGATTCCGGCTAACCTGAGAAAATATGCCCGGTTGGAAAAGGAAGTTGTAATCATCGGGGTATCTTCGAGAGTTGAGATTTGGAGCAAAGAGGTCTGGGAAGACTACAACGAAAATACAGGGGCGGAATTTGAGAATATTGCCGAGAAACTGGACGACCTCAGTATCCCTTACAAAGAAGATTACCCGCTCCAGTAAATTAGGGAAGGCAGGCTGCTTTACTTGAATTTCCACCATGTTCCGGTTCTGTTGAATGAAACTGTTGAAGGTCTGAATATAAAACCTGCCGGGGTCTATGTAGATTGTACCCTTGGAGGGGGCGGGCATGCATACGAGATTGTCCGCAGGATGGCAGAGAGCGGACTGTTGATTGGAATCGACCAGGATGCGGAAGCGGTGGCAGCTGCAGCCAGGAAATTGGAGAATGCTTCCTCCGCAAATGTCAAAATTATCAGGGACAACTTTATTAACCTGGAAACGATTTTGCAGGAGCTGGATATTACGGGAGTAGACGGTTTTCTGGCGGACTTGGGTGTTTCTTCCTTCCAGCTGGATAACCCGGAACGGGGTTTTTCTTACCAGCATGATGCCCCGTTGGATATGCGCATGGATAAAACCCAGGAATTTTCCGCCTGGGATATCGTAAACAACTACAGTGAACAGGAATTAGGCAGGGTCATTTGGGAATACGGAGAAGAAAAGTGGGCCAGGCGCATAGCTTCCTTTATCGTTGAAAGGAGGCAGCGTATGCCCATTGAAACCACAGGTGAGCTTGTGGAAGTGATTAAAGGGGCGATTCCTGCAAAGGCCAGGAGGACAGGCCCCCACCCGGCAAAGAGGGTTTTTCAGGCCCTGCGTATTGAAGTAAACAATGAAATGGAGGTATTGCGGAAGGTCCTGCACACAATGGTAAAGTTTCTCGCACCTGGGGGAAGAGTATGCATTATTTCTTTTCATTCCCTGGAAGACAGGATTGTGAAGGAAACCTTTCGTGAATACTCCCGGGGCTGTACCTGCCCCCCTGATTTTCCCCAGTGTGTCTGCGGGAAGTCAGCAGTACTCAAAATATTAACAAAAAAGCCTCTTGAAGCTTCTAAAGAGGAGAAATACGCAAATCCCCGGGCACGGAGTGCCAAGCTGAGAATTGCCGAAAAACTCTCGTGTAATAAAAGCCAAAGAAGGTGAATAGATTTTGTTAGTAGCCGAGGAAAGAAAAGTCTATCAGGAGCCTTTGCTGGAGAATAGACCGGCAAAAAAAGCAGTTAAAAAAACAAGCCGGGCTAAAAGGAAGCTGTGTATTCTAGGTGCAATTGCAGCCCTCTTTACTTTTGGCGTTTATTATACGTCTCTGTCTGCTGTCATCGCCAGTAAAGGCTACGAGCTGGAACAGCTCAAAAGCGAGATTTCCCGGCTTGAAACTTCCAATGAGCGCATGGAGCTGACATTGGCATCCATGAGTTCCCTGGACAAAGTTGAGGAGATTGCAGTAGAGAAGCTGGGTATGAGCAGGCCTGATATAACGGTTGCTTCAACAGCCCTTGTAGCTTCAGCAGGTACTCAACAGGCTGACTCAAATGGTGAAGCAGGTACTGCTGCAGAACAGGATGAAAACGTATTGACTTCAAACAATCTCTATCAAGCTTTCATGAGCTTTTTTGTACCTGGAAGGGCTAAAGCATCATCTGGTTCTGATTGAGTTCCCGATTTAGGGGTGAGTGTGCAAGGTGGGCACCAGCAATATATTCGTAAGGAAGCGTACAGCTAAACTCTTTCTTCTTTTGGCGGCGGTTCTTTTTTTTCTTTTAGGGCGAATTGGTTATATTCAATTTGTCCGGGGGGATGAACTACAGCAGAAGGCGTTAGACAACAGGCTCAGGGAAGTTCCCGTTGAGGCTAAACGGGGAGCTATTCTGGACCGGAACAATAATGAACTTGCCGTCAGTGTCAGTGCCGATTCTGTTGGAGCTTTTCCTCCTCAAATCAAGAAGTCAGGCAAAGCTGAAGAAATAGCCCGGCGGCTTTCCAAGATTCTGGGTATGAAGGAAAACGAAGTTTATCGCAAAATAACCCAGAACAGTTCTTTTGTTTGGGTAAAGAGGAAAATTGCTGATTTTGAAAAGGGAAAAGAGATCAAAGACCTGGAGTTCCCTGGAATCGAAATTTTTGAGGAAAGCCAGCGCTTTTATCCTAATAAGGAACTACTCTGTCA
>LFTO01000126.1 GCA_001513335.1 Clostridiales bacterium DTU086 | reverse complement strand
ATAGCTCTAGAACGCTTTTTACTGCGCAGGAATGGCTAGCTTTAATTAGGAAGGAGGTAAAGAAATGAAAAAGCTGGTCACCTTTTTGCTGATTCTTCTTCTAACTTCTGCTTTGTTGTTGACGGGCTGTGGTGGTCCCGAAGGTGAAGAGCTTACTAAAGTAAGGCTCTGCGAAGTTACCCACTCCATTTTCTATGCTCCCCAGTATGTTGCACTGACCCAGGGTTTCTTTGAGGAAGAAGGCCTGGAAATTGAGCTTTCCAACGGCCAGGGAGCGGATAAGGTAATGACTGCCGTGCTCACAGACCAGGCGGACATAGGTTTTGCCGGGCCGGAAGCAAGTGTTTATGTTTACAATGAAGGCAGGGAGGATTATGCCGTAGTCTTTGCCCAGCTTACCAACGGGGATGGAACTTTTCTCATGGGAAGGGAGCCGGACCCGGACTTTAAGTGGAGCGACTTAAAGGGGAAAACAGTCATCGGCGGGCGCAAAGGCGGTATGCCGGCGATCATTCTCCAATATGTACTGGAAAAGAACGGTCTTAAAGTTGGGAAAGATGTGTTCATCGACACTACAATGCAGTTTGCCGCCATGCCGGGAGCCTTTATGGGCGGTTCGGGTGATTACGTGATAATCTTTGAACCCACGGCTTCAACTATGGAACAGGAAGGAAAAGGTTATATCGTAGCCTCTCTGGGAAAAGAGAGCGGTGAGGTCCCCTACACTGCATATTTTGCTAAGAAGAGCACCATTGAAAACAATCCGGAACTGATCGAGAAATTTACCAGAGCTATTTACAAAGGGCAGCAATGGGTTGATTCCCACACCCCTGAAGAAATTGCTCAAGCCATCCGGCCCCACTTCCCTGATGAACCTGAGGATATTCTGGTAAAAGCAGTTGCGAACTATAAAGAGCAGAATTCATGGAAAAAGGATCCTCTGATGCTGGAAAAAGATTTCTATCTCCTCCAGGAAATTATCAGAGATGCAGGGGAATTGGATCAAATTGCTCCTTATGAAAAGGTTGTCACAACAGAGTTTGTACCTTAATAGAGTTGCCTGCCATACCAAGCCTTTGCCTTAAAGATAATTAAGCCCCAAAACTCATGGGGCTATTTTTTCATACACAAGTGTACAAATTTCAATCTGCCGTTCAAGACTGACAGAATGTAAACAATCTGAGGCACTCATGACAGTTATCAGCCAAAATCACCTTGAACAAACCCATATTAACTGGTTCTCCTTTCAGGAGTACTCCAGTATCTCCCCTGTGGAGAACAGGTAAATATACTTTCCTATTACCTTTTTGCCGGTGAGGTGTTCCAAAGCCCTAGCGTAATAAGTAATCTGGGTTTTGTACCTGTTCCTGATTACCTCTACTCCCCCTTGGGGAACATAGTCAGTTTTATAGTCCAGGAGGACTATTCCCTCCTCTTCTTCAAAGAAGCAGTCGATTATCCCCTGGAGAAGAATTGTTTCATCCCGGTACTCCTCACCCTGCATATTCTCGTACAGCTCATGACAGGGAAGTTCCATCTGGAAAGGCACTTCCCTGTGCACCTTTTCCGCCGCCATTAACCTTTGGCCTAAAGGAGAAGCAAGGAACTCCTCGATTTTCCCCACATCCACACACTCGGCCTGCTGCTGGGTCAGCAAATCCCTGTCCACCATTTCCGCAATCTGCTCAGCATATTCACCCCGGTCAAAATCCAGGTGCTGCATGACAAAGTGCATAGCAGTACCGGCTTCCGCCCCGCTCAAGCCCTTCCGCTCCTGGAGGAACAGGGGCTTTTTTATCAGCGCAGGCAGGGTACGGGGCAAAGGACCCTTCCCTCCCGAATGGGTAATACCCGTTCCCACCGGTTCAACAGTGTCATCCCGCATCTGGGCTTCAAAACGCCGCTTTAATTCACTAACAGAAATCATTGCAGGAACCCTGGTAGCGTTGATGAATCTATACTCCCAGCCCAACCGCCTGGCAACCTCCGGGTAAAATAAATTGTCTTCATCTTCCTTGTCATAATCCTCCGCCCAGGAAAGATCTTCACTTACAGCGGAATCTTCTGCTCCCCTGGTGCCTAAAACTTGTTCTTTATCCCACAGCCGGATGTTCCATACCGATAAGTCCTCCACCAGCGCCTCTTTTGGCAATTCCACCCCTCCCCATTGCCGCAAATCACAGCTGTCCTTATGCCTCAGCAAGGCAGGGCAAATCCAGTCCAGGAACCTGCGGCCTTTATGGATATCATAAACAGGGAGTTTTTCCCCCTGAGCAGAGGCACAAGCTGCCCACTTGCCCATTTCTTTGGCTATATCGCTGACAGCACCGGTAATAATCAATTTCTCCCTTGCCCGGGTCATGGCTACATAGAGAATCCTCATTTCCTCGGAAAGGCTCTCCGTCCACACTTTTTCCCTGATAGCCTGTTTGGGAAGGGAAGGATACCTGAGCCTGCGCCTGGGGTGAACCACATCGGGTCCAAAGCCCAATTCCTGGTGGAACAAGATACTCTTGTTTGTATCCTGCATATTGAACTTCTTGCCGCAGCCGCAAAGGAAGACCACCGGAAATTCCAGCCCCTTGCTCTTGTGGATGCTCATAATGCGCACCACGTTGTCATTTTCCCCTAAAATCTTGGCACTTCCCATGTCTCCCTGGCTGCTCTTTAATTTATCGATAAAGTAAATAAAGTTAAACAGACCTTTATAGCTGGTCTCTTCAAACTGCCTTGCCCGCTCGAAGAGGATACGCAGGTTTGCCTGGCGCTGATCCCCTGCCGGCATAGCACCCACCATTGCGTAGTAGCCTGTTTCATTGTAAAGCTGGTACAACAGCTGGTCGGTGGACATATACAAAGCCATATCCCGCCACTTTTCCAATTTAGACAGAAAAGCGGCTGCTTTTTCAGGGGCCCTGCTGCCGGCACCCTTGCCCCCAGAATCCGGGACATCCGGGTCTGCCCTCTCACAGGCAAGGCTTTCTGACTCGTTCCCGGCACCCTGTGCTAGTTTGCACAGGGCATGATAGATGTCTGCTTTCCTGTCAGCCAACCGCAATTCCGCCAGCTCACCGGTAGTGAAACCGACTATAGGTGACCGGAGCACTGCCAGAAGGGGGATATCCTGCAAAGGGTTATCGATTACCTGAAGCAGTGAAAGGACCACCTGGACTTCCGATGTCTTAAAAAACCCTGTCCCTGTGTCCGCAAAAGCAGGAATTCCCATTTCCCTTAATTCTTCCATAAACACTTCTGACCAGTTCTTTGTGGTACGCAGAAGGATAACGATATCCCGGTACTGGAGTTCCCGGTATTCCTTCAGGTTTTTGTCAAAAATGCAGAACCTCCTTCCGTCCTGGTCAGGCTGCATCAGTTCATGTATCCTCCTGGCAGCCAGGCGTGCTTCACACTGGACGGTATCCGGTATTTCCTCCATCTCCACCGGTTCCCCGGAAACATCCTGTTCACCCTCGGGCTCATCCCTGAAGAACAGGGCATCCCGGTTATCACCGGTTTGAATCAGGTGCAGCTCAGTCTCTCCCCCGGCGTTAATGCTTTTACAGTCATATTCCGGATAACCGGCTCCTGGATTCAAGGCCTCCACATCGGTGTAATCAAGCTCTCCAATATAGGTAGACATTATCTGTTTAAAGATAAAATTGACCCCATCAAGAATTTCCTTCCTGCTGCGGAAATTCTTGAACAGGAGTATTTTCCGGAAAAGGCTGCCCTTTTCGGGAGAATAGCTCCGGTACTTTTCAAGGAACAGCTCAGGTTTTGCCTGGCGGAACCGGTAAATGCTCTGCTTTACATCACCCACCATGAACACGTTGGGATTACCGGCATCTTCCCGGGAAATCAGTTTCAGCATCATTTCCTGAACCAGGTTGCTGTCCTGGTACTCATCCACAAGGATCTCCTCATAGCGCTCCCGGTAATTCAGAGCAGTCTGGGAAGGCTTGATGCTGCCGTTCTCATCCTGCTCGGACAGTAACTCCAGGCAGAAATGTTCCAGGTCATTGAAGTCTACAACAGATTTCTTCCTTTTCTTGGTCGCATACCTGGCACCAAACTCCCGGGTAAGCCCTGCCAGGGATTTCATTACCGGATACATGGCCTGCAAATCCTCTATTATTTCAGCGGACTCAGCAGCGAAAATCCTCTCCTTCAGCCGTTTAATCCCTGCCTTGACATCATCCCGGATTTTTTTCACATTCTCCTGCTTTGACCTGTCAGCTTCTTTTCCCGCCCGGGGCAGTCTGCTGAAAGTCAGTTCCCGAACGGCACTGTAAACTCTGTCCCACCTGGCACCACCTGTCCCGGTTGTGACTTTAATCAAAGCTTCCACATTTGCCTTGTCCTCAAGAAATACATCCCGGTACCCCTTTAGCCCCGGTTCATTATCCAGGGCCTCTGCCGCCAGGCGAAGCATCCCCCGCAGCCCTTTTAGTTCAACGTTCACTGACTTCAGAATAACTTCCCCCCAGGGAGTCTCAGACAAATCCACCCCGGGGTTAACGTTAAACATCTCCGTCATTTTATCCAGCCACTGATCCGGCCAGGGAATACTCTGGATGAAACTATACAAATTCAATACCATATCCTGCAGAACCTGGTCATCCCTGTTGCCCCCATAGCACTCCAGGAGGTTGAAAAAATCCTGGTCTTCCTGTTCGTACCGTTCCTCAAAAAGCTCATTAATTACTTCAATCTGCATTAACAGGGCTTCCGTTTCGTCAGCGATGCGGAAACCAGGGTCAATATCTGTCAGGTGGAAATTATTTCGGATAACCTCCAGAAAAAAGGAATGGAGAGTAGTGATGCTGGCTTTATTGAGCAGGGTTAGCTGCCTCTGGAGTCTGCGGGAATAAGGATTTTCTTCTAATACAGAGGAGATGGCCAGGGCAATTCTCTCCCGCATTTCCGCCGCAGCGGCATTTGTAAAGGTAACAATCAGAAGTTTGTCTATATCAATGGGATTTTCAGGGTCAGTAATTTTGCGGATAATCCGTTCCACCAGGACGGCAGTTTTACCCGCCCCGGCAGCCGCAGCAACCAGAAGGTTGCAGTTGTCTTCAGTAATGGCTTCCAGTTGTTCCGGGGTCCACTTGGTCTCCCTGGCCATCATTCACCCACCTCTGTTTCATTTTCCCTCTGTCTGAGCTTCTCCCAGACTTCTGCATCTTTATAGTCAGTTAGCTGCCTGAACCTGTTCTCCGCCCTGGCAGTATCAAACTGGCACACAGGTGAAAAACTGCAGTACCTGCAGGAAGTAATACCTTTTTTCTTGTATGGTTTGATTGCTACATTTCCTTTCATCATCTCTTCACATAACCTCTGGAGCAGCCTCCTTGTATGATTTCGCAGCAAATTCATCTGTTCCAGGGTGGCAGCAGAAGATCTCCCCAGGACATCCCCTTTATTTATCCTGGCAGGAATAATTGTTGAATCGCCGTTAATTTCATGGTCCATTTCCCGGATAAGCTTCACATCAGCAAGGAGCAGCCCCTTCATCTTTAACTTCTTCATGATGGCCAGCTCGATTTCTTCCGGCGTGCTGTCAGCGGTGCCCGTTATAATCGGGTCGTCAATGTGAAAGTAGAGCATACCTCCCGGCAGTACCGGCTGTGAAATACCCATACCCCCGTGCGCCTGAATAGCATCCAGATATGTAATCAGCTGGAGCTGGAGTCCGTAGGCCACATCCGAAAGTTTGAAGTCCTTCAGCCCGGATTTATAGTCAATTATCCTCAGGTATGTCCCCTCTTCCGTTTTCAGGGCATCCACCCGGTCGATTCTCCCTGTAAGGAGCACCTTCTGCCCGGACGGCAGTTCGATAGTAATCGGAGGGAAAGCCCCGCCTTCCCTGAAGTCCAGTTCGTAGCCCACAGGCTCGAAACTGCCCCGGCGAATATGGAGGGCTATCAGCCAGACAGCCCTTGTTACAACTCGCTTCAGCCTTTTAGCCAGGGCTATGTATCTTTTTGACCCGGATATACCGGATCCATGCATGCTGTTCAGTATTTCCTCAAC
>LFTO01000063.1 GCA_001513335.1 Clostridiales bacterium DTU086 | reverse complement strand
TTTACAGAATATTTTAAAATATTACCCTCGAATTGGCAAAAAAACATTGACATACAAACATGCAATTTGATACAATAATAATTTAATTTTGACATTCCTGCTTTTTGCTGGTATAATATCCTCAAGGGGGTGTGTGCTTTTATGTTTAAAATTGGGGATAAAGTAGTATACCCTATGCATGGAGCAGGAATTATTGAGGCAATTGAAGAGAAAGAAGTGTTAGGTAAGAAGAGACAGTACTACATTATGCGGATGCCCATTGGCAACATGAAAGTAATGGTTCCTATGGATAATGTTCAGCAAGTAGGGCTTCGCAGAGTTGTGGGTATGGAAGACATTGAGACTGTAATGGCTATTCTCAAGCAGGAAGATACCGATATGTCCTCAAACTGGAACCGCCGTTACAGAGCAAACATGGAAAAAATTAAAAGCGGGAATATTTTCGAAGTTGCAGAAGTGGTAAGGAACCTGTTGCACCGTGATAAGGCTAAGGGGTTGTCTACCGGGGAAAGAAAAATGCTGGAAAATGCACGTCAGATACTGGTAAGTGAGATGGTTCTTGCCCAGGATAAAGAGGAAGACCAGGTGGAGTCCCTCTTGGAAGATATGTTTGATTGACGGACTTCTTTCAGTTGCTGTATAGTGACTGTATAATAAATCCAGAATAATGCAAGACTACGGAAAGGAGGTGAAAATTATGATTCAAAGGATTTGCAGGTTTCTTATTATGTTGTTTGCCGGAGTGGGCAGTTTTACCCTGTGCAATGCCTTGATGGGACCGGATGTTACGTGGCCAACACAGGTAACATGGGCCGTTTTGGCACTGGGTTCTATTATCGGGGCTTTGATAGGGTACGCCATTGCACCGTGGATTATCAGACAGGTTGTGCAGTTTACCAGCTGGATAGAAGTAAATCTACATAAAATTCCTATCCAGGATGTTGTCAGCGGTGCAATAGGGGTGATTATCGGACTTATTATTGCCGCGTTATTGGGCTTTTCCTTTTCGAGAGTGCCAATTGTGGGACCATTCTTCCCCCTTGTATTCAGCGTTATTTTGGGGTATTTGGGCTGGAGTGTAGGAGTTAAGAACAAGGATGATATCCTTGCGGTTTTTTCTGCGATTCCCCGCCTGGGAAAAGATAAACAGCTTTCTACAGGAAGCGGTTCAGAATGCAACAAAATACTTGATACAAGTGTTATTATTGACGGGAGAATATCTGATATATGCAAGAGCGGCTTCGTGGACGGGACCTTGATTATTCCGGGTTTTGTACTTGAAGAACTGCGGCATATAGCGGACTCCTCTGACCTGCTCAAAAGAAACAGGGGCAGGAGAGGTTTGGATATCCTCAACAAGATACGCAAGGAACTGGATGTGAAAGTCAAGATTGTGGAAGAGGATTTTCCTGATATTGATGAGGTTGACAGCAAGCTTGTCCGGCTGGCTCAGCAAATGGGCGGTCAGATTATTACCAATGACTTTAACCTTAACAAAGTGGCTCAGCTCCAGGGTGTTAAAGTGCTGAACATTAACGACCTGGCCAATGCTGTTAAACCGGTTGTGCTGCCCGGCGAGGAAATGGTAGTTCAAATCATCAAGGAAGGAAAAGAAATAGGGCAGGGAATCGGTTACCTTGATGACGGTACCATGATAGTCATTGAAAACGGCAAAAAACTCATGGGAGAGACTGTCAAGGTAGTTGTGACCAGTGTCCTTCAAACTTCTGCAGGCAGAATGATCTTTGCCAAGCCCAAAGAAGAGAAGAGAGAGTCCCATGGTTTAGAACGCTGGAGCAAAGTGAATACCAATGTATAAGGTGGGTACAAATGTATTATGTCAGTG
>LFTO01000152.1 GCA_001513335.1 Clostridiales bacterium DTU086 | reverse complement strand
ATTATATCAGATTAAAATAAAAAGAGGTTATAATACATACTTTTAAATGTTTTTCCAAAAAACTTCACAACAGCAGTTATCAAGTACAGGTAAAAAAAAGCAAGCAACAATTGAAGGTATTATTGATTGCTTGCTAAGAATAAGATGTGAGGGTTATGTGGCACTTGCGGAAAACCCAAAGCCCTAGCTTTGACATGGTCTCCCGCAGATATTATGGAAGGACAATTTACACCTTATACTCCTCCTATAACCTCCCTGCTCCCCGCCTCACCTTTGAAAAGCAATCGCAGCAGGGGCGGTGTAGCCACTGTAGTTACAATGGTCACAATAACCATTGCGGTAAAAAGGGCCTCCCCGATCAAACCGCTGTCCAAGCCTATCTTGCACATAATCAGGGCAACTTCCCCACGGGCTACCATTCCGGCGCCGATTGCCAGGGAGCTTTTGAGGTTGAGCCCGGACAGCATGGCTCCGGCCCCGCAGCCGATTATCTTTGTCAGTACCGCAACTATCGTGCAAATCACTGTAAAGATGAGCAGTCCGCCTGTAAGGCCACTTACGTCAGCAGCAAGGCCTATGCTCACAAAGAAGAAGGGGATAAAGAAAGAGTATCCTACTGACTCTACCCCTTCGTACATTTCGTGCTGGTAAGGGGTCATGCTGATCATCAGTCCTGCCAGGTAAGCACCCACTATCCCGGCCAGGCCCATTAGTTCAGCTCCTGCTCCAAATGCCAGGGCAATTATTATCCCTGTAGTAAGAACGGGCACTGTCACACCAAGGCCGGAGGCAAATTTTAAGAGCCTGGGTACTACAGTCATCCCTACTAGTATCGCTATGGCAAAGAAGATAACTACCTTTAAGCAAATTACCCCTACGTCAGCAAGGCCGCCGCCCTGTCCCAGGGTAAGACCAAGAACTACACTCAGGGTGACCAGGCCCAGGATGTCGTCAATTACGGCTGCCCCCAGGATGGTAAATCCTTCTCTGGTCTGGAGTTTTCCCAGTTCACGCAGGGTCTGGACGGAGATGCTGACACTGGTGGCAACCATGATGGTGCCGACAAAGAGGGCGGTTGCCCAGTCATAGCCGTAAGTAACAGCCAGAAAATATCCTGCTGCCAGGGGTACAATAACGCCCAGGACAGCGGCCAGAGCGGCGCTCTTGGCTGACTTCAGGAATTCCTCCAGATCTGTCTCTACCCCGGCGATAAACATCAGGAGCAGTACTCCAAGTTCAGAAAGCTCCCTGATCATTTCGGTCTCATGTATAATACCCAGGAGGCTGGGTCCTACGATTAAACCTACCAGGAGCTTGCCGAATACTGAAGGCTGCCCGAAGCGTACGCTTAAGTCCCCGGCAATCTTAACCGCAACCAGGACGATAATAACTGTAAGGATAAATTCCGTCTTGTCCAATGCTGATGCGGATGGTTGAAACATTTCCAAGAAATTCATATTTCCTCTCCTTTGGATCGAGAAACTATTTCACATTGCAAGAAAAGGATCCCCGTATCGCCACCTTACGGCGATACGGGTTTAATTTTTCAGGCAGTGAGATTACAACCTCGGCAACTGATTTCACAAGGGCTTCGTAAACCCTCCCCCCAAGGGGGAAGATTTACTTCGCCTGTGATTTCCCCTTCAGGAACTGAAGAGGAGCTATCAGCATACCGATTCCGAAACAGGCAAAGCCCAAGATCATCAGAGTCGAATTACCGTTCTGACCTCCGATGTAAAGAAAAGGCATACCAACCAGGGCAAGCAGACTGGCCCAAATAAGCATCTTGGTTTTCGCTTTCATAATTTCATCTCCTTTCAATGATCAGGGATTTGGGCATTCGCCGGTTAAATTACCAGCATGATTGCCACACCCATAACAACTGCCAGGCCAAGGGCTACCTTTAAGGTTACACGGAGCACGTCACCTTCCGCACCCATGATGCCAACGGTAATGGTGCCAAGGAGAACGTTACCCGGTGCAATAGTATTGCCCGCAGCGGCTCCGGCTGTCTGAGCGCCGAGGATTGCCGCCTCGTTCAAACCGATAACCTGAGCGGTAGTCTGCTGGAAGTTGGAGAAAAGGATGTTAGCCGCAGTATTGCTTCCGGTCATGAAAGCCCCAAGCACACCAACAAAGGGAGCCATGAAAGCATAGAAATTACCTGTGGTGTTCCCAACACCCATGGCCAGGACACCGGCCTGTCCCGTGTTGCGCATGAGAACGGACAGGGCAGTCAGAGAGATCATAGCGATAGTTGACGGGATACATTTTTCAACTGTTCTAGCCATGATGCGTCCAAATCCCCCAGGCTCAACATAGCCTTTGGAGGCAAAGATAAAATACCCAATCATGGCGGACACAAACAGGAACGTAGCGCCGTGGATCAGCGGGCTAAAGGGAGAATAAGAAGCTGTTGCTGCGTTGACAAAACCATATCCGGTTTCAGTAGCCGGGAAGGGGATACCTATCGACCACTGTCCCAGGAAGGACTTAATCGGCTGAATCAACAGGATACCAACGGTAAGAGCCAACAGGATATAGTAAGGGGAGAAAGCCAGGTGGAAACCCATTTCCTTGCCGCCCTGTGCTTCGCCTGTTGCAGCTGCTTCCATCTCCATCAGAACAGGTGTGTCTTCTGGAGCAATGCTGGAAGGCTTGTTATACCAGGAAGTACG
>LFTO01000080.1 GCA_001513335.1 Clostridiales bacterium DTU086 | reverse complement strand
TGACCAATTGTCCCTATGTTTACGTGGGGTTTCGTCCTCTCAAATTTTTGCTTCGCCATTTTCATAATCCTCCTTTACTAAATTGACAGTTTACTGTAGCCCCTTCTTTCAATAATCCTCTGGGCGATATTTTTGGGAACTTCACTGTACCTGTCAAACTGCATAATATAGGTACCCCTGCCCTGGGTCAGTGACCTCAGGTCCGTGGCATAGCCAAACATTTCCGACAGAGGAACGTCCGCCTTGATTATCTCAGCTCCCGATTTCGGTTCCATGCTGTAAATATCTCCCCGGCGGGCATTTAAATCGGAAATCACATCTCCCATGTATTCCTCAGGAACAGTAACCTCAATTTTCATTAAAGGCTCCAGCAGAACAGGTTCTGCTTTAAGAATTCCATCCCTCAGGGCATAGGAGCCGGCAATCTTAAAGGCTATTTCCGAGGAATCCACGTCATGATAAGACCCGTCAATTAAGGAAACTTTTATCTTAATCAGGGGATACCCCGCCAGCTGACCGATTAAAATACTTTCCTCAATACCGCTTTGTACTGCGGGGATAAATTCTTTAGGAATAACTCCTCCTGCAATACGATCTTCAAATTGAAAATCTTCTTCACCCTCAAGGGGTTCAACTTCAATAACCGCATGACCGTACTGGCCGCGTCCGCCTGTCTGGCGGATAAACTTACCTTCTCCTCTGGCTTTACGGCGGATAGTCTCCCTGTAAGCAACCTGAGGCTTGCCAATGTTTGCGTTTACTTTCCATTCCCGGAGCAGCCGGTCAACGATAACTTCCAGGTGAAGCTCTCCCATGCCGGAAATAATGGTCTGCCCTGACTCAGTGTCAATATGGCTCTTGAAAGTTGGGTCTTCCTCAGAAAGCTTCTTTAAAGCAACCACCATTTTTTCTTCTTCTTCCCGGGTTTTTGGTTCAATGGCAATGTTAATGACCGGTTCAGGAAACTGCATTGATTCCAGCAGAATTGGATTGTCTCCATCACACATGGTGTCCCCTGTACCGGTATACTTCAATCCTACTGCAGCTGCAATATCTCCTGTCCTGACAAATTCTACGTCTTCCCGGTGGTTAGCGTGCATTTTAAGGATCCGGCCGATACGTTCCCTCTTTCCTTTGGCTGAATTATAAACGTAGGAACCCGTTTTCAAAACTCCGGAATACACTCTGAGAAATGTAAGACTGCCTACATAAGGGTCGGTCATAACCTTAAAGGCAAGTGCTGAAAAAGGCTCTTCATCGCTGGCATGCCTCACAGCCTCCTCACCTGATACGGGGTTAGTTCCCGAAACAGGTGGAATGTCCAGAGGTGAGGGAAGATAATCAACAACTGCATCCAGCAGGGGCTGAACCCCTTTATTCCTAAAAGAAGAACCGCATAAAACCGGAATAATTTTTACATTCAGAGTTGCGGACCGAATGCCCTGAACTAATTCTTTTTCCGTTATTTCCTCGTTGTTAAGGTATTTTTCCATCACTGTTTCATCATTTTCAGCAACTGCTTCAACAAGTCTTTCCCTATACTCGCTGACCAGGTCAGCCATATCCTCAGGGATATCGGTTTCACTGCTTTCCCGGCCCAGGTCATCAGAATATATAATCGCTTTATTTCTGACCAGGTCCACAACACCCTTAAAATCTTCTTCTGCCCCAATAGGCAGTTGAATGGCTACAGGGTTAGCTTTCAGTCTTTTACGAATCATTTCAATAACATTAAAAAAATCTGCCCCCACCCGGTCCATTTTATTTACATATGCCAACCGGGGAACATGGTATTTATCTGCCTGCCTCCAAACTGTCTCTGATTGGGGCTCTACGCCGCCAACAGAACAAAATACCGCAATGGCACCGTCCAGCACACGCAGTGAACGCTCCACCTCAACGGTAAAGTCAACGTGTCCGGGCGTATCTATAATGTTTATACGGTGGTCTTTCCAATAGCACGTTGTAGCAGCAGAGGTAATAGTAATCCCTCTTTCCTGTTCCTGCTCCATCCAGTCCATAGTCGCTGCACCGTCATGCACTTCCCCAATTTTGTGCACACGTCCGGTATAGAAGAGTATTCTCTCCGTGGTAGTGGTTTTTCCAGCATCTATATGAGCCATTATTCCAATGTTTCTAACCATCTCCAGGGGAAATGTCTGGGTCACTATTATCCTCCTTTCTGCGCATAGCGAATTTTGCCGCCTGTATTACCACCTGTAGTGGGCAAATGCCTTGTTGGCTTCTGCCATTTTATGAGTGTCTTCTTTTTTCTTTACGGAACTGCCGGTACCTTCTGCAGCATCCATAAGTTCAGCTGCGAGCTTTTCCTGCATGCTTTTACCGGCTCTCTGTCTGGCAAAGTTGGTAATCCACCGGATTGCCAGTGTCTGGCGCCTGCTGGATCTTACTTCTATAGGTACCTGGTAGTTTGCCCCACCCACACGACGGGCTTTGACTTCCAGTACGGGCATAACGTTATCCAAAGCTTTATGGAAAACATCCATGGGATCCTGACCGGTCTTTTCCCTGATAATTTCCAGAGCATCATACACTATTCTCTCGGCAAGGCTTTTTTTCCCGTCAAGCATGATTTGATTGATAAGTTTTGCCAGTGCAAAATCTCCATAAACGGGATCGCCGGGAATTTTACGCTTAACCGCGGCTGCCCTTCTAGGCATATTTTTCCCCCCTTTGCTGGAATGTATTGACTGCTACTTTTTTATAACAATAACGCCTTACTCCTTGGGTCTTTTGGCACCGTATTTGGAACGAGCTTGTTTCCTGCCCTCAACCCCCGCTGCATCAAGAGTACCTCTAACAATGTGATATCTAACACCAGGTATATCTTTAATTCTCCCGCCCCGGACAAGGACAACGGAGTGTTCCTGGAGATTATGACCGATTCCCGGAATATAAGCCGTAACTTCTATACCGTTTGATAATCTCACCCTGGCGACTTTTCTTAATGCAGAGTTCGGTTTTTTAGGTGTTGCTGTATAAACTCTGGTGCAAACCCCGCGTTTTTGTGGAGACTCCTTTAATGCAGGGGCACTTGATTTCTTAACCAGTTGCTTTCTGCCTTTTCTAATCAGCTGGTTGATAGTGGGCACTCGACTACACCTCCTTCCCTAATCTTTGCTAAATTTTAAGACTTATTCCTCTATTATTGAAGCTGAGGCCGACCCTACGTCGATACCGCAGGCCGAGCCCAGCTCAGCCATGGATTTAACCCAAACTACCTCTACATTTTTTTCCTTGCAGAGTGCCAGCAGCGGTGCCAGGACATGCTCCTCAGCATCTTCAGCAGCAAAGACTACCTTCGCAGCAGAGGATTGAACCGCTTTTATTGTCTGCTTCGTGCCAATAGTCTTTTTTGCAGCTCTGCTCAGAACTTCTAAAGAAGACAATAGTATCAACCCCTTTAATAGCGCACTTAAAAAGTTTACCATTTAGGGGTTGAGCTGTCAACAAATTTTCACATTTCATCAAAGATACTGATGTGTTCTATTTTTTCATCCTTTACATCTCCCTGCACTATATCCGCAAGGTCCGTTTCATCCTTCTCGAGTTCCGCAAAACCCTCATCTTCAACTTCCGTGTTTTCAATTTCCGGCAGCGATATCATCTGGCTCCGGTACCTTGACATCCCCGTACCTGCAGGTATCAGCTTGCCGATAATCACGTTTTCCTTCAGACCCATCAGAGGATCTACCTTACCTTTGATTGCAGCCTCAGTCAGCACCCTGGTAGTTTCCTGAAAGGAAGCTGCAGACAGGAAAGAATCCGTTGCCAGTGAGGCCTTGGTGATTCCCAGGATAACCGGGCGTGCAGTGGCAGTGGTCTTCCCTTCCGCTTCGGCTTTGCGGTTTTCTTCTTCAAACTCAAAAACATCGATTAAACCGCCGGGGAGCAGATTGGTATCCCCGGGATCCTCCACTTTAACCTTGCGCAGCATCTGCCTGATCATGACCTCAATATGCTTATCGTTGATATCAACACCCTGGAGGCGGTACACCCGCTGGACTTCCTCCAACAGGTAATTTTGAACCCCTTTCAGGCCTTTGATTTTCAGCAGGTCATGAGGGTTAACCGATCCTTCTGTAAGCTCATCCCCGGCAGCAACTCTTTCTTTGTCCTTAACTTTTATCCTGGAACCAAAGGCAACAGAGTATTCGGTCTGCTCACCGTCATCCCCGGTTACAATGATTTTCTTCCTGCCTTTTTCTTCAGTAATAGTTACCACACCGTCGATTTCCGAAATAATCGCCTGGCCTTTAGGCTTGCGGGCCTCAAAAAGTTCCTCAACCCTGGGCAGACCCTGGGTAATATCATCCCCTGCAACGCCCCCGGTATGGAAGGTTCTCATGGTCAACTGGGTACCGGGTTCACCTATGGATTGGGCTGCAATAATCCCCACAGATTCGCCGATTTCAACCTTTCCGCCTGTTGCCATATCTCTTCCGTAGCACTTCCTGCACACACCGTGACGGGTCCTGCAGGTTAAAACTGAACGAATTTTAGCTTTTGAAATCCCCGCCGCCAAAATTTTATCAACGGTATCTTCATCCAGCTCCGTATCCGCATGGGCTAAAACTTCACCTGTATTTTCATCAACGATGTCCTCCAGGGCAAAACGGCCAACCAGCCTTTCCTCCAGGGATTCGATTACTTCGCCACCGCTTTCTACAACTTTAACTTCCAGGCCTTCAGTAGTCCCGCAGTCTTCTTCCCTGACAATAACGTCCTGGGCCACATCAACAAGACGGCGGGTAAGGTAACCGGAGTCAGCTGTCCTGAGGGCTGTATCCGCCAAGCCTTTCCTGGCACCATGGGTTGAGGTAAAGTATTCCAAAACCGTAAGCCCTTCGCGGAAGTTTGCCTTAATAGGCAGGTCAATAATCCGCCCAGAAGGATCAGCCATTAAGCCACGCATACCTGCCAGCTGCCGCAGCTGCTGGACGTTACCACGGGCACCGGAAGTAGCCATCATATACACGGGATTAAACTTATCCAGATTTTCCATAAGGTTTAAAGTAACCTTTTCCGTTGCCCTGCTCCAAAGGCTGATAACCCTTTGGTAGCGTTCATCTTCAGTAATTAAGCCGCGTCTGAACTGTTTTTCGATTTCCTCTACTTTTTGTTCTGTTTCTCCGATTATTTCCTGCTTTTTAATGGGTACCCGCAGGTCCCTGAGACCGATGGTAATTCCCGCTTTGGTTGCCCAGGCAAAACCGACACGTTTAAAGCCGTCGAGAAGCTCAGCGGTCCTCTCTACCTTCAGTGTGCGGTAGCACTGGGCCACGATCTGAGCCAGCTTTTTCTTCCCTACTTCTTCATTTATATAACCCAGTTCTTTGGGGATAGGTACCTCGTAGTTGAAAATCAGTCTCCCTACTGTTGTCTCTATTATTTCATCTTCGATACGCACCTTGATTTTTGCATGGAGGCTCACAATATCATTTTCATAAGCCATCCGGGCTTCTTCATAGCTGGCAAAACATTTCCCCTCGCCTTTGTCACCATCTTTGGTGACGGTTAGGTAATATATTCCCAGTACCATATCCTGGGTAGGCGTTGCCACAGGTCTGCCGTCTTTGGGGTTCAAAATATTATAAGGAGCAAACATCAGCAGTCTGGCCTCCGCCTGGGCCTCAGCAGACAGGGGAACGTGAACTGCCATCTGGTCGCCGTCAAAGTCAGCATTATATGCAGTGCAGACCAGGGGGTGAATCTGCAGGGCCCTTCCTTCTACCAGAACCGGCTCAAAAGCCTGGATACCCAGCCTGTGCAGGGTAGGCGCACGGTTTAAGAGTACCGGGTGCTCCTTGATTACCTCTTCAAGGACATCCCAAACCTCAGGCTTGACCCGTTCCACCATTCTTTTGGCGCTCTTGATATTATGAGCAAGGCCTTCATCTACCAACCTCTTCATCACAAAAGGCTTAAAGAGCTCCAGGGCCATTTCTTTAGGCAGGCCGCACTGGTACATCTTCAAATCAGGTCCCACAACGATAACAGACCGTCCTGAATAGTCCACCCTTTTTCCCAGGAGATTCTGGCGGAAACGCCCCTGCTTCCCTTTTAGCATGTCACTCAAAGATTTAAGGGGCCTGTTCCCCGGCCCGGTAACCGGCCTACCGCGGCGCCCGTTATCAATCAGGGCATCAACAGCTTCCTGGAGCATACGCTTTTCGTTGCGCACAATAATATCCGGTGCCCCCAAATCAAGGAGCCGCTTTAATCTGTTATTCCTGTTGATAACCCGGCGGTACAGGTCATTTAAATCAGAAGTGGCAAACCTTCCTCCGTCAAGCTGAACCATAGGGCGCAGCTCAGGGGGGATTACGGGAATAACATCCATAATCATCCATTCAGGCTTGTTTCCTGACATCCTGAAAGCATCCACAACCTCCAGGCGCCTGATGGCACGAATTTTCCTCTGACCGCTGCTTTCTTTCAGCTCCTGCCGCAGTTCAGCGGACAGCTGTTCCAAATCCAGTTCACAGAGCAGTTCTTTAATTGCTTCTGCCCCCATTAAAGCCCTAAATTTCCCTTCATATTTATCCTGAAATTCCCGGAACTCTGTTTCCGATAACAGCTGTTTCTTGATTAAAGGCGTATCCCCAGGGTCTATCACAACATATGACACAAAATAGAGCACTTTCTCCAACGACCTGGGGGACATATCGAGGATTAACCCCATCCGGCTGGGAATACCTTTAAAGTACCAGATATGGGATACCGGAGCGGCCAGTTCAATATGGCCCATCCTCTCACGTCTTACCTTGGAAGTGGTTACTTCAACACCGCACCTGTCACAGACCACACCTTTGTAGCGAACACGTTTATACTTGCCGCAGTGACACTCCCAGTCCCTGGTAGGGCCAAAAATCTTCTCACAAAAGAGTCCTTCTCTCTCGGGCTTAAGAGTCCGGTAATTAATCGTCTCCGGTTTTTTTACTTCTCCACTTGACCATTCACGAATTTGCTCCGGGGAAGCTAAGCCTATTCGCATCCGTTCGAAATTGTTAACGTCCAGCAAGGGTCTCTCTCCCTTCACCTATACTAGAATTAAACATTCTAAGCCTTAATCAAATATCTTCCGCATCTTCTTCCCCAAATTCATAATCCTGATCTGATTCATCTTCATCGTGAAAAAATTTGTCCACTTCGTCTAAATCTTCACTCTCGTAATCGTCCTCGTTTTCCCCTTCAGTATCCGTGTCAATTCCGAGAATATCTTCCTCTGTATCACCTGGTTCATTTTCCTCATCGTCAGCGTCTTCTGCATCTAAATCATCCATGTCCTCAATATCCTCTAGGTCTCTGTCCTTTTCTTCACCGCTGATATCAATTCCCAGCTCCTTGGCGGTCTGGCTTACATCATCTTCCTGTTCCTTAATAGTGATTTCTTCATCAGCCTCGGAAAGAACCTTGACATCCAATCCAAGGCTCTGGAGTTCCTTAATCAATACTTTGAAGGACTCCGGCACCCCGGGCTCAGGAACATTCTCTCCCTTTACAATGGCTTCGTAAGTCCTCACCCGTCCGATAACATCATCTGACTTAACAGTAAGGATTTCCTGGAGAGTGTAGCTGGATCCGTAAGCCTCGAGGGCCCAAACTTCCATTTCTCCGAAACGCTGACCTCCGAACTGGGCCTTGCCTCCTAAAGGCTGCTGGGTAACCAGCGAATAAGGGCCCGTGGAGCGGGCATGAATCTTATCGTCCACCAGGTGGTGAAGTTTGAGCATATACACGTAACCCACTGTTACTTCGCTGTCGAAATATTCTCCCGTTCGCCCGTCACGGAGCTTTGTTTTTCCATTTTCAGGCAGTCCCGCCTCTTTGAACAGTTCTCTGATATCCTCTTCCGTTGCCCCGTCAAAGACAGGGGTGGCCATATAGCGGTCAAGGGCTTTTGCCGCCCAGCCCAAATGGCATTCCAACACTTGTCCGATATTCATTCTCGAAGGAACTCCAAGGGGGTTCAATACAATTTGAACCGGCCTGCCGTCGGGGAGGAAAGGCATATCCTCTTCGGGCATTATCCGGGAAATAACGCCTTTATTCCCGTGGCGCCCAGCCATTTTGTCGCCCTCCGAAATCTTTCTTTTCTGGGCAACATATACCCTTACCAGCTGGTTGACCCCCGGAGCAAGTTCATCCCCGTTGTCCCGGGAGAAGACCTTCACGTCCACAACTTTACCGCTTTCACCATGGGGCACTCTCAGTGAAGTATCGCGAACTTCCCTGGCTTTCTCACCAAAAATTGCCCTCAAAAGGCGTTCTTCAGCAGTCAGTTCCGTCTCCCCTTTAGGGGTAACCTTTCCTACAAGGATATCGCTGGGCCTTACCTCTGCACCAACACGAATAATCCCCCGTTCATCCAGATCCTTGAGCACGTCTTCCCCAACGTTTGGAATATCCCGGGTTATTTCCTCCGGCCCCAACTTTGTGTCCCGGGCATCGCATTCATGCTCTTCAATATGAATAGAGGTAAAAATATCATCCTCCACCAGCTTATCGCTTATCAAAATAGCATCTTCATAGTTATAGCCTTCCCAGGGCATAAAAGCCACAAGAACGTTCCGTCCCAGAGCCAGCTCGCCCTGGTCAGTGGAAGGACCATCAGCAATAACAGTCCCTTTTTCTACACGCTGGCCTTTTCTGACAATTGGTTTCTGGTTGATACATGTCCCATGGTTTGACCGTTCAAACTTGGAAAGCCTGTAAGTATCCAGTTCTCCGGCATCGTTGCGAATATAGATTGTCCCGCCGTTTACCCGTTCAACAACTCCTGAATTTTTGGCAATAACTACGGTGCCTGAATCAAGGGCTGTTTTCCACTCCATACCCGTTCCCACCAGGGGAGCCTCTGTTTGAAGAAGGGGCACTGCCTGGCGCTGCATGTTGGCGCCCATAAGGGCGCGGTTGGCGTCATCATGCTCCAGGAAGGGTATCAGGGCAGTAGCCACACTGACAACCTGCTTGGGAGAAACGTCCATATAGTCAATCCTGTTTGCAGGAACGACAGCTATTTCCGGCGCCCGGGCATTAACTTTTTCTTCTAGGAACCGCCCTTCATCATCCAAAGGAACGTTCGCCTGGGCGATAATATATTTGTCCTCCTCATCAGCAGTAAGGTAGTCAATTTGGTCTGTAACAACCCCTTTTTCCTTATCCACTTTTCTATATGGGGTTTCAATAAAACCGAATTCATTAATCCGGGCATAAGTCCCCAGAGAACCGATTAAACCGATGTTGGGGCCTTCCGGTGTCTCAATAGGACATATCCTGCCATAGTGGGAATGGTGCACGTCACGAACTTCAAAACCTGCGCGCTCACGGCTTAACCCCCCCGTCCCCAGGGCGCTCAAGCGCCTCTTATGGGTAAGCTCAGCAAGAGGGTTTGTCTGATCCATAAATTGTGAAAGCTGGCTGCTGCCAAAGAATTCCTTAATAGCGGCAACTACCGGACGTATATTAATCAGCATCTGCGGAGTAATAACTTCAACATCCTGAATAGTCATTCTTTCCCTGACAACCCGTTCCATCCTGGACAGCCCGATACGGAACTGGTTTTGCAGCAGTTCCCCTACGGATCTCAGGCGCCTGTTGCCCAGGTGGTCAATATCATCAGGGGCAGCTTCCCCGTCCATAAGTTTCAGGAAATATTTAACTGCAGCAATAATATCCTCTTTGGTCAAATGCCTGATATATTCTTTTTCCTCAGAATCAGGGTTGTATAATACGCCGTGCTCCAGCTTAGAATTAAGTTTATAGCGTCCTACGTTCCCTAGGTCATAACGCTTGGGATCAAAGAACAGATTTTCTAAAAGAGCTTTTGCACTATCGACAGTTGGAGGCTCACCGGGCCTAAGCCGCTTGTAAACCTCAATAAGGGCATCATCTTCCGAATGGGTATTGTCCTTATCCAGTGTGTTCTGTATGTACTGGTTGTTATCGAATAAATCCAGAATCGTACTGTCAGTACTATAGCCAAGAGCCCGGATGAGGACGGTTACAGGCAATTTTCTTGTCCGGTCTACACGGACATAAATATTACCGTTAACATCGCTTTCAAATTCCAGCCAGGCCCCTCTGTTGGGTATAATGGTGGCCTCGTAATTTTTCACACCCGAGGGGTCTACATGCTCTGAATAATACACCCCGGGAGAACGAACCAGCTGGCTGACGATTACTCTTTCAGCACCGTTAATAATAAAGGTGCCCTTTTCAGTCATCAACGGGAAATCACCCATAAAAACTTCCTGTTCCTTGACTTCTCCCGTTTCCTGGTTAATTAGTCTTACCTTAACCCGCAAAGGTGCAGAATATGTCATATCCCGTTCTTTACAGTCTTCAACAGTGTGATTTGGATCACCAAGGGAGTAGCTGCTAAACTCCAACACTAAATTACCAGTAAAATCCTGAATCGGTGAAATGTCGTTAAACATCTCTTTAAGACCGGTTTCAAGAAACCACTTGTAAGAATTTTTCTGGATTTCAATAAGATCCGGCATTTCAAGAATTTCAGTGATTCTGGAAAAACTCCAACGTTCTCTGTTGCCTTTGCGTACCGGGAAAGACAAGTAATCACCCCCAGTGGAAATTGTAAAAGCCCCGAGCACAAATTTGCCCAGTATCTAGATATTTTTTCCAAACTTCAAACCAAATATTCAGTTAAGTAATCAGGTCAAAATGTTTTTTGAAAATATGGCTGTTTATGGCAAGACAATTAAAGGCATTTTATTATGGTAGCACAAACGTTGGTCAAGTGTCAAGCTAAATTTTATTTTATTTGTCTTAGCCAAGGTTGGCCTTGTTATTAGGGGTAATAGGCATGTTTTAGGGTAGGTAAAGAATTAAAAAAGTCCGCCCGCCCAGGTAGTAACTGCCCCTTTTAGCAGGCGGACTTTCGCTTCAAGTATGGGGAACTATTTGATTTCTACACTGGCCCCTGCTTCTTCAAGTTTGGCTTTAATTGCTTCGGCTTCTTCCTTGCTGACGCCCTCTTTTACAGGGTTGGGAGCTTCATCAACAAGGGTTTTGGCTTCCTTAAGTCCAAGAGTAGTCAGCTCACGGACAACTTTAATAACGTTGATTTTCTTCTCTCCGGCAGCTTTAAGGATAACATCAAACTCAGTCTTTTCTTCTTCCGGTTCAGCGGCAGCACCACCGGGTGCTACACCTGCCATGGGCACAGCCATGGGAGCAGCGGCTGTTACACCAAACTCTTCTTCAAAAGCTTTAACCAGTTCGGAAAGTTCCAGTACACTCATTTCCTTTACAATATTCAATACATCTTCAACTTTGGACATTCTAAATTAATCCTCCTTTAATTTGTATTTAATCTAAGCTTCCTGCTCTCTCTTTTCCCGCAGTGCGTCAACAGCATAAGCAAGGTTCCTGATAGGAGCCTGCAGAACGTTAACAAGGTTCGCAATAGGAGCCTGCATTACAGCGGCAACCTGGCCAAGGAGCTGTTCTTTAGACGGCAGATCCGCCAGGGCTTTTACTTTTTCTATGGGAATAACGCTGCCTTCCAATATCCCGGCTTTAATTTCAAGGGCTTTGTGACTTTTTGCAAACTCCGAAATTATCTTGGCCGGGGCTACCGGGTCAGTAAGCCCAAAAGCAATGGCGGTGGGGCCTTCCAAAATTGGTTCTAAATCGTTAAGCCCCAGGTCTTTGGCAGCTCTCCATGTAAGAGTGTTCTTGACAACTTTGAATTCAACGTTTGCCTCCCGCAGCTTTCTGCGGAGTTCATTCATCTCGGCAACAGTTAACCCTCTATAGTCTGTCAGAATGGAACCCTGGGCATTTTGGAGGCTTTCTTTAATCAACTCTACTGCAGCCGCTTTTTCTTCTCTTTGCTTGGACAAACATTACACCTCCTTCTGTGAACTTTGTAAAAAATAAAACCCCCGCAGACAGCGGAGGCTTTGACCGAGTTAAACAAACTCATATCCCGGTTAACCGGGAAAAATCTTACCTCGGCAGGCGGTTTACCTTTAAGCATCAGCACCTGCTGTCTACGGTTTATGCAGTTATGTCACTCAGAGTTTATCACTGAATGGAATACCCGTCAATTAAAATATGCTTGTAGAAATTTTTATGCCCGGCCCCATAGTAGAGCTTACATGGGCACTCCGTAAATACTGGCCCTTTGCAGCCGCAGGCTTAGCTTTAAGCAGAGCACTTATCAGGGCACGATAGTTCTCCTCAAGTTTTTCAACTTCAAAGGAAACTTTCCCGATGGGAACGTGAACAATACCGGCTTTGTCCACATTATATTCTATCTTGCCGGCCTTACTCTCTTCAACTGTTTTGGCTACATCGTTGGTAACAGTTCCTACCTTGGGGTTGGGCATGAGCCCTCTTGGTCCAAGAATCCGGCCCAGCTTGCCCACAACACCCATCATATCAGGGGTTGCAATGGCAATATCGAAATCCAGCCATCCACCGGTAATCTTTTCTGCAAGCTCTTCAGCGCCTACATAATCTGCCCCGGCATCTTCTGCTTCCTGCGCTTTTTCCCCTTTTGCAAATACCAGCACCTTGCGGCTTTGACCGGTACCGTGAGGTAAAACCATTGTGCCCCTGACCTTCTGGTCAGCGTGGCGGGGGTCAACACCCAAACGCACCGCAGCATCCACCGTTTCATCAAATTTTACAAAGGATGCGTCTTTTAACAGGGCAAAAGCTTCTTTAGGTTCATAGACTTTTGTCCTGTCCACTTTTGCCTGGGCTTCTTTAAAACCCTTGCTTCTTTTTGCCATAATATCTGCCTCCTTGTGGTGTTAGCGGATTTCATCCTCCCACTTATTTGAAAAAATCTTATGCCTCAACAACAATACCCATACTGCGGGCAGTTCCTTCAATCATCCTAATAGCAGCTTCAACATCAGTAGCATTGAGGTCTACCATTTTGAGCTCCGCAATTTCCCTTACCTTATCACGGGATACGGTAGCGACCTTGTTCCTGTTCGGCTGGCCGGATGCCTTGTCAATCCCGGCAGCTTTTTTAAGCAGAACTGCCGCAGGAGGAGTTTTGGTGATAAAGCTAAAAGACCTGTCTTCGAAAACGGTAATTTCAACAGGAATTATCATCCCTGCCTGCTTGGCAGTTTTTTCATTAAATTCCTTGCAAAAAGCCATAATATTCACACCATGCTGGCCCAGAGCAGGCCCCACAGGAGGAGCCGGGTTAGCTTTTCCAGCAGGAACTTGCAGTTTAATTAGCCCGATTACTTTCTTCGCCATTTACTAAAACACCTCCCTCAAATACTATTCAACTTTTGTTACCTGGGTATACTCCAATTCCACGGGAGTCTCCCGCCCAAACATAGATACCATGACCTTTACTTTGCCCTTGTCCGGGTAAATCTCATCAATGGCACCGATAAAATTCTCAAATGGACCACTGATTACCCTTACGTTCTCACCTATGGTAAAATCTATTCTTGGTTTTCTTTCTTCTAAACCCATGTACTGGAGAATTTTGTGCACTTCGCTCTCCCGCAGGGGAATAGGTTTAGAACCCGTGCCCACAAATCCCGTTACACCCGGTGTATTGCGGACAACGTACCAGGAATCATCAGTCATTACCATCTCCACAAGAACGTATCCCGGGTAAACCTTTTTCTTGACGACCTTTTGTTTGCCACCGCTTACCTGCAGCTCATCCTCCACAGGAACAAGAATCCTGAAAATTTTGTCGCCCATATTCATGGACTCCACTCTTTTTTCAAGATTAGCCTTTACCTTATTTTCATAACCGGAATAAGTATGGATAACAAACCACTCTTTGTTATCAATACCATCTGCAACCTCAATATCAACCGGTTCAGTATTAACAGCTTCCAGGGATCCGTTATCAACGGTTTCAGTCACGTCCCCGACCTCCTTGAACCTGTTTACAGTATGAGCCCCAGCAGGAAGCTAAAAATTGAATCAAACAACCATAAAACCACAGCAACAAGAACTACGGAAATAACAACAACTATGGTATATGTTGACATTTCCTTTTTGTTGGGCCAGCTTACTTTTTTCAGTTCAGACCATACATTTTTGAAAAACCTGATAGGCCTTGAACCGCTCTTTTGTTTTGCCGGTACTTTAGACGCCATTGTTTCACATCCTTAGGAATAGGGGTTACTTTGTCTCCTTATGGGGGGTATGCTTTTTACAGAACGGACAGTATTTTTTCATTTCCAATCTATCCGGATCATTCTTTTTATTCTTGGTAGTAGTATAATTGCGCTGTTTACAATCTACACAAGATAATGTAATTCCTACTCGCATTTTTTAAGCACCTCCTGGTTCAAGCATTAGCGCCGATTTTCCTTTATCAANNAAAAATACAAGTCCTAAACTCAATCAGGCTCCATTTTACCATAAAAAAGAGCAAAGGAGAAAAAAAAGGACTTAGACACTGATTATTGGTCACTTTTTACAATGTAGCATAAAACAAAACCACTGTCAATATTAAGGAAATTCACGGCTGCTCTGCAAAAAACCCGCCTTCAGTCGACCTGTTTGAAACTTTTGGAAGCTAAAAAGGCATACTTCCACAACAGCACACATTCAGCATACATAAAAGTAGTAACTGGCACAAGCCAGTTACTACAAAATTCCCTTCTGATATTTAACAACCTCTCAATACGAGAACGCTATTAATTCCAGCGCAAGGTTTAGAAATAGGCTTCCACTTTCAATTTATACGAATTATTTAATTCCCGTTACAACGCCGGA
>LFTO01000231.1:17455-19098 GCA_001513335.1 Clostridiales bacterium DTU086 | reverse complement strand
AAACAGGCATTACAATCACCTCGCAACTTTTATGAATAAGTTAACCAATTTCTGACTCAACTATACGATAAATAGACGGTTATTGGCTGCCTGTGGCAATGTTGGTTTCTATTTACTGAAAGATGGAGAGGAAATTGCTTTATTGTGTAGAATTTTTAATTGGAATAGGGGGGAAGTATTATGGAGGTCAGATGCTCTCTTTGCGGAAAAATAGATGTAATCACTAAAATCCATAAAGATTATATGAAGATTGCCAGATCAAACACCACATATGTATGTGAAATGTGTCAGAACAAAGTCCGTTTTAATGCCATGGATAAAAATAAGCCGAAAAAGCCGATGTAAAGCCTTGAATTACAAAAACCCACAGGAGGTTAGGCCTGTGGGTTTTGTAGTTGCCGTTTTACCGGCAACTTGGGAGAGGAGAAACCGGAGGAAGAGCTCATGGGGGAGGGTTATTTTGTTAAATAACCTCAAAGCTCTTCTGTAAAATATTACGTTTTACATCTGATATTGTGTTCAGATGGCACACATAATATACTGAAAAAAGTAAAAAATTTTAGTAAATTTTTTTCTGTTTAACATATGTTATAATTTGCCTTAGGTGACAGCATTGAGAATAATTGGTGGAATACATAAGGGAAGAAAACTTAAACCGGTAAAAGGTTTAAAGATCCGTCCCACAACCGACAAAGTCAGAGAATCTATTTTTAATGTCCTGGCAGATAGGTTAGAAGACTCTGTCGTCCTTGACCTGTTTGCCGGCAGCGGGGCAATGGGAATAGAGGCGTTAAGCCGTGGGGCTGCACACGTAACTTTTGTAGATAGGGATTTTGATGCAATTAATTTAATAAAATCGAATTTGGAGTTAGTAAATGAGGTTGAAAACTCCAGGGTATTAAAAGGGGACGTATTCCGTGTCTGCCGTAGGCTTGGGGGACAAGCCCAGGGCTACAGAATAATTTTTGCGGATCCTCCCTATCGCGCAGCATTTCATAATGAACTGGTTGGGTTAATCCTCGCCAATGGCCTGTTGGTGCCAATGGGGGTTATGGTTTATGAGACCGGTTCACAATTTGAATTCAGTGAGAATTTAGACTGCTTCAAGGAAATAAAAATTAAAACCTATGGAGATACAAAAACCTGGTTTTTGTTTTTGTAAAGAATATTGGGAGGAGGAGATTTTGTGGAGGTTATGAAAGTTTTGGACGAGATTGAAGAGCTAGTTGACGGCAGTGGGCGTGTTCCCTTGACCGGAAAGGTAATCATTGAAGCAGAGGCTCTGCTTGACCGGGTGGACAGGATCAGGAGCCTGTTACCCGAGGAACTGCGCCAGGCCCAGTGGGTCAGCAAGGAAAGGGACCGTATTTTAAATGATGCCCAGAAAGAAGCTGAGGAACTGCTGTCTAAGACCCATTTAGAGGTAAAAAACCTTGCCCAGGAGACTGAAGTTGTAAAGGAAGCTAATACCCAGGCTGGAAATATTCTTATGGAAGCTCAGCAGAGGGCTCTTGAAATTGAGGAGGGCGCCAACAGCTACGCTTTTGATGTGCTGAAATCCCTTGAGGACAACCTTTCAAAAATTCTCAATATTGTAAAGAAGGGTCAGGAGGAACTGAAACGGGAGGAAACTAACGTTTAAG
>LFTO01000231.1:0-17417 GCA_001513335.1 Clostridiales bacterium DTU086 | reverse complement strand
AGGGTGATCAATGGGGCCAGGGCTGCGTGCAAGCACCTGGCGAGAAGGAAGGTATGGATTTTAATATCTGTACCCTTCAATAAACTGGCTACTTGAGCATGAATGGACAGGCCTCCCCACCCCATTATTGCACTGGCAGCAAGGAGCTGTATCGGCAGGCTGGTGCTGACTTCGCTGCACAGTTTGGTGCCCAGGGTAATTTCAAAGAAACCTGTTGCCACTGCATCTCCAATTTCAGGGGCTAATCCCAGACTGCTAAAGGGCAGGAGCAGGGCCCCGGCCAGGATGTCCAGTATTTCCAACAGGTCCAGAATTTGTGTCAGGACTGAGAAGAAAATAATGTAGCCACCTATCATGCTAAGTGTTTGTACCGATTTTAATACAGCATCTGCCATGAGTGCCCCTAAAGGGCGCTTTTCTTTTTCCTGGTGCCGGATTAATTCACGGCAGGCTTCAATTATTAGGTTGCCCTTTCTTGGTTGTATCGTTCTCATGCCAGCTGAATCCTTCCTGCTAATGCGTCCCAGGAGAAGTCCTATGGAAATATTTGCCAAGTAATGACTGAGGGCAAGAGTAAGGCCGAGGGAGACATTGTGGAACATACCTACCGATACGGCCCCAAAGAGGAAAAGAGGACTTGAGTTGTTGGTGAAGGACATTAAACGCTGGGCTTCTGTCCGGGAACACAGGTTCTTTTTTCTCAGGTTGACTGTGAGCATTGTCCCAATAGGAGCCCCGCTTGAATAGCCCATGACAACGACGAATGCTCCTGCTCCGGGTACGTTAAAGAGGGGCCGCATGACTGGCTCTAAAAGCACGCCTATAAAGTTGACTACTCCTAACCCAATCAGCAGTTCAGACATAACAAAGAACGGAAGGAGGGCAGGAAATACTATCGACCACCAGGCATCCAATCCCCTGAATGCGGCTTGGAATGTTTGTTGGGGAAAAGCTACCATGGACAGAGCTATTACGGTGGCCGCAAAAGCCTTGAAAAGGGGGAGGAATATTCGTTTTCCGGTAGCGGTTCTCAGCTGCATCTTGTTCCCCTCAATATTAGGTCTAGATAAAAATATATTCCCAAACAGCATTTTCAATGCCAGGGGATATTTATTAACTCTGGTGATAATATAAACCTAGCACTGATTATGGAGGTTTTTAGGGAATGAAAATTCTTGTAATAAACTGCGGCAGTTCCTCTCTCAAATACCAGCTTTTCGAAATGCATCACAGGAAGGTTATGGCAAAAGGAATTGTGGAACGCATAGGGGAACGAGGCTCCAGGCTTGTTGTAGAAATACCTTCGGTTTCAAACTCTAAAATAGTTGAAGAGATAAAAAATATTAAACAGGCAGCAAACCTGGTAATTCGGGTATTGACTGATAAAGAAATTGGTTCTGTCAGGAGCATTAAGGAAATTAGTGCTGTAGGGCACAGAATTGTACATGGCGGTTCCCAATTTTCTCATCCGGTAATTGTAGATACGGCAGTTAAAAGGGGTATTGAACTTCTGGCTGATCTGGCTCCTCTCCATAACGTGGCAGCCTTGGAGGGGATTAATGCTTTCGAAAGGGTACTGCCGGAGAAAAGGCAGGTAGTAGCCTTTGATACCAGTTTTCATCAGACTATCCCTAAGAAAGCTTACCTGTACAGTATTCCCTACCGGTATTATGAACGCTACGGAATCCGTAAATATGGCTTTCACGGACTATCCCATAAGTATGTTGCCCAGAGGGCCGCTGAGCTCCTGGGCAGGGATTTGATCAAATTAAAATTGATTACCTGTCACCTGGGCAGCGGGGCCAGTGTTACTGCTGTTGATAAGGGAAAATCCATCGATACCAGCATGGGTTTTACCCCTCTAGAAGGCCTTACCATGGGGACCAGGTCAGGTGACATTGACCCTTCAATCATCTCCTTTCTTGTGGAAAAAGAAGCCATGCCCCTGGAAAGGGTAAAGGAGTTTTTAAATAAGGAGTGCGGTGTGCTTGGGGTTTCCGGAATAAGCAGTGACTTCAGAGACCTGGAATCCCTTGCCAAAAAAGGTGACAGCAGGGCAATTTTAGCTCTCGATGTTTTTGTCTACGATGTTAAGCGCTATATCAGTGCCTATATTGGCATACTCAACGGTATAGACGCCCTTGTATTTACAGCGGGTATTGGAGAAAACAGTTCTACTATCCGACAGCAGATATGTGAGAACATGACCTACTTGGGTTTGGAAGTTGATGCCAAAAAGAACAAGTGTACCAACGGAAATGAATGCCGTATCTCTACCTCTAGGTCCAAACCTATTTTTGTAATACCCACCAACGAGGAATTGATGATTGCTCTGGAAACACAGGAGGCAATAAGGACTATGGAGGAAAGCTTTGCTTGACAATGGGTTAATGGGTTTGTATAATTTTCTTTGAGTCTTTCTCCGGAGGGAATATAAATTGCAGTTGGAAATCAGCGGTCTTAAAGAAAATAAAGGCCAGAGCCTGGATTTTAGGTTTGAAGAGGATTTCCCTTCTCTGAATTTTGGAGGAAGGACCATCGCTTTTGATACGCCTGTTATTGTCGATGGGTCAGCTACAAACGTGGAATCAGGCATTTTGGTAAAATGCAGGGTAAGAGCAGGGATCGTTGTAGATTGCGACCGGTGCTTGAGACCTGTAACTATTGGTGTGGAAACCACTGCCGTTGAGGAGTTTGTTGAAGCCAAAAGTGTTCCTGCTGAAGGAGAGGATGAAGATAGGGACTGCCGGGTTTTTAAAGGGTCAGTGATAGATATTAAATGTATCGTTTACGAGAGCATTCTCCTCAATCTGCCCATGAAAATTCTCTGTTCTTCTGACTGCAGGGGAATCTGTTCCTCCTGCGGAACTGACCTTAATCTGGAAAAATGCAGCTGTTCCCGGCAGGATGTGGACCCGCGTATGGAGAAGCTTAAGGATTGGTTTAAAGAGTAATGTTGGAAGAAGGGAGGAGTCAAACATGGCCTTACCCAAAAGGAGACATTCCAAGGCTCGTTCTGCCAAGAGGAAAGCAACCTGGCTTCGGAGACCTGCGCCAAACGTAGTTGAGTGCCCCAAGTGCCACGAGCCGAAGCTGAATCATAGAGTATGTCCTTCTTGCGGATATTACAGAGACAGGGAAGTAATTTCTGAAAGTGAATAATAAACACAGATTTGTCGTTAATGGGTGAAGCTAAGAGCTTTACCTTTTTTATTGCTTTTTTGGAAAATGTATATTATACTGTTCTGTAACCTGGTACTAATATGTGGTATTACATAAAAGGTGGAATTTCGACATGGCCGAAGAAAAGCAAATGCCTAAAAAGGTGCGCCAAGAGTTGTTGGTAAAACAGTTGAAGGAAAATCCCTTTCTTACGGATGACGAGTTAGCTGAAAAATATAACGTGAGTATCCAAACAATCCGGTTAGACCGCTTGGCCCTGGGTATACCTGAGGTCCGCAAAAGAATCAAATCCGTTGCGGAGGAAGCATACAGCCGTGTTCGTTCGCTCCAGGAGGGGGAACTGGTTGGAGAGCTTATTGATATTAAGTTAGGCGAGTATGCCATATCTATGTTAGAGGTTACTGAAGATATGGTATCCAGGTTTGGTAACGTCAGGGGCCATCTCCTTTTTGCCCAGGCCAATTCCCTTGCCCTGGCAGTTATTGATTCTGATGTTGTACTTACGGGAAGTTCTAGGGTGAGGTTTAAAAGGCCTGTTCTTCTAGGTGAAAAAGTAATTGCCAAAGCTGTAGTTAAAACTCGAAAAGGAGTCAGCTATCTTGTGTCCACTTACCTGAAAGTTGAAAGGGATTTAGTTTTCAAAGGCCACTTTATTATGTTTGCCCAGGATAAAAAACGCCTTGAGGGGGCATCCTCCAATGATAATAGCAATTGATGCCATGGGAGGGGATTATGCTCCTGAGGAGATAGTGGGTGGGGCACTTGCAGCTGCACGTGAACTGGATTGCTCCATAATTTTAGTGGGTGACCGGGAACAGGTTATACCCTATGTTAGTGATTTGCCGGATAATGTTTCCATTGTTCACTGCAGCCAGGTAATTGATATGGGAGAGAAGCCTGCTGCTGCTATTCGGAAAAAACCGGATGCTTCAATTTGTGTTGCAACAAAACTTGTAAGGGACGGCAAGGCCAGTGCAGTTGTATCTGCTGGCAGCACTGGAGCCCAAATGGCGGCAGCTTTGTTTTTCCTGGGGAGAGTCCCTGAAGTACACCGGCCGGCTATTGCAGCAACTCTGCCGGGAATAGCGGGGCCCAAGCTCCTAATAGATGCCGGTGCCAATGTTGACTGCCGTCCGGAAAACCTTGTGGAATTTGCGGTAATGGGCAGCAGTTACGTCGAGACAGTTATGGGGATTAAGGAGCCATTGGTGGGGCTCCTTAACATTGGCCAGGAGGAGTCAAAGGGAAACAGCCTGACTACGGAAACCTTTAACCTGTTGAAAAAATCAGGAGTAAATTTTTTCGGAAATATTGAGGCCAGGGATGTTTTTACCGGTGACGCTGACATTATTGTTTGTGATGGTTTTGTGGGAAATGCCCTGCTGAAATTTGGAGAAGGATTGGTTGACCTTTTAAACGGTTTTCTCAGGGATTATATTGGAAAATCAGGGATCACAAAGCTGGGAGGTCTGTGTTTAAGGTCGGCATTTAAGGATCTAAAGAAAAAAATGGATTGGGAAGAATTCGGAGGTGCTCCTTTACTGGGGGTCAAAAAGATTAGTATTGTATGTCATGGAAGCTCCAAGGGGAATGCTGTAAAAAGCGCTGTTAAAGTTGCCTATAAATGCGTCAACAACAACTTTATCCAGCATATGTCTCATTCCATAAAGGAAGAGAAGGTGGCTCAATGTACTCAGGAAAGGCTGTAGGGATTTTAGGAACCGGCATTTGTATTCCCGAGAAGGTATTGACCAACAGGGATCTGGAGCAAATTGTAGATACTTCTGATGAATGGATACGTACCCGCACGGGAATACGTGAAAGGCGGGTTGTTGAAAAAGGGACTCCTACTTCATTCTTGGCAGAAAGGGCAGGAAGAAATGCAATTCAGGCAGCGGGAATAAGCCCCGGGGAAATTGACTTGATTATCTGTGCCACGATTACACCGGATATGCTTTTTCCGGCTACTGCCTGTATAGTTCAGGATAAAATTGGGGCAGTTTCGGCTGCCGCTTTTGATCTGGAGGCCGGATGTACAGGATTTGTTTATGCTCTGGCAACAGCAGCCCAATTTGTGGCCTCCGGTGTTTATCAAAAGGTTCTGGTTATCGGTGCTGAAACTGTCAGTACAATTGTAGACTGGGAGGATCGCAATACCTGTGTGCTTTTTGGTGACGGAGCCGGTGCGGTAGTTTTAGGGGAAGTGCAAAAAGGTTATGGCATTTTGGGCCTGGACCTGGGGTCCAAAGGTTCCGGTTCCGGACTTCTCACTATTCCCGCAGGGGGGTCGGCCTGTCCTGCCAGTGAATCCACAATCAGAAATAAATTGCATTTTATCCATATGGAAGGTAATGAGGTATTCAAATTTGCCGTTCGAATAATCGGGACCAGTGTAATCAGAGCGTTGAAGGCCTCGGGGCTCACCAGGGAAGATATTGATTTCCTGGTGCCTCACCAGGCAAATATAAGAATTGTAGATGCTGCATTAAAGCGGCTGAAACTGCCTCAAGAAAAGGTCTGTATCAATTTGGACAGGTATGGAAATACCTCCGCTGCTTCTGTCCCTATTGCTCTCCACGAAGCCATTGTTGAGGAGAAAATAGGGGAAGGGGATATTGTTGTCCTTGTTGCCTTTGGTGCAGGATTAACCTGGGGTTCCGTTGTTCTGCGTTGGGGAGGAACAGAATGAGATTTGGAGGCGGATACGATGAAAACAACCCTTTGCAGTCTACTGGACATTGAATATCCCATTTTTCAAGGGGGAATGGCCTGGGTGGCTACTGGGGAACTGGCTGCAGCAGTGTCCTCTGCAGGGGGACTGGGTATCATCGGTGCAGGAAGCGCACCTCCTGAGGTAGTAAGGCAAGAAATTCAAAAGGTCAGAAATATTACCCATAAGCCTTTTGGGGTAAATGTGTACTATATGTCGCCTTTTGTAGATGAGATTATTGATCTGGTTATCCGGGAACGGGTGCCGGTAATTACCACGGGGGCAGGCAACCCCGGCAAGCACATATCCCGCCTGAAAGAGGCAGGAATCAAAGTATTTCCTGTTATAGCTTCTGTTGCCCTTGCTAAAAGGCTGGAACGATTGGGAGTGGATGGTCTGATTGCAGAGGGTATGGAATGCGGCGGACATGTGGGGGAAATTACCACTATGGCTCTGGTTCCCCAGGTTGCTGCTGCTGTTAATGTTCCCGTTGTTGCAGCAGGAGGAATAGCTACCGGGCGGGGATTGGCTGCGTCCCTGGTATTAGGTGCAGCAGGTGTACAAATGGGCACCAGGTTTATCTGTGCCTCCGAATGTACTGTTCACGAAAACTACAAAAAAGCAGTTATCAAAGCTAGGGATAGGGATACGGTGTTGACAGGATTTCCCGGCCATTTTGCCAGGGTACTGAATAATAAACTGGCAAAAAAGTTTAAGGAATTGGAAATTCATGGGGCAGATTCTTCTGACCTGGAAAAACTGGGGACAGGAAAGCTAAGGGCTGCTGCCGTTGAAGGGGATGTGGAAAACGGTTCTGTCATGATGGGGCAGTCTGCTGCTCTGGTTGACAGGGTAATGCCGGCAGAGGAAATTATTTTGGAAGTTGTTCGGGAGGCAGAGGAAGTACTTCGGGAAACTAACCGTCTGCTGTAGGAGGAAAAAACAGTGACATTGGCTTTTGTTTTCCCCGGACAGGGTTCTCAATATGTAGGTATGGGCAGGGAACTGGCAGAAAAATATGACACAGCTGCTGCTGTTTTTTCTACAGCCAGGGATGTTTTAGGCTTTGACATTAGCCAACTCTGCTTTGAGGGGCCGGAAGAAAAATTGAAACAAACGGAAATTACTCAACCGGCTTTATTTACTGTCAGTACTGCCGTTTTTGAGGTGCTCAAGTTAAGAGGTGTACAACCCGCATATGTTGCAGGACACAGTTTGGGTGAGTATTCCGCTCTGACTGCTGCGGGTACCATTAGTCTTCCTGATGCACTAAAGATAGTTACCCAGAGAGGGAAATGGATGGCAGAAGCAGTTCCTGCCGGCATGGGGAGTATGGCGGCGGTGATAGGGCTGGATTCAGGAACTGTAGAGCATATTTGCCAGTTGGCTTCTGACGCCGGGGAGGTTGTTCCTGCAAATTTCAACAGCCCCGGACAAATAGTCATTTCCGGTACAAAGGAAGCCGTAGAGAAGGCTTCGATACTGGCCAGGGAATATGGGGCTAAGCGTGTTATTCCCCTTGCTGTAAGCGGCCCTTTTCATTCAGGCCTGATGAGGGAGGTTAGTAAAAAACTGTCGGATTTATTGGATACTGTCCGCTTGGAAGAGCCTAGATACGGTTTTGTTGCCAATACTACCGGGTCTGAAATGTACCGGATTGATGAGATTAAGGTCTCCCTGGCTGAGCAGGTTGGGGCACCGGTTTTGTGGCAGCAGTCTGTTGAATATCTCGTACAGCAGGGAGTGGATACTTTCATCGAAGTGGGACCCGGCCGTGTTCTCAGCGGCCTGATTAAAAAAATCTGTAGAAGTGCCAGGGTGTTAAATGTTGAGGACTGCAAAACCCTGGACAATACCTGTGCCCTTGCGAAGAGGTGAAAAAGATGCTTAAAGGACGTGTTGCTTTAGTTACCGGGGCTTCCAGGGGAATTGGGAGAGCTATAGCCCTAAAGCTTGCCCGTCATGGAGCTGCTGTAATAGTCAATTACCGCGGCAGTCCTCCAGCCGCACAGGAAGTTGTCAGCGAAATTGAAGCTTTTAACGGTGAGGCAGTTGCCTTGGGTGCAGATGTATCCAAGGTTGAGGAAGTTAAAAAAATGATTGCCGAAATTAAGGAAAGGTTTGGCAGGTTGGATATTCTGGTTAACAACGCCGGTATAAACGAGGACTCTCTTCTGCTGCGCATGAAAAGTGAGGGCTGGGAAAAAGTTATTAACACCAACTTAACGGGTACTTTTAACTGTACCAGGGAAGCACTGAAGCTGATATTAAAATCCGACAGCGGGTGTATAATAAACATTTCATCAGTCGTGGGGCAAATTGGAAACGCCGGCCAGTGCAACTATGCTGCTGCTAAAGCGGGAATTATCGGGTTTACCAGGAGCTTGGCCAGGGAAATGGCTGGCAGAAATGTGCGGGTAAATGCGGTAGCCCCCGGTTTTATAGATACAGATATGACAGCCAAGCTTTCCCAAGAAGTCAGGGAAAAGCTCCTGGCGCAGATTCCAATGGGGAAACTGGGGTCTCCCGAAGATGTGGCCAATGCTGTTCTTTTTTTAGCCCAACCTTCATCCGGATACATAACCGGACAAACGATAAATGTTGACGGAGGTATGGTAACGCAGTAAATTAAGGATACTGTATTGAGAGGAGGTGAGAGAATGTCTGTAATTGAAAAAATAAAGGATATAGTAGCAGAACAATTAGGAGTGGAAAAAGAGGATATTAATGAGGATACTTCTTTTGATGAATTGAATGCGGACTCTCTTGATATTGTTGAACTAATCATGGCTCTCGAAGAGGAATTTGATTTGGAGATACCTGACGAAGATGCCGAGAAACTCACTACAGTGGGAGCCGCAGTTGCATACGTTAATAGCAAGCAGAATTCCTAATTTCCGTTGAATGGGCGAGACTCATTTCGGCGGTTCTTTTATCAATACATTTATCCCGTAGGATGTCAGTCTACGGGATTTTCTTCAAATAAACTGCTCAGTCTCAACTTGGAGGGGATGCTCTTTGGAGAATCGTGTTGTTATCACGGGGATGGGAGTAATTTCTTCATTAGGGATCGGAAGGGAAGCTTTTTGGGAATCCCTTGTCCAGGGGAGGAACGGAATTTCCACAGTTACAAGATTTGATGCCAGCGGTTATCCTACAAGGATTGCAGGTGAAGTAAGGGGTTTTGATCCCCGGGATTATATGGATAAAAAAGAAGCCCGCCGCATGGATAGATTTACCCAATTTGCTGTTGCGGCGGGGATGTTGGGACTTCAGGACGCTGGAATCGACTTGAGCCGTGAAAATCCGGACCGTGTCGGAGTATTTTTGGGAACGGGTATCGGAGGTACTGAAACCTTTGAGGAACAGCACCGGATACTTTTGGACAAAGGCCCAAACAGGGTGAGCCCTCTATTTGTTCCCATGATGATTGGTAATATGGGGGCGGGACAGGTTTCCATACAGTTTGGTTTGCGAGGCCCGAATGTGACCATTGTAAATGCCTGTGCTTCCAGTGCCAATGCTATCGGGGAAGCATTTAAAGTCCTGGAAAGGGGAGAAGCGGACATCATCCTGGCCGGCGGAGCTGAAGCTGCCATAACGCCAATGGCCATGGCCGGTTTTTGTGCCATGAAAGCTATGAGCACTAATAATGAGGTTCCTGAGAAGGCCAGCCGTCCTTTTGATGCTCAAAGGGATGGATTTGTGATGAGTGAAGGTGGGTGTATCCTTACCTTAGAAACACTGGAACATGCTCAGGCAAGAGGCGCGCATATTTATGCAGAGGTCATCGGGTATGGATGTACCGCCGATGCATACCACATTACTGCACCTGAACCTGAGGGTGAAGGAGCCAGGAAGGCAATGGAAATGGCACTGAATGACGCAGGAATCCGGCCTGACGAGGTGAATTATATTAATGCACACGGAACTTCAACTTTGATGAACGATAAGTATGAGACACTGGCTATTAAAAAACTTTTCGGGGAACATGCGTACTCATTAGCAGTAAGTTCCACAAAGTCAATGATCGGGCACCTTCTCGGAGCAAGCGGTGCTGTTGAAGTGGCGGCTACTGCCTTAACCATTGAAAACGGCATTATCCCACCCACAATCAATTACGAGACTCCTGACCCCGAATGCGACTTGGACTATGTTCCCAACACCAGCAGGCAGCAGCCTGTAAACGCTGCTCTCTCCAATTCCTTTGGTTTCGGAGGCCATAATGTTAGTATAGCCCTGCGCAGTTTTGGGGTGGATTGAGTTTAACAAGTTCGAGGAGGAAAAAGTATTTGTTTCAGCTGTCAAAGGAAAGAAGAAGATTGCTTAAAGAACTTGAGGCCAGGACAGGTGTCTATTTTGCCGATGAAAAACTGTTAAATATGGCCTTGACTCACCCTACCTACGTTTTTGAACACAGGGATGTTCCCCACCAGCATAACCAGAGACTGGAGTTTTTGGGTGACGCGGTGTTGGGCATGGTCGTCGCCGAGTACCTTTATAAAACGCATCCAAAACAGCCTGAAGGATACCTGACCAAACTCAGGGCAAGCCTGGTGTGCGAGACGGCGTTGGCCACTTATGCAAAAAGCCACAAAATTGGCGGTGCTCTCCTGTTAGGTAAAGGAGAAGAGATGAGCGGTGGTAGGGAAAGGACATCAATTTTGGCCGATGCTTATGAGGCTTTTGTGGGTGCCATATACCTTGATTCGGGACTTGTTAAAGCCAGGGAATTTGTAATCCGGGATATTAAGCGGTTTATGTCAGGGGAAGAGCTCTGGAGGCACAGAGATTATAAGACCCTTCTTCAGGAACTGGTCCAAAAACATTATGAGGCTAATGTCACTTACAGTATTTTGCAGGCAACAGGACCGGACCACGATAAACGATTTGTGGCGGGGGTTTTCTTTAAAGGCCGTATGCTGGCTGACGGAAAGGGGAAAAGCAAAAAAGAAGCGGAACAGGAAGCTGCCCGGGTGGCATTTGAGCAGTTTTCCCGGAAATTTATGAGTTGAACTATTTTTTTGTTTTTTATTTTTGAAAAAACGAAAGTAAAAACTGGACGGCAACGGCAGAATATGAGTGTCAATTTCAATTGTGGAAAGTTCGAAACAGGCCGCATGTATTGTTCCGCTACGGACAAGCTCGCACGCCGTTTCCGCCGGCAGAGCCGGCGACGGCTGAGCGAAACAAGTCCCGCTACACAACACATGCGGCCTGTCTTATGCAATCAGGTGCGTTAACATTTACATTAAGAAGCTTTTCTTTAAAGATTTCCTGTCTCAGACTTCCTGTTTTACCGAGAGAGAAGCGCGGTTATTGCAGTTTTTTCTGGTAATTGTGCCATTACTTTGGGGGACATGTTAAAATATACAAAAAGCCTTACCGGGTGAATGCCTTGAAAATCAAAAAAATAGAAATACAGGGGTTTAAGTCCTTTAGCGACAAACAGGTTTTAGAGCTTAACCCACGTACAAATGTAATAGTTGGTCCCAACGGGAGCGGGAAAAGCAACCTTATTGATGCTGTTAATTGGGTCCTGGGTGAACAGAGCCTCCGTTCTCTGCGGGGAGAGAGAATGGAAGATATAATCTTTTCAGGCAGTGCGGCCAGGAAACCTGTTGGGATGGCACAGGTGGTCCTCCATTTGGATAACTCCGACGGTTACCTTCCCCTTGATTATCACGAAATAACAATTACCAGACGGTTTTTCAGGTCGGGGGAAAGCCAGTTTTTAATCAACAAAATACCCTGCAGATTAAGGGATATCCGGGAACTCTTTATTGGAACCGGTTCCGGCCGGGGATCATTGGCTATAATCAGCCAGGGCCAGGTGGACCGGGTGCTGAATTCAAAGCCTTCCTACCGGCGGGAAGTACTGGAGGAAGCAGCCGGTATTTCTAAATACCGGCTGCGGTGTCAGGAAGCCAAAACACAGCTGTCCAAAATTGAGGAAGATGCTGCAAATCTTTCCCGCCTGGGTACTGAAATCCAACACAACATGAATTTACTCAGGGTTGAGGCCGAGAAGGCCAGCCGTTATTTGGAACTCCGAGAGGAAAGGGATTACCTGGAGTCCCTTATTCTCACCAAGAAGGCCAGGGACTTGTTTTTGGACACAGCACGCTGCAGGTGGAGGCTTGAGGAACTTTCCCTGGGCCTTGAAAAGGCAGGGATGCAGGAACAATTTTTCCTGAAAAGGCGGGACGGTCTTGTTCAGGAACTCCAAACTATAAATAAACGAAAAGAAAGAGCAGCCAGGGAAAGGGTTCGTCTTGAGGTTGAATATGAACACCTGACTGACAAGTTAAATATAGCCAGGGAAAGGAAGTCCTGGCTCCAGGGCAGGATAGAGGAGTGCGCTGCTTTTCTTGAAAGTAGCCGAAAGGATTTAAATGATCTTGCTACAAGGCAGGCTGCCGATTTGGAAAGCTACCGGCGGCTGGGTTTGGATATTCAGAAGTGTTCCGAGGAATACGCACAGCTTAAAGAAAAAGCAGAGGAAAACAATCGGGAAATAAAAAACAACGAGGAAAAGAGTAAAAGAGTAAATGCATTTTATGTTGAGCTTCTAAGTGAACAGGCGAAAATTGGGAATAATATATCTGCTGCCAAAAAAGAAATCGAAAGAATTGAGGCAGAAAAGGAAAAAACTAATCTCCGGTTAGAAGAACTCCGTCAGGGGAGGGAAGAACTTAGGAGAAAAATTGTTTTTGACACTAAAGCACATGAGCAGCTGATGCAAAAGTTGGAAGACTTAACGAAAGAGGCAGGAGATAGTGAAGAAAACATCAAGAAACTTGAGTCCCAGCTAAGGGAGGTAAATCACCGGCTGCAAAAGTGCCGGGACAGGCATTCCAGGCAGAGCTCCAAAAAAAGGATCCTGGAGGAAATGGACAGGAAATACGAGGGGTATTCCTATCCTGTACAGGAGCTGTTAAATAAAGGCAATGAATTACCAGGTATCTGCGGAGTGGTGGGTGACCTTCTGGAAGTACCTGAGGATTATAGGGTAGCTGTGGAAGTTGCTCTTGGGGCCAGGATCAATAATATCGTTACGGAATGTAAAAGTGATGCTAGGAAAGCTATTGCATTTCTCAAGGAACGGAATGCAGGAAGGCTTACTTTTCTTCCTCTGGATGTGCTGTGTTCCGGTGAAAGTACAGCTAAACTGAAGAGTTTTCCGGGTACTTTTTCTGCAGCAGAGCTTGTAACTGTGGATAACAAGTATAGAGCAGTTGCAGACTACCTGTTAGGCAGGACTTACGTTGTTGAAGACCTGGACACAGGTTTGCGGCTGGCTGAAAAAACGAATTTCCGTTTTACTATCGTAACAATCCAGGGGGAAATGCTTCATCCGGGAGGGGCAATTACCGGGGGGAGTTTAAGGAAAGCTGCAGGGAAAATAATCGGCAGAAAGAGCAGTGTAAAGGAGTTAAGCAGGGAAATAGCCCAACTGGAAGAGAGCCTTGTTTCCCTAAACGAAGAAAAGGATAATATTGAGAAAACAATTGCAGAACAAAGGGATAGTTTACGCCTAATCGGGAAAAGAATTAGCCAATTCTCTCTTCGGCTCCAGGAGTTGGAAACGGGAGTGGAGTACACTGAGAGACAAGTTGAAGCCCTGCAGCGGGAGGAAAATTTAATCAGAAATGAGCAAGACCGCCTTGGGGAACTGCTGGAAGAAAGTCATAGATCATTGGCCCGGCTGGTCTGGGAAAATGAAAAGCTGGAGCGAAAAATCCACAGAGCAGCAAAAATCACGCAAAAGCGGGAAAAAATTATAAATGACTTAAATGCAAGTGCCAGCCGGTACAGCACCGCACTGGTAAATGCCGAGGTTAAATTATCCGCCCTAAAACAGAAATATGAGTACACGAAGCAGAATATTGAACAGCTCAATGTTCTCCAATCTGATATGTCTGCCAGGCAGGAGGAAAGGAAGCAGGATTACGAAAAGTCTCTTGAGGACAAGGTCCTGCTTGACAGAAAGATCCGGGAGATGGAAGGCAGTATAGAAAGCATACGTCAGCAGTTGTCCCGTCTGGACAAACTTCAGGAGGAGCTAAATCGGGTTTCAGGGGCTTTGACTAAACAGGAAGAACACTGTACCCGGGTTTTGAGAAAGATTTCCGGCGAGATTCGTTACTTGGAGCATGAATTTTCCAACTGCAGGCACCGGGAAGCAGCCCTTCAAAACGAGGTTAAACGCCTGGACGAGACAATGGAAGAAAACCCTTGCCTGAGATTTTTAAGGATTTACACTGAAAGGGCAGGGCTAGCCAGTTTAAAAAACAGGGCCAACGCACTGCGGAAACAGCTGGCTGAGCTGGAACCAGTAAATATTTCATCAATTAAAGAATACTCCCGGGTTAAAATAGAAAATGCAGGTTTTTTCCGGCAGCTGGAGGATATTGAGGCTGCCAGGGGGCATTTGAAACGGGTGGTTCGGGTTGTCGAAGGGCTCATGAGCAGGGAGTTTCGAGACTTCTTTTCCCGACTTCAGATTACGTTTAACGAAACTTATCTCCGTGTTTTTGGAGGTGGAAGGGCTGACTTAATGTTGGAGGGGGATGATCCCCTTGAAGGGGATATCCAAATATCGGTGCAGCTTCCCGGAAAGAGAACCCAGTCTTTGATGCTTCTGTCCGGAGGTGAAAAAGCCCTTACGGCCCTGACACTTTTGTTTTCAATCCTCCAGGAAAACCGCAGTCCCTTTTGTATCCTGGATGAGGTTGACACTTCCCTGGATGAAAGCAATATTGAACATTTTACACGGTTGATAGAATATTATTCCCAGTTTACGCAGTTCATTATCGTTTCACACCGCCAGGTTACTATGGAAGCAGCGGAGAGTCTCTTTGGGGTCACTATGCCGGAAGAGGGTGTTTCCTCTGTTGTTGCCATTAATCTTGAACGTGAGGCGGGCTAGAGGAGGGAAAATAATTGGCTGGAATTTTTCAAAGGTTTAGGGAAGGCCTGGCAAAGACCCGTGTAGATCTGGTGGACCGGGTATCGGCTTTAGTTAAAGGAAGAACACTGGATGAGGATTTTTATGAAGAGCTGGAAGATATCCTGATTCAAGCGGATGTTGGAGTTGAAACCTCCCTAAATTTGGTTGAAAAAATAAGGGAGCAGGCAAAGGCCCAGAGATTAAAAAGTGGGGACGAGATATTTCCTCTTTTACAGGGTGAAATTGCCCGGATTTTAAGCCAAAGTGCCGGAAATCTGAATTTTGCTCCTGCCGGTCCAACTGTTATTGTCGTAGTTGGGGTTAACGGTGCAGGTAAGACTACCTCCATCGGAAAACTGGCCTATCGCCTGAAAAAGGAAAACAAGAAGGTGCTTCTGGCTGCTGCTGATACATTCCGTGCAGCTGCCGCGGAACAGCTGGAAATGTGGGCTCAGCGTTCCGGAGTGCAGATTATAAAGCACAAAGAAGGAGCGGACCCGGCTGCAGTCGTTTATGATGCTTTGCAAGCTGCCGTATCCAGGAAAATGGATGCTGTCATCGTTGATACTGCTGGCCGCCTCCAGAGCAAAAAGAATTTAATGGAGGAGGTCAAGAAGATCAAGCGGGTCACTGAAAGGGAGATTGAGGGAGCGCCCCATGAGGTTTTGTTGGTTATTGACGCTTCCACAGGGCAGAACGCTATCTCCCAGGCAGAGATTTTCAATGAATTCCTGGAAGTTACAGGAATTATCCTGGCTAAACTTGACGGGACGGCCAAAGGGGGCATTGTTATTTCTATTGCTGAGAAACTTAAGATTCCCGTTAAGTTCGTTGGCCTGGGTGAAAAAATTGATGATCTGGAAGAGTTCAGGCCTGAAGAATTTTCCAAGGCCCTGTTTGATTTGACTGGAGGGGAAAATGATGCAAGCTGATATTGCTGTTATTGGCGGGTCCGGATTTTATGATTTGGATTTGGAGGAAGTGGGACAGGTTACTATAGACACTGTGTATGGGGAAGCCCAGGCCAATATTGGCCTCCTGGAGGGGAAGCGGGTGGCTTTTATGCCCCGGCACGGTGCAGGGCATACGGTACCCCCTCACCTGGTGAATTACAGGGCGAACATTGCCGCTTTAGAAAAAATCGGAGTACATAAAGTCCTGGCTACAGTTTCCGTAGGGTCTCTTAATATGGACATGGAACCCGGGCACCTGGTTGTTGTGGACCAGTTTATTGACTTTACCAAGAACCGTCCCCTTACTTTTTACGAAGGGGGGCAGTCAGGGGTAGTACATACTGATATGACTAACCCTTACTGCAGCCAGCTCCGGGAACTTCTTATAAAAGCTTCCAAGGGGCTAAACAGGACGGTGCACAGCCATGGGGTCTATGTGTGCACCGAAGGTCCCAGATTTGAAAGCTCTGCTGAGATAAATATGTTCCGGATCTTGGGCGGGGATATGGTAGGTATGACCAATGTCCCTGAGGTTGTTCTGGCCAGGGAAAAAGGGCTGTGCTATGCAGCCGTTGCCGTTGTAACGAACTATGCTGCCGGGATCTCCCCCAGGCCCCTGTCTCATGATGAGGTATTGGCTGAAATGAGCAGCAGCCGTACTGATTTGAGGGAGCTTCTGCGGCACGTTATTAGAAACGCTTCTACGGAAAAGGACTGCCTGTGCTGCTGCGGCGCAGGGGACCGGGAGGAGGGTTAAAATGAGTATTTTGATAAAAAATGTGGAGGTTATTTCTCCCGATTCCTCTGCCGGCAACGGTACTTTCGTCCGGTCCGGGGAAAACACTAATATTTATATTGTTGGTGATCGAATAGTTGCCATTGGGAAGGATGACTACCCGGAGGCAGATACCATTATTGACGGTACAAACATGGTGGCCCTGCCGGGATTGGTTAACGCCCATACCCATGCAGCTATGACCTTGTTTCGTGGGATGGGGGATGATCTCCCACTTGATGAATGGCTTAACAATCGTATTTGGCCTGCTGAAGCAAAGCTTACTGCTGAGGATGTTTACTGGGGGGTTAAACTGTCCCTTGTAGAAATGATCAAGAGTGGTACTACTGCTTTTGCTGATATGTATTTCTTTATGGAAGAGGCCGTTAGAGCTGTTGAGGAAGCGGGGATCAGGGCCAGTTTGTCCATAGGGATGACTCCTTTTGATAAGGACTATGAGGAAATCCTCAAAGAAAGTAAAAATTTTGTTTCCAAGTGGAATGGAGCAGCTTCGGGAAGGATATTGACAATGTACGGGCCTCACGCACCTTATACTTGTCCGCCGGAATTCTTAAAAGCTGTTGCCCTGGAAGCAGAAAAAGACGGTGTAGGTATTCATATTCACCTGGCTGAAACAGCAAAGGAAGTTGAAGATATGAAAGAAAAGTACGGGGGGACACCGGTGGAACTTGCTGCCGAGGCAGGTTTATTCAACGTACACACCCTTGCTGCTCATTGTGTCCACCTTACACAACAGGATATAAAGCTCCTGGCAGAAGGAGGGGTTTTTGTTGCTCATAACCCTCAAAGCAATTTGAAGCTGGGAAGCGGTGTAGCACCCGT
>LFTO01000233.1 GCA_001513335.1 Clostridiales bacterium DTU086 | reverse complement strand
TTCCGTGTCTGCTTCATTGACCCCTTCCAGGGCACTGTTATGGCCAAGTATGCCTACAACAACCTGGGAGCCAGGAAGGCTGCCATAATTCAGGAAGTATCCAATGACTACGCCGTTGGTCTGGCCAGCTTCTTTAAAGAAGAGTTTACAAAACTTACCGGCGATCCTAATGCCGTTGTTGAAGTCTCCAACTACCAGACCAATGACAACGACTTTACTGCGCAGTTGGGCAATGTTAAAGCCAAAAACCCTGACGTTATTTTTGCTCCCGGAAACTTTACCGAATCTGCTCTGATTGTTAAACAGGGGAGACAGCTGGGAATAGACGTACCTTTCATTGGTGGCGATACCTGGGAAGTACAGGAATTCCTGGATGTAGGTGGGGAAGAAGTTGAAGGCGTTGTCTTCTCAACCTTCTTTGATCCTTCAGTAACATTTACTCCTGAGTCCGAAAAGTTCCTTGAAGCCTTTAAGGAAGAATATCCGGACAGGGAACCGGCAGCTGTTACCGCTCTTGGTTACGATGCCTACATTCTTATTCTTGATGCCATCGAACGTGCAGGTTCCGCTGAACCGGCAGCAATCCGTGATGCCCTTGCTGAGACCAAAGGATTTGAAGGGGCAGCAGGTGTCATTACCCTTGATGAAAACGGAGACGCAGTTAAGGACGCTGTAATTAAGACTGTTGAAAACGGAAAATTCGTCTTCATGGATGTTGTCAAAGCTGAATAGTACCACATTCAACAAAGGGTAAAAGTAAATGCCGTAAATCAAAACTACTTCGGCAAGCTTTGCTTGCCGAAGTGTTTTGATGGTTTTAACGGTAAACATTCAATGGTGGTGATAGTCAATGCTGCAGCATTTGGCCAACGGAGTGTCGCTTGGCAGCCTTTATGCCTTGATTGCTATCGGATATACTATGGTTTACGGAATTTTAAGATTGATCAACTTTGCCCACGGAGACATTTTTATGATGGGCGCTTATTTCGCCTTTTTTGGAATTGCCGCCTTTCACCTTCCATGGCAAGCTGCTTTCATCGGGGTTATCCTGGCCACGACCCTTCTGGGAATGACCATTGAACGCACGGCGTACAAGCCCCTGCGGGATGCTCCCAAGAATTCCGTTTTGATTTCAGCTATTGGTGTATCCTTTTTGTTGGAGAATTTTGCCACGTACGTTTTTTCCGGTAAGCCGAAAGCATTTCCGGAAATTACTTTCTTTTCCCAATTTATTTCCATCGGGGGTATTGAAGTTTCGTTCCCGTGGATTAACCTTAACCTTAATATACCTGTGGTCAGGGTCCAGGTAATCACTTTCTTTATACCGGTGGTTACTGTTATTTTTCTTGCAATCCTTCTTTATATTATTAACCATACAAAACTGGGTATGTCCATGCGTGCCGTTTCCAAAGATTATGAAACGGCAAGTGTGATGGGGATAGACGTAGACAGGGTAATCACGTCAACTTTCGCTATCGGTTCGAGCCTTGCAGCAATCGGTGCCGTTATGTGGGGAGTAAAGTATCCCCAGGTGCAGCCCATGATGGGGGTAATGCCCGGTCTTAAATGCTTCATCGCTGCAGTAGTCGGCGGTATCGGAAATGTACCGGGGGCAGTTCTAGGGGGGTTCATCCTGGGAATGGGAGAAATACTGCTGGTTGCTTCACTGCCGTCTCTGACCGGATACCGCGATGCCCTTGCTTTTATTCTTCTGATTTTAATTCTTCTTTTCCGGCCGACAGGAATACTGGGCGAAAAAACAACCGAGAAGGTGTAAACCATGAAGAAGCAAGATATTATACTTTCAATCGTACTCATAATAGGGCTCTTTGTATTTGTGCTGGTGGCAGATAATTTCTTTGACTCATATATCCGGCGGGTACTAAACCTCTGTGCCATTTATGCCATTTTGGCCTTATCTATGAACCTGATCAATGGTTTTACCGGACTATTTTCCTTGGGGCATGCAGGTTTTATGGCTCTCGGCGCCTATATGGTAGGTATGTTTACGGTACCTGTGGAAATGCGGCCCTCTATTTACTTTCTGGAGCCTATGCACCCTGCAATCGCAGGTATTGAGATGTCTTTCATCGAGGCGCTCCTTGCCGGCGGGTTGCTGGCAGCCTTTGTGGCTTTCCTGATTGGTGCCCCTGTCCTGAGGTTAAAGGATGACTATCTGGCTATTGCTACCCTGGGCTTTTCAGAAATTATCAGGATAGTAATTACCAATCTGCAGAACATCACCAACGGTTCCCTGGGTATTAAGGGTATCCCTCCTATAGCCAATCTCTGGTGGATATACGGTACCCTTGTGATAACAGTAGTGTTTATAGCCCTGCTGATCAACTCCAGCTACGGCCGGGCATTTAAAGCAATACGTGAAGATGAGATTGCTGCGGAAGCTATGGGAATCAATCTTTTCAAACATAAGATGATGTCTTTCATGATCGGGGCCTTCTTTGCCGGAGTTGCCGGCGG
>LFTO01000094.1 GCA_001513335.1 Clostridiales bacterium DTU086 | reverse complement strand
CCAAAACCGGGTACCGGTATGGTCCGCAGTTTTTCCCTGGGGATGGCAATGGCTGTTATTAACCCCTACGCACTGATGTGGTACATAACTGCGGGGGGAGCCTACGTTTCCACCGGGCTGGCCAAAGCGGGTCTTTTGGGGGGAATAGCTTCAGTGGGCAGTTTTCTCTTTGGCGTATCTCTTTGGCTTGCTCTGCTGATCTTTGGAATCCATAAGGCAAAACGGTTGATAACCCCCACAACCATGCGCATAATTTCCGGAGTGTCCGGAATAGCCTTGTGGAGTTTTGCTGCCTGGTTTGCCCTTAATTTCAAGGGTATGTAATTGTGGGTTATAAGTCCCCACCTGCTATTAAAGTAAAAATGTGGGGCGTTAGCTCTATTGGGAGGCCGCCAGATTAGGTTTTGCAACCCAAAAAAATTGAATGATAGTAATGCGGGGCATTAGCTCAGTTGGGAGGACGTCAGACCCCTAGTCTAGAGGTCAGGGGTTCGAACCCCCTACACCATTAAATAGGCACAGCAAAGGAAGCTGTGCTTTTTTCTTTACCGCAGTAAATGAATAATTTTTTGTCTAAAGTGCGGTTATTTGAGCAGAGGCTAAGATAGAGAATATTCGCCGGAAATAATTTAAAAATTGCCTGGCCCCGGGAAAAGTTAGTTGTAAATTAATGACTAACGGCCAAGTGGCATGAAATATGCAATAATGTTGTGAACAACCAATATTGAATTTTCGAGATGGGTGAACGTTCTCTATGATGAGCAGATGACCGGAGCTCTGTTGGATAGGTTTTTACACCACTGCTACCTTCTGATCTTTGAGGGGGAAAGTGAGCGTATGAAAAACTCACTTGTTCGGCAGGGGTGACATAAAAAATTCCCCACCGGTGCCTGGGGAAAACTTTTTGCAGATTTGTGGATTTTCTTATTGCAGAAAACAACCCAAACGCAGTATTGACAGAATATGGAGAACACTTTATAATCTATATAAGCTATTATGATTTTGTCGTTTGAAGCGATATAAGCCTGCTGAAGTGGGCGACATTTGAGATATTTCAAACATTTTTTATTTAATACACAGCATTCATGAAGATTGCTTAATTCGCGGGAGCGGATTTGGCAATCTTTTTGTTTATATGAGCGCGAAAGCGTTTTATATAATATTAAATAATATATTAAGGAGGTCTTATTATGGCATGTTTTTTGGCACCGGCGGCAGAAGCGATTATTGTTTCTGTCATCAAGAAGAATGAGCAAAGGAAAGAGGAGGTTGCTTTGAAGAACGAAGTGGCTGCCTCTGCTACGACCACTTCCGAAACCGGCATACCATGGAGCCGCAAACTCAGCTGGCTGACCAGAATGTTGTGGGGCGGTGTTTTCCTTCTTGCTATCGAACATATCTGGCATGGGGAGGTAGTTCCGTGGCCTCCGTTCCTGACGGCGATGAACAATCCTGCCGACATCCAGCCGATGCTGATGGAGATACTTACGGTTGGCGGCACAATGGTATTATTTGTGACCGCAGTTTGGTACGTTATGACTCTTGTTGCAGATCGCATTTACCAGAAATCGGACGTACTGGCAACTTCGGAAAAATAGGAGGTATTGCAATTATGTGTTTATTAATAACCCTGCTTGCAGCTGTAATTTCTACCATTGTTTGGTATGTCAATGCCCCGAAAAGACAGCTTGGATTAGGAACCCTCAGCCTGATGTACTGGGGTGCTGCACTGATGTGGACGGTGGATGGTTTCTTCCGCGTTGCGGAAGGCGAACCGTTCCTGGATCTCAGCGTCAACGATGCCCTTTTGGGGCTCCTTATCGTAATTTGCGGTTTGGTGGCCTGGCTCTTGATCTTACTGTACAACGATCCGAAAAAAGTGTTTAAGACTTTCCAGTTCAAGAATTAATTGCAAAGTCTTTCCCCGCCTTTAATGGCAGGACGAAAGGTTTGGCTTTATAAATGAAAAGTTTTTATGGGCTGTAAAACTTACACTGGTGGGAGAGNNCCCCCTATGCTCCACCAATTCAAAAGCTACATTTAGGATAAATGTGGCTTTTTTATCAGGACTTCGGGGACGAGCAAACAATAGAACCGTCCCCTTGTTTGTTCTGTTTAAAAGGGAAAACGGCCGAGGATAAGAGGACCAGGGCAAAACCGAAAATGGATACTCCCAGCCAAAAAGAGGCTTTGGGTAATAACGAAGTAATAAATAAGTAGTCCTGGCAGATACACCAAAAAAGGCAGGACAGCAAGACAACAGAGAGGCAGGCTTCCACTGACCGCCGAATAAAGTTGTTCTTTGACAATGGCGCAAATCTACGCCTGCCGGAAGTGAGCTCCTTCCCCAAATGCCATGACCGCCAGAATACCGTGATCATGATCATGCCGGTCAAAGCCCACACCAGCCTTTGTGCTAGGATTATCCTGCTCATCCCCANNCGGAGGCAAACCGTTCCATTCCGACCAATCACTCAATATGTGGGCGAAAAAAGGCCAACTTCGCTGGCTGTTGGTCAAGATCACGATGCCGTCCCCTGTTTCCGGTACTGATTGAAAGTGGGTCATCCAGCCATAGCCTTGCCCTCCGTGAGAGACTGACGTTTTGTCGTCGGGAAGGGTCTCAATGAAGTGTCCCAATCCATAGTAATCGAAAGCCAAGCCATAAAGCCCCGGAATTTCAACCGCCGGGGTATGGAGTAGGCGGATGTTTTGGGTATCGAGTACTTCACTCCCTCTTTGGGAAAAGCCGGGCATCCCGGCAGATACAAAAGAAGCTATATCTTCCACAGTAGCAAAAAGGCCCCCGGAAGCTCTCCCCGGGTATACATATACCGGCACCGGCGCCCCTTTCGTATCATAACCTGTGGGAACCGGCGGATACCACTGTTCACTCCAGGTAAAACTGGAAGCGTCCATTCCAAGTGGAAGCAGGACCTCCTCTTCCATGTAGCGTGCAAATTCCCGTCCGGTGACCTCTTCGATCAACAGCTCAAGGAGATTGAATCCTGTATTGGAATAGGAAAAAGCCTCACTCGGTTCCCGCTGGAGCCAAGCTTCCCTGGACAAGCTTTCTTCCAAAGATGGTATTTTTCCCTTTGGGGAGTATCGTTCCAAAACATTTCCCAAGGGCATTCCGGCACTGTTGCTGAGCAGATTNNCTTACCGTTACTTTTTCTTCCGAAAATGCCGTTTCCGGAAGGGTAAAACCATTCAAGTACCTTTCTACGGAATGATCCAGTTGGATCTTTCCCTCCTGGACTAATTTCATCACTCCCCAGGCTGTAACCGGCTTGGAGATAGACTGGACCATGACAGGGGTATCGACAGTCATTTTTCTGCCTGCTTCCAGATCTGCATGACCGTAAGCTTTGACCCAGGTGGTCTTTCCTTTTTGGATAAGAGCAATAGAGGCACCCGGTATATCGTAGTCTGCCATCAAAACCGGGATACGCATATCCAGATATGAAGTAAACCTTTCTAAAATGTGTTCATCCTCTTCCTCCGCCCCATACACATTTGATGCAAATGCCAGAAGACCGAATGAAATCA
>LFTO01000017.1 GCA_001513335.1 Clostridiales bacterium DTU086 | reverse complement strand
CTCTTTAAGGCGGAGGACTGGGCAAAGTTTACCATTAAGCCCACAAATACCAGCATAATCACCATTGAGGGCAGGCTGACGCCAATAGTAGCCACAGCAGCACCGGGTATACCTGCAATTTTATACCCTGCATATGTAGCGGCATTAGTTGCTACCGGGCCGGGGGTCATCTGTGCAAAGGCAAACAGGTCAATAAGCTCCCTCTGGGTAAGCCAGGCGTGGTTTTTTACCAACTCTTCCAGCAGCAGGGGATACATAGCGTTCCCCCCGCCAAAACTAAAAGTCCCTATTAGAATAAACACAATAAAAAGTTCAAGAAGCATAATCCAACCTGCCTAACCCTTACGTAAATTTGTTTTTACGTATGTTTTTCAGCAGGAGCACCCTGCAAATCAGTCCGGCTGTTTTCAAAAAATCGTTTTCAAAACACCTGAACTCTTTTTTAGCCCACCCCGGCACATAGTAACCGGGGCCGGCATGGTATCCTTATTCCGCAGTAATCCTTGCCCATTAATTTACTGATTGTCACAGCCCTCTTCATCCACCGGTAAACACTTATTTTTATAAAAAACGTACCCGACAGCACCGGCAGCAATGATGATAATTATCGGATGGATTTCCAAAAGTACCACTGCTGCCAGGCCGCCTGCCGCCAGCACAGCGCCCATTTTATCTTCAATAACCCGCCTGCCCAGGGAGTAGGCCGCAGCAATAAGAAGGCCTACTACCGCAGGGGTAGCCCCTGAGAGAAACCCCTCCAGGGTTTCCCGGTTCCCTGGGTGAAGCAGCCAGGCAGACAGGAGAATAATTGCCGCAAAGGACGGAAAGACAGTCCCTACCGCTGCAGCAATTGCCCCGGACAACCCCTTCAGTTTGTAACCAACAACTACAGAAGAGTTTACGGCTACACCTCCGGGACCGGCCTGGGCAACAGCCATTATACTTGCAAATTCCTTTATTTCCATCAGCTTTCTCTTCTCTACAAATTCCTCCTGGAGCAGGGGAATCATTACATAGCCTCCCCCAATGGTAACCAGCCCTATTTTTACAAAGAGGAGAAAAAGTTTAACCAATCCTATTTTACCAGGCTCTGGAGATTTATTCCTCACAATTACATTCCTTCCCTTTTTTGCATAAAACAACCCTGTCCCGTCCTGCATAATCCTGAATAACCTCTATACCCGTCAAGCCTGCCCTTTCAAAAATCCCCCTGACCTCCAAAGCCTGCCGGTACCCAATCTCAACAGCAAGGATGCCCGAAGGTACAAGGTATTCTTTAGCCAGTTCGGCCAGCCGAAAATAGAAGTCCAGGCCCCTTTCCCCGCCGTCCAGCGCCTCAACAGGTTCAAAGAGAACCTCCTTCTGGAGGCCTCTCATCTCCTCCCGGGAGATATAAGGGGGATTGGATACGATCAAGTCATACTTTTCGGCGGGAGTCCACCGGAAAACATCAGCCTGGATGAACCTGATTCTCTCCTGAACACCCAGGGCTTCGGCGTTTTTCCGGGCTACCTCCAGTGCTTTTCCGGATATGTCTGTCGCTGTAATTTTTACTCCCGATATGTACTTTGCCAGAGATACTGCTATTATACCGCTTCCGGTACCTACTTCAAGAATATTTTCAAAGGACCTCCCCAATTGCAGTATAGTTTCCACCAGGACCTCTGTATCCTCCCTGGGCACAAGGACCCCTTCCTCTACATAAAAAGGGAGGGACATAAAATCCTGTATCCCGGTCAGGTACTGCAGGGGAAAGTGCCTTCCGCGCTTCTCCACCAGCTGGCGGAATTTATGAAATACAGCCTGAGGCACCTCATCCGGGAAACAGGCCAGCACTGCTGCCCTGTTTTTACCCATAGCCCTGGCCATGAGCAGTTCCGCTTCCAGCCGCCCGTTATTTATTCCTTTTTTGTTCAAAAAGGATGCGGCCCAAAGGACAGCATCCCTTACACTAGATACACTATTTTTCAACTGTTCAGTCAACCTCTTTCAGTTTTTCTGCCTGGTCAGCAGCAGTCAAAACATCAATAATCTCATCTATTTGACCGTCCAGCACCAATTCCAGTTTGTGGAGGGTCAGGCCTATCCTGTGGTCTGTAACCCGCCCCTGGGGGAAGTTGTAGGTGCGGATTCTCTCGCTCCTGTCCCCGGTACCTACCTGGCTTTTCCGGTTGCTGTCAATTTCACTTCTCTGCTCCTGCTGGATTTTATCCATGAGCCGGGCACGGAGCACGTTCATGGCCTTATCCTTGTTTTTATGCTGGGACTTCTCGTCCTGACAAGTAACTACCAGACCGGAAGGTATATGAGTTATCCGAACTGCCGATTGAGTAGTGTTCACTGACTGGCCTCCGGGACCGCTGGAACAAAAGATGTCAATGCGCAGGTCGTTGGGATCTATTTCCACATCCACTTCTTCCGCCTCCGGGAGCACAGCCACCGTAGCCGTGGAAGTGTGGATCCTCCCGCCGGACTCCGTCGTGGGAATCCTCTGAACCCGGTGCACGCCGCTCTCATATTTCAGCTTGCTGTAGGCACCCTGCCCCTTAATCATAAACACAATCTCTTTGAAACCGCCGATATCGCTGGGGTGGCTGTCCACCAGTTCCATCTTCCAGTTCTTTTCTTCAGCATAACGGGTGTACATGCGGAAAAGGTCGCCGGCAAAAAGCCCGGCCTCGTCTCCACCGGCACCGGCACGAATTTCTACAATTACGTTCTTTTCATCGTTAGGGTCTTTGGGCAGCAGAAGCAGACGCAGCCGCTCAGTTAAAGCAGTCTGCTTTTCCTTGAGCTCTTCTGCTTCGGCCTCAGCCATAGCGACCAGTTCCGGATCCTGTTCCTCCTGCTTCATCGCCTCGGCCTCCTCCAGTTCCCTGGCTACCTTTTTATACTGCCGGTAGACATTTACCGTATCTTGGATCTCCGCCAAAGCCTTGGCATGCTTTTGATACTGGTTCTGGTCGCCTATTACCTCCGGGCTGCTCAAAAGACGTTCCAAATTTTCGTATTTCTCTTCTATACCTTTAAGCTTATCAAACACTTTCTATCACCTCTAGGGAACTAACTGCTCTTCCTTCTCCTGGTTTTGCTCTTGCTCAAGTACAGCCCTTAAAGCTTTAACTGCCACTTCAATCTGCCCGTCATCAGGTTCTCTGGTAGTAAGCTTCTGCAGCCAAAGGCCGGGAGCTATCAGCCCTCTTATGAAAAAATTATCCTGGTGCTTCGCTGAAAATTTAAGGAATTCATAAGCTACGCCGGCAATCAGGGGCAAAAGAATTATTCTCGAAACTACCCTTTCAAAAAGGGGAGGTGACCCCAGAAAAGCAAAAAAGAATATGGTCAACACAATCACGATCAGCAAAAATGCCGTACCGCAGCGGGGGTGGAGAGTGCTGAAAGTCTGAATACCCTCAGTGCTGTCCAGATCAACCCCTGCCTCATAGGCATGGATAACTTTGTGCTCTGCCCCGTGGTATTGAAAGACCCTTTGAATATCCTTGAAAACCGATATAACTACAACGTAGCCCAAAAACATGACGATCCTCAGTATCCCCTCAACAATATTTTGACCAAAGGATCCCATAATGCCTGACATAAAGTGGGCTGCAACAGTCGGCACTACTATAAAGAGAACCACAGCCAGGCCCACAGCAAGGGTAATGCTCAAAACCAATTCCCCTAAACTGAGTTCTTCCTCTTCTTCATCCATAGCCAAATTGGCAGAATGGGTAAGCATCCGTATACCCAGCACCATTGAATCAATCAGGGCCACGAACCCGCGGAGAACAGGCTTTTTCAGAATCGGGTATCTTTCCTGAACAGGGTTCAGTTTCTCCCGCTCAACAATAATATCCCCATTTGGCCCGCGAACAGCCACCGCTACATCAGTTGGCCCTCGCATCATTACTCCTTCAATAACCGCCTGCCCTCCGTACTGGAAGGACCTGAGCATGGCAATCACCTCGAAAAAAAGCCATAAAGGAAAACATAACAATATAATTATACTTAATTCCGGCCTGCCAATAAACCCCTATCTGTCACGGACACAATTCTGAACATTTTTGTCTCAATGGTGAAGGGGACAGTTCAAAACCTGTCCCCCCCTTTGACCTCATAAATAATGGAGCCTGGGGCTCCATTATTTATCCTTTATTGAAGGCCATATTTCTTTTTGAACCTTTCAACTCGGCCACCTTTTTCGGTAAGCAGCTGCTTGGTTCCAGCATAAAACGGGTGGCACTTGGAACAAACTTCTATCCTAATCTCAGGCTTTGTGGAGCGAGTTTCGATTGTATTACCGCATGCACACTTCACTACACAATTCTGGTATTCAGGATGGATTCCCTTTTTCACGCCCTTCACCTCTCTTACCCTTTGTATCCGAAATCTATTTCCAATTCGACAATACTAGATTATACCACAGGTACAGCTGTTCTTCAACACAGCTGCAGAAGAACAGCTGAAGGGAAACAAAGAGGCATACGGGACAAACAGTTACTGCTCCAGCAGCCTTAGAGGGTCAATAGTCTCGCTGTCCACGTGGACCTCCAGGTGCAGATGAGGTCCTGTACTCTTTCCCGTGCTGCCTATCTCAGCAATAGGTTCGGAAATCCTTACACGGTCACCCTCTTCCACGAGATTTTTTGAGTTGTGAGCATAGACAGTTCTGATACCGTCCCCATGGTCAACAATTACCGCCCTGCCATAGATACTGTTCAGGTAACCGGAAAATTCCACCTTGCCGGCACGAACGGGGTAAATTCTCTCACCTTTTTCAGCAGCAATATCCAAACCGTGGTGGAATTCACTTCCCCTCGGCCCGTAGGTTGACGTGATTTCACCCTTCACCGGCCACCTCCAGTAACCTTTATACCTGGAGGGAAGGTCCTGGCGGGCATAAGCAGGTACCGCATCCTCTTTTTCCTCCTGGGGAATCACCAGGCGCGTTCCCACACGCAGGCAGTCGGCATTGACGATATTGTTTGCACTGGCAAGGAGTTTCATATCCTTTTTATACTTGCGGGCAATCTGCCACAGGCTTTCTCCCCGCTTTACAATATGATACTGAATCTCCCCAATGGGAATGGTCAGGGTCTGTCCGGCATGAATCATACCGTTTAAACTGAGGTTATTGGCGTAGGCAATCGTCTTCCAATCAACACCGTACCTCCTGCTGAGCTTCCAGAGAGTGTCCCCCGCTTTAACCACATACAGCTCTTCCTTAGTTTCGTCTCCAGATGCAGTCTCCTGGTTTTCCACGCGGACCAAACTCAACAGTTCAGGAAATATCATCGCTCCTGCCGGTCTGGTTACTGCAGCGGAAAACAGAAAACACCCTATAATGACCCAGGCAGCAATCCTTAGGGACCAATTTCGCAACATTTTTTTCACCTCAAAACCTAAACCATATTTTGTCATTTTACAGACTTAACTGTTATTATGGCCTTTGAGGCGAAATCCTATACATTCTGCCATTTTTTGGGGAAATAAAAGGAAAGAAGCTTTACTTATTGAGGAATTTTATGTAATGTGGTCACCTATGGTTTAAGATTCTATCCAAACAGCTGGGGAGCGGCCCTCAACAGATCCTGGTTTGTTGTGGTCTTTTCCATAGCATCAATCAGCATTTCTGTTAATTCCATAGAACTTGAGGAATGAGTAAGTTTTCTTAAGTTCCAAATTAAGTCCAGCTCTTCTTTACTAAGGAGCTTTTCTTCCCTTCTTGTCCCTGAACGTTTAACGTCAATTGCAGGGAAAATCCTTCTTTCTGCTAGTTTTCTGTCCAAAATCAGCTCCATATTACCTGTTCCCTTGAATTCCTCAAATATCACGTCATCCATACGGCTGCCTGTTTCGATCAGTGCCGTGGCAAGGATTGTCAAACTGCCACCTTCTTCAATGTTTCTTGCTGCCCCAAAAAACCGTTTCGGTTTGTGCAGGGCCGCAGGGTCCACACCACCGGAAAGGGTCCTGCCGCTGGGGGGCACAATCAGGTTGTGAGCCCTGGCTAATCTGGTTATGCTGTCCAGGAGTATGACCACGTCCTTCTTATGCTCCACCAGCCTCTTGGCCTTTTCCAGGAGCATATCAGCTACTTTGGCATGGTTTTCCGGCAGCTCATCAAAGGTCGAAGCCACTACTTCTCCCTGAACAGACCTCTGCATATCCGTTACTTCTTCGGGACGTTCGTCAATTAAAAGTACCATCAGTTCTACTTCCGGATAGTTTTGCGTAATACTGTTGGCAATTTTCTTAAGGAGTACTGTCTTTCCTGCTTTGGGAGGGGCAACGATCAGTCCCCTCTGGCCCTTGCCCAGAGGTGCAATAAGGTCAACGATGCGAGCTGATGTATCACCGTCCCCTGTTTCCAGGGTAAGGCGCTCTTCGGGGAAAATAGGTGTCAGGGCATCAAAATGCAGGCGGTCTGAAAGCTGGTCAGAGTCTACTCCGTTTACCGATTCAACCCGGAGCAGGGCAAAAAACTTTTCACTTTCCTTTGGGGGACGTGCCTGTCCTGCTACCATGTCGCCGGTTCGCAGGTCAAACTTCCTGATTTGGGAAGGGGATACATAAATGTCGTCTTCACTGGGAACATAAGCAAAGGGTCGGAGAAAACCATACCCGTCAGGCAGAATCTCCAGAACTCCCTGGGCAAAAAGGTGCCCGCCCTTTTCCGTCTGCCCTTTAAGGATTTCAAATATCAATTCTTTTTTCCTGAGCCTGTAGTACCCTGCCAGATTAAGTTCTTTAGCAATCTGGTAAAGCTCAGGGAGAGTTTTACTTTCTAAATCAGCAATATTCAAACTTTTTTACCTCCTTATACCGATACAATAAATACACCAGGGATTTTTCGATTTGGACTCTTTGGTGTGGAAGTTCTTTTGCCGGAAAAATTAGGCAGGAACCGAACCTTGTCCCGGGGCCGGTGGAGGCCCCGGATAATTCCTAAAACAGGTGTGAAGCAAATTCTTTCTGAACCTGCAAAACTGCCTGGCTTACTTTCTATTGCGTAAAGGGCTTACTTGTTTTTTACGGTCTCCCAATCTTTTAAAAATCTGTCCACACCCACGTCTGTCAAGGGGTGACGCACCATCTTTTTCAACACACCATAGGGTACGGTAGCTATATCTGAACCCACCTTTGCCGCATCCAAAACATGCAGCGGGTGCCTGATACTTGCAGCTATAATCTCGGTCTCCAGGCCGTGCTGGGCGAAAACTTGTACCGTTTCCGCTACTACCTGTATCCCGTCCTGACCCACATCATCTATTCTCCCAACAAAAGGGCTGACAAAAGCTGCTCCCGCCCTGGCCGCCAGCAGTGCCTGATTGGCGGAAAAGACAAGAGTAACATTTGTCTTTATACCTTGCTTGCTTAAAATACTGACGGCCTTCAAACCCTCTTCTGTCATCGGCACTTTAATAATGACGTTTGGGTGAATAGCCGCCAGGGTTTCAGCTTCGGGAATCATGTCTTGCGCCTTTAGACTGACAACTTCCGCACTTATTGGCCCGTCTACAATTGAACATATTTCCTGGACCACCTGGAAAAAGTTTCTGCCCTCCTTTGCAATAAGAGAAGGGTTGGTGGTAACACCGGAAATAACACCCCAATCGTTTACTTCGCGTATTTCATCAACGTTAGCCGAGTCGATAAATAAACGCATTTTATTACAACCTCCCAACTACAAGTCACTATTCCTTTTCGCCACAAGCCGTTAATTTCCTGTATAATAATAAAATATTTCATTCCTGGGGAAAAATTGGATATGCATTACTATTATTCCCCTTGATAAAAACCAAAATACCCGGCTGCAAAAAATTTAGCGGCTTCGAAGCTTTTTCCAATCGCATCCGTCTCTATTACCCCTTGCAGGACTGACGCAAACACTTCTTCTGGAGGCTTCTACGTCTCCTGCGGGCGAATTGTGAGCGACGGCATACAACTCTTGGCGAAACCGCAGGGCAAAACGGGAAGCACAGGCAGGACGCCTGGGCAAGCCCAATGAAGACAGGATGTCGCTTTTTGGGCGGCCCGGTTTGACCGGAGGGCAAGCCATAGAGATGTCCGGCGCGAACTGCTGAGCCGGCAGGGGGCGTTAGAAGCGCTTTCACCTGTTGTGAGCAACGCTAATTTATGCTTAGTAAATACCATTGGCTGACACCCCAGCTATGCCTTTCCGGAAGAGCCGAAAATGCGCATCTTCAACCGGATTCTCTCCTCCATCTTTTCCCGCCCGGGGCCAAGAACCTTGCGGGGATCAATTTCTTCAGGTGAGGACACAAGAACTTCCTTGACCCCCTCCATAAAAGCCTCCCGCACATCAGTATCTATGTTAACTTTCCGGACGCCAATTTGAACTGCTTTCCGAATATCTTCTTCGGGAACACCGGAAGAACCGTGGAGCACGATGGGAATGTCTATCAGGTTGGAAATCTCCCGGAGGCGGTCAAAGTCCAGTTCAGGTTTCCCCTTGTATACCCCGTGAGCCGTGCCTATGGCTACAGCAAGAGCATCAACACCTGTCCGTTCCGCAAACTCTTTGGCCTCCTGGGGGTCTGTCAAAGCCACTTCCCTCTCGGATACAGTAATATCATCCTCCGTACCGCCTATTTTACCTAGCTCCGCCTCCACTGACACGCCTACTGCCCTGGCCACCTTGATTACCTCCAGGGTCAGGCTCACGTTGTCTTCAAAGGATAGTTTGGAACCATCAATCATTACGGAAGAAAAACCGTGGCGGATACACTGCACCACTTGTTCAAAACTGGTGCCGTGGTCCAGGTGCAGCGCCACAGGGATGGTAGCTTTTTCCGCCGCCAGGCGCCCTAAAGCAGAAATATATTCCAAACCCGCATACTTTATTGCCCCCTGACTGGCTTGAATGATCACGGGAGACCTTTCAGCCTGGGCAGCCCCCACGATAGCCTGGACGATTTCCATGTTGTTGCAGTTAAAAGCCCCCACTGCATAACCCCGCTCACGGGCATCAAATAATAAATCCCTGACAGGCACTAAAGGCATTACTATCATCCTCCGATAGTATTTTTTCCTTAGTTTGTCAAGGATTGACCAAAAATAATCTGATTAAATTTCAAGATTCATTAAAGGCCCTATAACCTTATTTTTTAAAGTGCCTGCGGGGTTTCAGCTTTTTTCCTTCCAGGCATTTAAACCCTTTAGGAGTAAGCTCTATTTCCTTCATGCCCTGCAGGGCTTCCAGGTCGGCTTCGTTCTGTGCCATTATCATACCTGAAGACTGGCAGTAACCACACTTTAGCTCCAAACAGTCAGGATAAATTTCAATTTCCACATCATAATTACCGCAGTGGCAGAACAAGTCACCTTTTTCCGCCAGCTGGTAAAGGCAGTCTAAAACCCCGTACATCACGTCAGGGTTGGAGAAATAGTCCCCAAAACCCAGGTCCTGAGCCATTTCTGCCAGGGATTTGTCTTCACTGGCTACCACCTGCTCCATTTTTTCCTTTGGCCCTATATAAGCGATGTCAAGACCGGAATCATCACAGATAACAGACAGTATATCTTTACCCCAGATATCTTTCCTGTTGTAATAGCTGATATGGGTTTCCTCACAAAAAGCACAATCTACCTGTACCCAAAAATGGTTTTTATCTCTAGTCCCGAGGGAAGCAATATCTGTACCACAAGAACAGGTCAAGCGACAGCTATTTGTGCCCGAAAATGCAAACAGGGATAAATCATGCTGGTTAATTTCTCCACAGTACGGGCAGCGCAAAACCATTTTGGAAAGAGTTGATATAGCCATGCCTCGACCTCCTTTCAAATGCTACTTCTTTATGCTGCAACAGATTCCTCTTCACATATTTTAGAGCATTTCCTAATTTATCACTTTACAAACCCTATGGCAAGTTAAATCAGAAACAAGTCTTCCCCCCTAAAATTCCTCCAGCACCTTTTTTATTAACTGGCTAAACTCGTCAATGTCAAAAGGCTTGTTGATAAAGTGGATTACCCCCAACTGGGCAGCTTCTTTAATAATTTCCAATTCACCGTAAGCCGTCATCATTATTGGCAGACAGCTGTATCCCCTGTTTCGAATTTCTTTCAAGACATCAAGGCCGCTGATACCGGGCATCTTCATGTCAATCAAAAGAAGCACCGGAAATATTGTTTCCAGCAGTTCCAGGGCTTCATAGCCGTTGGCCGCCGTTATCACCTGTAACCCCTCTCTATCCAGTATTTCATAAATTAGCTGCCGGACACCCTCCTGGTCATCAACAACTAAAATTTTAGGATCACCAGCTCCCATTTCCTCACCCTCCGGATACTGCGGAAATTCGATCTGCTTATTAATTCGAGAAGGCAGAGTAGTAGTCCTGCAATACAATTGCAACAATCTCACCTCAGGGGAATCGGCAGTTGGTTAAACAAGGGTCCCATAACAGCAATGGTAATGACAATGAACAAAATGAGAATAGCCATGATACTTAACGGAAAAATAAAATAAGCAGCAACTGCCCTCCCCAGGGACAGCTGCTCCACTTGCCTCACAGCCAGTATATGGAGTACTACTGTCCAAATAAAACCTGCCAGGCTTACCAGGCCGCCAATAAATGTACCTATGCCCAGAAAGGTAATCCCAAAATCCACAATAGAAGTAATCAGCATGGGAAGCATGGCAAAGCCAAAAGCAGCCAGCAGCCCCGGACCGTTCCCTGCACCTCCGAACAATTGGGAAATAAGGTTTACTACGGCTGTTGTAAAAAACCAGGCCATTAAGGTTATCAGGAGGCCCAATAGGAAGAAAGGCCCAAGTAGAGCTGACACATCTACACCCAGTAGTAAACCTGCATCAAAAGTATTCATCTCCCTGAAGCCGACGGAATAATTAAACAGGGTAACGAGAAGGACGAATATTACCGACTGGAATACCGGCCGGGCATCCGCCAAATAACTGAAAGTATCCACTGGCTGGGTAAGTGTGCCGTAAATTAGGTCCAAAAAACCTACCTTCTCCACCCGGTCTCCGGAATAAAAACCCCCAGAATGAGTCTCCAGGGATTCTCCGTTAAATTCCCCTGAATACCCACTCTGTTCAAAATCCAGCTCTTCTCCCTTTTTCCCTGAATTACCCTCTTCGCCCCCAACCTTGTCTGTGGCCAGAGGATCACCATTTGGCATTTTTTCCTTATAAGACAATTTCAATCCCCCTTACTATAAATCAAAGGGCACCGCCAGCAGCATTGGACCTGCCGCTTCAGGCGCATCGTCTATGCCCGCTCCCGAAACATTATCACCAAGTCGTAACCCCCATTCACTCCTTAATAATGGACCGAACAGGTCAGGGGTTCCAAAAGTTTTTACTGCCGGTTTGCCTTTTATACCTGCGAGAGAAGCAGCCCCTTCCACGGCATCGTAGTAATTCCCGATTTCATCTACCAGCTTTGCATCCAGGGCCTGCTGGCCGGTAAAAACCCGCCCTGTTGCCAACGCTTCTACCTCCTCACGGGGAAGGTTCCTTCCTTTGGCAACAGCATCGACAAAATCGCCAAATACGTCATCCACTATCCCCTGGAGGATTGCCTTCTCTTCCCCGGTCATATCCCTGGTAGAAGAACCGATATCCTTGTAGGGGCCGCTCTTGAAGACATAAAAATCCATCCCTACTTTTTTATATAATTCTTCAAGGTTTTGTACTGTCATGATTGCGCCAATGCTGCCGGTTAAAGTACCCGTGTTGGCAAAAATTCTGTCCGCCGTTGTGGCAACCCAATAGCCCCCGGAGGCCGCTGTATCCCCCATGGAAGCTACTACAGGTTTTCCTGTTTCCTTCAATTTTTCAATCTCCCGGGCAATTTCCTGAGTAGCAGCCACGCTCCCCCCGGGGCTGTTAATTCTGAGGACCACAGCCTTTATCGTGGGGTCCTCAGCTGCCGCCCTGATTTGGGACATTACATTCTCCGAAGCAGCCACACCCCCAATAAAGCGCTGTTTTCCTCCCATGATAGTACCCTCTATAGAGATTACGCCGACACTGCCATCAGCAGAAGCAATTTTGGAAGGAGGACCGGAAAAAATAGAAGCAGCGGCGATAACCACGGCAAGTGCAATCACGCCTCCGGCAATCAGTCTCTTTCGTGACACTTAATCCAACTCCTTTCAATAAGCTGAAATCTGAAATACTTTTGTTCATTAAGTCGGCACACTTGTTCAGAATTAACACCAACCAGGACATCGAATGTTTTCGTGCCTTTCGCGAACGACTTATGAACACAGGCATACAGCTCTTGGCAAAGCGTATGGAAAAACCGGAGGCACAGGCAGGACGCCTGGGCCAGCCGGGGTGGAGACAGGATGTCGCTTTTTGGGCGGCCCGGTTTTGACCGGGCCTTTGCCTTAGAGATGTCCTGTGTGAATTCCTGGAGTGAGCGAAAGGTTGGGGAAACATGCCCCGACGCTTCGCTCAGGATGCCATGCAAGCTTGTCCGTAGCGGAGCAATACATGCGGGCTTTTACAAACACTTTATATGACACCATTTGCAATATAGTTTTTCGGCACACGCCCCCCAAAAGCCAAGGGGTAGCAGAAGGCTCATGCCGTCACGCTGATTGAAAGCACACTTACTGGTAAAGTATGAAAAAGAGGAGAATACGTTACTCCCCTAGGAGTAATATTCCCCTCTGAAATCCCTATACTCTGATGCAGTACGAACACTCAAAAGTTTTCCCCCCGACAGATACAACCTGGGGAGCCTGCTGCTGGCTGTGGTCCTCCGCAGGAATACTTCAACCGTGTCCCCCTGCTGTATTTGCTCCATTCCTGAAAGGTCCACAGCAGCCACCTGCATCCCTATTCTCCCCACAAGGGGCAGGGACGTACCTTCTTTGGCAACCAAAGGGGTCCCCACCCTCCTGCCAAAATAGCTCAAAACCGTCTTGGCCAGCATCCGCAGCAGGTCCCCGGCGTTTTTCGGCTTAAACTGGGGAGCTATATCAAGGCCGTCTGCAAAGCCAACGGGTATAATCCCCACCCGGGTCTTCTTCTTGGCCTTAAAGTCGCACCCATAACCAACTGCCTCTCCGGGCTGAACTTCTCGCACATGGAGTATCCTGGCATGTGCCGTCCAGGGATCCTTCAGGTCCATTTTTTTACCGGAGCCAAAGGGATACTGTCCGTAAAGGAGGTTCCCGATGCGGACCATGTCCAGATGCATCTGGGGCATGTCCAAAAAGCCGGCGCTGTTGCAGATATGTTTGACAGGTATCTGGAGTCCCTGCTCTTCCAGGGACCGGATAACTTCCAAAAAGACTGCACACTGTTTCTCAACAAAGACCCTATTCGTCTCAGCAGTCGCGGCAAGGTGTGAATATATCCCTTCCACCTCCAGGCCGGGGATATCTGCTGCCTTCCTTACGCAGTCAATTACTTCAAGAGGGGCCATCCCAAACCTGTTCATCCCGGTATTTAATTTCAAGTGGGCTTTGACCGGTATCCCCAGGCCGGAATACACTGAATCAAGGGCTTCCAGGCTGTCCACAGTCACTGTCAATTCCTGCCGGGCTGCTACTGCGGCTTCACCCGGGGAAAGGGGTGCAAAGACAAGAATGGGAGCTTCAATACCCTTACGGCGAAGCTCCACACCTTCATCTACAGTAGTAACGCCCAGCATGTCAGCCCCCGCAGCAACCACAGCACGAGAAACGTCCACTGCGCCGCACCCGTAGGCATCAGCCTTAACCACTGCCATGAGGCGGGTTTCCGGCCGGAGCATGGATTTTATTGTGGTGACATTGTGCCTGATGGCATCCAAATCAACCTGTACCCATCTGGGGCCCACATCCTGCATATCAAAGGGATTCTCTTTAGCCCGCACCAATCCATCCCCTCACAACCACAAAATTTCAACCCTTTCTCCTGGCCCGGAGGAACTTCTTGACCCCGCCGGAATAAACCTTTTCCATAGAGTTGTACGCTTTATAGTAAAAGGGAGAGTATACAAGGTCATATTCCCCAAGGAATTCAACATATTCGGCTGCAAAGCCTTTTTTGAACCGGTACAAACC